>CAYWNB010000127.1:2979-8527 GCA_964459195.1 uncultured Desulfobacula sp.
ATCCGCATGCAGCACAACAGCGAAGCCGTTGAATACGGCCCAAACATAATCGTTGAGATCAAGGGCAAGCTGTTGAGCACCTTTCGTGGAAATTAATGAACAAAGCACTGTCCCGTCAGCAATACGAACGGTGTATTCTGTATTAACTCTCCCTTTGTTAATATGTTCTATGATCCCATTAAACTTATTTTCGGCACTGCATGTTGGTTCTTTTTCCCCTTTTTGTAAAATGATCCAAGGTGCTTTGACTTCTGCGGTGATCAGCCGCCCTTTCTTTAATGAAAGCTGTTCCAAGCTGTTGTTGGTGATAATAGCGGTGACTGAATGGCCACTAATAGTTGTTAAAATTACTTCGGTTAGAATAGTTCCCTTTTGGAGGGCTTGGATCTTGCCAAAAAATGAATTTCGAGCACTTGTTTTGCGTGATGACTCTCTTTCGATAAAGAGCTTGGTCACCTGTTGAATATCATCTGTTGAAAAAGATGCATAAAATGTTGTCCTGTCGGGAGTTGCATGCCCTAACATTTTCTGGATTGCCGGCAGCGGCATATTCCCTTGCAGCAACTCTCCCCCTCTGGCTTTCCGGATCATCTCAGGACCCGCAATGCTTTTGGGAAAGCCACAGGCTTCGGCCCGTTCATAAAATTTTCGACGAGCAAAACCCGGATCAACATCAAATCGATTTTCCAAAAATTTTTTAAAAAAAGGCTCAGCCAGCTCCTCTTGGATCTCCAAAGCAAGAGTTAAGGAAATTTGAACTTTCCTATTCTCCGTTTTTGTCCCCGGGCTCTTGTTGCAAAAATGAACTAAATGATTTTTAAAATCAATATCCTTAAATAGATTCAGAGCCAGTACCTCATTCAACTTAGCGCCTGTGTAACGTATCAACAAAAAAATCATCAGAATGCGACGGCGGGCCAAGCGGATATCTGCTCGTTGAGAATTTTCCACCCATTCCCGAAAGGATTGCTCCAATCGGTGTAATTGAACTGAATCTAGATATTGCCTTCCGTCAGGAATTAAAAAGAGACTTCCCTGCTGAGTTCCTTTTTGTGATGGCATCAACGAATAAGGCAAGGAGGAATCTGTAGTCTTTGAAGTCATTAAATCTCCAGATGGACTATTATAAAATAGTATATGCATGGAATCTTGGAATCAAACTTTATTGACAATCAATACCCCATGCGCTAAACTAACACGAATACTAATTTAATAGTGATAGTGTGTCAAGCACATTTTTGTTTGGAGATCGAGATGTTTTTTCATACCGCCGGAATCGAGATTGCCCTTTGGATTCCTCCATTAGTAGCATTCATAATTTCATTTTTCACATCCATGGGAGGCGTGTCAGGAGCTTTTCTCCTGCTGCCATTCCAAATGTCATTTCTTGGCTACACAAATCCTTCGGTCAGCGCTACCAATCAGGTGTTTAACATTGTGGCCATCCCAAGTGGCGTGTACCGGTATTGTAAGGAAGATCGGATGGTGTGGCCACTAGCATGGGTTGTTGTAATCGGGACTCTGCCGGGCGTGTTCATAGGGGCTTGGGTCCGTGTGGCTTATCTTCCAAATCCGATTCATTTTAAACTGTTCGCTGCTACTGTCTTGTTTTATATCGGGTTCAGAATGGTGAAGGATTTGCTGAAGAAAAATACTGGCAATTCCAACAAGGTCAGCAGTGAACAACAATTTCAAGAACTGGTACGAAGACATCGGGATAAGGTAGCGGGTCTTAGAGTTGGTGATCCAATGATCTTAAAGCCAGTAAAGGTTACACACTTCAACCTGAGACGGATAGGCTACACATTCTATGATGAAGCATTTGATATTTCGTTTTGGGGTATTGCCATCCTTAGCTTCATTGTTGGTATTGTGGGCGGTATTTATGGCATTGGCGGTGGCTCCATCATCGCTCCTTTTTTCGTGACATTTTTTGGATTACCGATTTTTACGGTGGCAGGTGCTGCTCTAATGGGAACTTTCGTAACCTCTATAGCTGGCGTAATTTTTTATCAAGTCATCGCCCCTTTCTATCCAAATATATCGGTAGCACCAGATTGGCTTTTGGGCATTTTATTTGGTCTCGGTGGGATGGCGGGAATGTATCTTGGGGCGTATTGTCAAAAATTTGTCCCGGCCAAGGTGATCAAATCCATGTTAGCAGGTATCATTATTTTTACGGCCGTAAAATATGTCGCAGCATTTTAGGAAAATTAATTTAAATCAAGAGTTTAACGAGCATCGAATCGTTTACAATTCCTAATAAATCGAAATTCTCTGTGGTGTTCAATAACAGAAGCAATGTGGGGCAATTGGTTTCAAATTTTGGATAAATTTTTTCTATTGCAACATGATATAGATTCGTTCCTTTAATGTATGAGTATTTTTCCATGTTGCCCTTCCCTATGTAGTCAGTGATTTCTTCAATTTTAATTTTTTTGTGCAAAATTACACCCAAAGAACGGTAGAGCATAAATCTTGTGGTAATGAGACATTTGGCATTTGGCACAACAATTGCTGAATTGTTTGTTAAAGAAATGATACAACCTATAAAAAAGGGGAAGGGAAATTATGATATCTTCGTTTTTAATTTTTATATTCTTAGTCTTTTGTTTTTTAGGGTTCAGGGGATATGTATTGTACTGTGCAGGAGACCAACAGACAAATTCAAAATTATTCAATTTATAACGTCAGATAGGGACTTTATATTATGGTTGTCAAAAGATTAAATTTTAGAACTCTTCAGGGCAGACTCATCGTCTTGTTATTGTTTCCGGTGTTTTTAATTATATTTTTCGGTGGTATTTTAAGTTTTTTATATACCAGGGATGCCATTTTGGAGCAGTGGAATGAATCCGCTGTATTAAAGCTTCAGCGGGCAGCTCACTATATTGAAATGCGGCTTTTAAAACCCGTTGAGTTAATGGAAATGCTGTTTCAACTTTCTGAAAAAAAGGAGACACCGATATCTCCGGATACCATTGTGGATCATATAAAAACTCTGGAAGGCGTTATTAATGTTGAGTTTCAGAATTTATCAGAAAAGGATCACCTCATTTCAGTTCCTGAAAATTCAATGATGGCTAAACATAGGATGATACATTTCCAGTACAGCCGAATATCAAAAATTTCTAATCCGGAATATGATAGCGATGTAGGACATAAAACCGTGACGCTTATTTTGACCTTAATTGATGTCAGAGGGAATGATAGCGGTCAAATTAAGGTAAAAATGAGCTTTAATTACTTGCTCAAGGACATCATAAAGCTTGGATGGTGGCAAAGTGATATGGCCTGTATTGTTGATCAAGATGGCAAATATATGGCTCATACCAATATGACAATGCAAGGCCGGCAGACTCTGGGTGGGGAAAATGACCCATTGGAAAAGGCCATTTTAAATAAAATGGAGGGCGATTCCTTTGGCACGGTTCAATCTGAAGGGCATCCCCCGGATATGGTGGCAGGATTTTATAAACTTGAACAAATACCCTGGACGATTATCTTATTTGCAAAGGGAGAAAGCATTCTAAAGCCAATCATCCAATACAGAAATGTTTTTGCTTTAGGCAGTGCTGGTCTAATTTTTATCATCCTCATGCTCATCAGAAGACATGTTGGTGAAATCGTCAGCCAGATAAAAATGTTATCAAGTAATGCTAAAAAGGTCGCAAGAGGAGAATATGGTTCTCCCATCAAAGTGAGCAGCAAGGATGAAATCGGGCAATTGGTGGGTAACTACAATGACATGGTAAAAGGTTTGATAGAACGGGATTTCATACGCGATTCCTTTGGCCGATATGTTGACCCGGAGTTTGCAAAATATTTGTTAAAACATCCAGATGCGGGGAAACTGGGAGGCAAAAGAAGGGAAGTGGTCATGATGATGTCTGATATCAGAGAGTTTACAGCTCTTTCAGAAACCTTTAGCCCTGAAATTATCATCCGGGTTCTGAATCAGTATTTTTCCCACATGATAACAATCATTCAGGAGCACAATGGTATTATTGTTGATTTTTTTGGGGATGCGATACTGGTGTTTTTTGAGCCGCTGTCTGGGTCTATCTCTGACACATCGCTTTGCTGCATTCAGTGTGCCTCTCGTATGCAGTTTGAAATGGCAGCTTTTAATAAAAAAATGCAACGAGAAAAATTGCCCGTCCTGGGTATGGGCATTGGAATAAATGCCGGCCAGGTAATAGTCGGGAATATCGGGTCTGATACCCGGGCAAAATATGGAGTTGTGGGATCGGCTGTAAATATTACAAGCCGTATTCAGGCCAAGGCAGAGAAGCAGGAAATCATTGTCTCTGAATCGGTATACCACTACACAAAGGACCAAATTCAAATCAAAAAGACATTTTCCGCTGAATTGAAGGGGGTTGAAGAGCCAATGACTTTACGAATAATAGAAAACATTATTGGCTAACGCTTTATTCCTATACAATTACTTTTACCATGGTTGAACAGAGAATCCAATTTGGTTAATTTTTAAACACTGTTACCTGTACACTGTCTAAAAATTAGACAATGCATCAATACAAAACCAGGTTGATAATGCTATCAATATTTCCAAAATAATCGCAAAAAGTGAAAAAACAATGGTTTTTATTCAAAAATAATCTTTTTTTAAAATCAAAAAGACCTGGCATACCTTGTGCAAATATTGTTTTCATATTGGACAAAAGATCCACCTAAATTCCAAAAACTTATGGAAAAAAAAGGAATTGTAATGAAACTATTTACTATCTTAGCAGCTTTTCTATGTTTTGGAGTCTTGGCCTTTTCGCCGAACAATTCTTTTGCATCAGAAAAGGAGGGTCTTCCTGAAATAGAGGACAGGTTGTCTGAGAGCCTTTATCTGTCAGATCTACTTCACTATGCATATTTGTCAAATCCCTCTATTACAGCTTCACGGGAATCCTGGCAGATCTTTATCGAAAACTACCGGATTGGAAAAAGTTATCCAGATCCCCAACTCATGACCACTTATTTTCCCAAGCCCATCGAAACAAGATTAGGGCCCCAGGACTGGAACCTGACGCTGTCCCAGGCAATTCCCTTTCCCGGGACCTTGTCACAAAAGGGTAAAGTACTGGAGGCCGATGTCAAGATTGCAAGGCTTATGGTGGATAAAACAGTTAAAAATATCGTTACCGCTGTTTCTTCTTCCTATTACGAATTGATTTACATCCAGCGAGCCATTGATGTTGCAACAGCAAACCTGGCTTTGAACCAAAAATTATTGAATATCAGTCACAACGCCTATGCTCAAGACAAAGCTCTTTTTTACGATGTGTCCAAGGCCCGGGCACAGACTGCACAGATTCAATACGACATCATGCTGTTGCAAGAGCTGGAACAAACAGAAAAAACAAAGATGAATACCTTGTTAAACAGGCCCCCCAATGAGACCCTTGGCAAAGCTTTGAATCTTGCCCCAAAACAGGTGGTCTATTCATTGGACGAAATTTATGGCCTCTCCATGATGTACCAGGAAGATAATCTTATTGCCCAAGAAGCCATTCTAAAGTCTGAAGAAGCCATT
>CAYWNB010000128.1:0-2549 GCA_964459195.1 uncultured Desulfobacula sp.
GCCCTTGTAATCATCCCCATTTCAAGGGCTTGTTGTGCCGTGAGTTTCTCTCCCAGGAGAATCATCTCCATGGCTTTTTTTCTTAAAACATTTCTGAAAATCAGGGCGCCGATCATCATGGGGAAAAGACCCACATTCACCTCGGGGGTTCCGAATTTTGCGTCATCTTTGGCAATTACAATGTCACAGGCCAGCATGAAACCGGTCCCACCTGCCATGCAATGACCATTAATTCTAGCGACCGTGGGTTTGGGAAATTTGGCCAGTTTTGTGATAAGGGAGGCGTAGCTTTTAAATGATTTGTCTTCTTTGCCGGATCCTTTGCCGATCCCCCCTCCCAGGTCAGCACCGGAACAAAAAACTCTGTCCCCGGCCCCGCTGACACACACGACTCTTACATCATGGTCCCCTTCCGCTGCATCAAGGCTTTCAAGAAAAAGGGTAACCGCATCACTGCTGATTGAGTTTCGGTTGGCTTCTCTGTTTATGGTAATATACGCAACATTGTTTTTTACTTCATATAAAAGATCTGACATTATACTCTCCCTTTTTTACCATCGGTTATACTTTTTATGGGGCGTCAATTTTTCAGCGCGTCAATTTTTCAGCGCATCAAGTTTCCAGTGCATCAAGTTTCCAGTGCCGCAACCTTTTCTTCTTTTGCCTCATCTATATTTTCGGGGCCTATATTTTCAGGGTCTATATCCATAAGAATTTGCCCCGGCATGACCTTGTCGCTTTCTTTAACATTTACCTTGGTGACAATTCCCTTGTAGGGAGCACAAAGGGTTGTCTCCATTTTCATTGCAGAAAGCACAACAACCCCCTGGCCTTTTTCAACGGGGTCTCCTTCTTTTACCGTAACCGCAATCACAACAGCAGGCATGGGAGGGGTAACCGTTGAAGGTCCACTGGCACCTTTTTTCTTTTTCGGTCCCTTTGGGATCTTGTCCTCATCTTGAATTTTGTAAACTTTTCCGTTCAGCATGATTGTTTTACCGTCAGCAGTTTGAGAAACGTAGGCGTTTATGCTTTTCCCATTTACCATCAGGTGCAATTCATTTTCAGATATTAAGGAATATTTCAGATCATATTCCCTGTCTTCAATGATCGCTTTGGCTGAATTTTCTCCATGGCTGTTGATATCAACAGACACGGTCTCTTCCCGTATTTTAAGTTTGTATTCCATTCTTTGCCTCCTTTGTGGGCTTAAAGTCTCCAGTTCCCTAAAGTACTAAAAGGCGTTTGCTCATTGTACCCAGAAATGCCGGTAATTAGTTTTTTGCTGTTGCACATTTCATCCAGAACATAGGCAATTGCTGCGATATCTGACTCATCAAAATTTTCTGACCAGTCCGAAAAATGGGTCTCGATAAAATTTGTATAAATATCCCCCTTTGAAAACGGCGTTGATCCCATAATATCAATCAGAAAATCAATGGGGGTTCTGACGCCTAAAATAATATAGTCTTTCAGGGCTTTTTTCATTTTATCAATGGCCTGGGGCCTGTTTTCAGCATGAACGACTAATTTTGAGATAATGGGATCGTATTCTACCGGAACTTCAAAGCCGGTATAAACACCGCAATCATTTCTGATGCCCGGACCTTTCGGCTCTTTTAGAAACTCAATTTTGCCAGGTGAAGGGAAAAATCCATTTGCCGGGTCTTCCGCATAGATTCTGCATTCAATAGCGTGACCACGGCTCTCAATATCTTTCTGGGTGAGTGAAAGCTTATTTCCGGCCGCTATTTCCAATTGCTGTCTCACAAGATCGATTCCGGTGATCATCTCCGTAACCGGGTGTTCAACCTGAAGCCTTGTATTGATTTCAAGGAAATAAAATTTGTTTTCCGAATCAAGCAGGAATTCAACGGTTCCGGCATTAACATAGCCTGCTGCTTTTGCAGCTGCCACAGCAGCAGCTCCCATTTCTTCGCGAAGTTGCGGGGTTAAGACATTGGAGGGTGTTTCTTCGATTATTTTCTGATGACGTCTCTGGATTGAGCATTCCCGTTCCAATACATGGACGGTGTTTCCAAAGGAATCCGCCAAAATCTGGAATTCAATATGTCTTGCATTTGTAAAAAATTTTTCAAGATAGATTTCACCGTTGCCAAATGCGCTTAGGGCTTCCCTTGATGCAGAAGCGCATGCTTCCGCCATTTCATCTGGAGCGTTTACGATTCTGATCCCTTTTCCGCCGCCGCCGGCGGTGGCTTTTATGAGAACAGGATATCCAACTTTCTCAGCTTCCTTTGCCATAACATCCGGGTCGGCTTCTGTGTTTGTAAGACCAGGCGTCACAGGGACTTGGCTTTCCACCATTATCTTTCTGGAGGTGATTTTATCACCAAGATCCCTTATGGCTTTTGCGGAAGGGCCGATAAATACAATCCCTTCTTGTTCACACCTTTCTGCAAAATCTGCATTTTCAGCCAGAAAACCATAACCGGGATGGATGGCTTCTGAATGACTCTCCTTTGCCGCTTGGATAATTTTGTCAATGTTAAGATAACTTTCGGAAGGTTCCGGAGCACCGATATAAA
>CAYWNB010000128.1:2649-8504 GCA_964459195.1 uncultured Desulfobacula sp.
TTATTACATTCTGAAAACGCCAAATCCGGGTTCATCATCTCTTAAGGGTGCATTTAATGCGGCAGAAATAGCAAGCCCCAGAACATCTCTTGTTTTTGCAGGATCAATTATTCCGTCATCCCACAGTTTTGCTGTACTATAGTATGCATTGCCTTCTTTGAATGCGGCATCTATTACCGGCTGTTTGATGAAATCAACTTCCTCCTGGGTCATTTCCTCTTGACCCGCTCTTTTCTTCTGGTCATTTGTAATGGTGATAAGTACGTCCGCCGCTTGTGCCCCCCCCATCACACCAATTTGTGCATTCGGCCACATCCACAAAAACCTGGGAGAATATCCTCTGCCGCACATGGCGTAGTTTCCGGCACCAAAGGAGGCACCGATTATAACCGTGAATTTGGGAACAGTTGCCGTTGACACGGCGTTCACCATCTTGTGACCGTTCTTTGTGATTCCGCCTGCTTCATATTCACGGCCAATGATAAAACCGTTAATATTTTGAAGGAAGAGCAGGGGAATTTTTCTTTTGTCGCAAAGTTGTATGAACTGGGTTGCTTTTTCAGCACTGTCAGAAAATAGAATCCCGTTATTTGCCAATATGCCGACGGGATATCCGTGAATGTGAGCCCAGCCGGTTACCAGGGTTACGCCGTACATTTCCTTGAATTCTAAAAATTTACTTCCGTCAACAATTCTGGCAATAACCTCTCTGCAGTCATAGGGCTTTGAAAGATCCGAACTGACGATTCCATATAGTTCCTTTGGGTCATAGGCCGGTTCTTCAACTTCCATCATGGAAAGTTTCGATTTTTCATTTTCGGGAAGATTTTTAACTATTTTCCGAATCATTTCAATGCACTCTTCATCTGTATCCGCAAAATAATCAGAAACACCCGACTCAGCGCAGTGAAGTTCAGCGCCACCAAGTTCATTGGCAGTGACCTCTTCTCCTGTTGCTGCCAGAACAAGGGGGGGGCCTCCCAGAAAGATGGCCCCGTGATCTTTAACATGTACAATTTCGTCGCACATGGCGACTCCGTATGCGCCGCCTGCAGTGCAAAGCCCCATAGCGCCGACAATTTGGGGGATCCCCATTTTTGACATTTTGGCCTGATTATAAAAAACCCTTCCGCCATCATTGGCATCCGGAAAAATTTCTGACTGTAAGGGGAGGTATGCCCCGGCTGAATCCATTAGGTTGACAAATGGCAGGCGGTTTTCCATTGCAATGGTTTGGGCTCTGATGGATTTTTTTACTGAAAGAGGGTAGGAGGATCCTCCTTTAATGGTGGCATCATTCATACTCACCAGAACTTCGCGACCTTCAATAATACCGATTCCAACGACAATTCCGGCCTTATGAATTTTCCCGTCATACATACCTTTGGCGGCCAGGGGAGAAAGCTCAAGAAAAGGGGTGTTTTTATCCAGTAGTAGTTCAAGCTTTTTTCTTGCCGGAAGCTTGCCCGAGTCTTTTTCCCGCTGCCGGGATTTTTCAGATCTTTCATCCCATGATCTGGTGAGTTCGCAACTCAGATCATCAACAAGAGCCGTTAAATCTTCATAGTTTTTCTTATATTCATCTGAATTTACATCAATTTTACTTTCAATGATATCCATACGTTTTCACCTTTTATTATATGGTTTAAAAATAATAATATTGGCTTGATTAATCCTCTTTACTTAATTTTTCGCATACCTTAAATATGTCTCATATCGGTCGTTTGTTTCTTTTTGATGAAATCCCTTGAATAATAGTGTCAATCATAGGATCTACCATCGTAACAAGGCTTTCAGGTTTTCCTGTCATGAGCCAGCTGGTGACAAGGTGTTCTATGGTTCCGATAATAATTGAACGGGTGAGATACACATTAATATCATTCTTAAATTCCCCCGCAGCAACTCCCTCTTGAATGGTATCATCAATAATTTTCAATCCTTTTTTAATTTCCAAATGGCCTTCACTATTTAAAAATTTTTTATTGTGCTTCAGGATAAGCATGACAATTGACGCATTATTCGGGTTTGTTTCATTGGTTGACAGGAGAATAGAAATAATCGATCGCAGTTTGTTTCCGGCCCCTCTAATGAGCTTAAGATGGAATTCCATTAACTTAAAAAGCTCGGATGCATTTTTTGTCGGGATGGAAAATAGAAGCCCCTCTTTTGTGGAAAAATATTCATAAATAGAGGCTTCTGAGATTTTAGCTTCTTTGGCAATTTCAGATATGGTTGTCTCTTGGAATCCCTTTTCCCCAAAAATACGTTCAGCCGTTTTTAGGATTTGAGTTTTCCGGGTTGCCATTTTTGTTAAATTTGCCATTTCCTGCCTTTTTGTTTGCCCCAAAAGAATGGGCAGTGGTTTAAAAAATCTGGAATAATTAATATTCCATCAATGATTTAATGAAATATTAAAGTTTGACTGTTATAATGTCAAGTAAAAAATTGTCTGACTTTTAAACTTGATGATTAACGGGGTGTTTTTATGGAATTTTTTTTATAAAAAACAGTATGTTAGTGACGATCATTATTTTCATTAATTATATTAATTCCTCAGTGGTTTTATGGCAGTTTTAGGAAATTATTGAGATGAATTGATCAAGTATGACAGAAAAAAAACGGATCTATGGAGCTTATACTATGGGCGACGGTAGATAATTATCTTTCATCGTCCATAAAAATAATAAAATTTATTTTTATGTGTTTTTAAAAAATGTCACTTTTGATTTAATGATTTGTATCGTGGAGAACTATCAAAGATAAAGCGTTGATGTGCTGTTTGATGGGACATCAGCCACTCACTTCTTCCCTTAAAGCGCCAGGATTTTTCCAACGGCACTTTTCGGAAGTGCATTTCTTATGTCCACCACCTATGAAGTCATCTTGCCGGCAGTCACCAAAATCATTAAAAAACGAATGATGGCGTCATCTCCAGTCATAAAAGAAAATCGTTAAAGCGATGCTCGGTCGGGCAATCCTTGAGAATAATTTGTAAAAAAAGACTTTTTTAGAGTTGAACGTTATTTTTATTGACAAGATAAAAGCTGCACCCTATAAAAATATATGATTCTGGGATCACTGTGGGCAAAATAACTATATTTTCTGATTATAACGGATTTGGGGGAACGAATTTTGAAGACAATCAAATAGATTCATGAGAGTGTTAAATGAAATATTAACATAATCAACGAGTTGCTGCTCTCATGAATCATCAAAATGCTATAATTCGACAAAACCGTTCAATTTGTTTTC
Organism: uncultured Desulfobacula sp.; assembly: GCA_964459195.1. GTDB lineage: Bacteria > Desulfobacterota > Desulfobacteria > Desulfobacterales > Desulfobacteraceae > NBML01. The sequence continues at coordinate 5,902 of CAYWNB010000128.1, forward strand.
CCTTCACCGACCGTAATCGTTACATTGATATAATAAAATATCCGAATGAATTTAGAGCCTTAATAGATTTCATCGCAAAACAATGGCCGGAGTTGTTCCCTCCAGAAATCGATCAGGGATACTTAATGAAAGATATCAGGTTCTCCAAGAAACTTTCAATATCTGTGCGTCGTATCGAAATTTCAGGAATTATTTATACTGTCCGCCCCTCTTTTGTCATGCCTTATATGACAGGCTTTACGGATGATGTGGAAAAGGGTCTGTTTTTGCGTAAATTCGATGTACCCTTTTGGGCATTAGCACATGTCTTTGGCAAAAATGCCATGTATTGGTTTCGTCTGGAACAATCCCTTGGCCGAAATAGTATTGTCGGTACAACCATAAAAAAACCCGAATACTTGCCAAAACATGTTGCTGCTGATGAAAAACATTCAAGGATTTTGGGAGATAAGGTATACGTGGCTACCACATCAGGAAACGGATGTATTCTTGGTGCTTCTATTGCTGAAAAGGCTGATGAGAAGAATCTGACTAAGGCTTATGCTACTTTCAAGGAAGAAACCCAAAGTGTCAATCCTAAATATAAACCAGAAACTGTGAACACCGATGGCTGGAAGGCGACCCAAAAAGCCTGGAAAATTATTTTCCCCGGCATCATTGTAATAAATTGCTTTCTCCATATATACATCAAAATACGAGATCGAACAAAAAAGAAGTACAAAGATCATTTTCATCAAGCCGCTGAAAAACTATGGGATTGTTACCGATCTCAAACCAAAACGTCTTTTGCTCAGCGTGTAAGGAGACTTCACGAATGGGCTATCAAAGAGGCTGTTCCTGAAGTTATCGAAGGCCCCATATCGAAATTACGTAAAAACATTAAATCCTTTTCAAGTGCATACGATTTTCCAGGAGCGCACAGAACCAGTAACATGATAGACCGATTGATGCAAAGAATGCATCGACACCTTTTCTCAACACAATATTTCCACGGTTCCTTAGCATCTGCAGAACTTGGTATTCGAGGATGGGTACTTATAAATAATTTTGCCCCTTGGAACCCTTGGACTATCAAAAAGCATGATGGGTTGCGATGTCCTGCTGAACGTATCAGTAAATTTCGATACCATGACAACTAGGTTCAAAAGCTATCACCGGGATTTACCGGCACCACCCTGGGAGAGATAAATCTCGCCTTTGAGGAGTGGCTGGCCCAGGATTACAATGACCGAAAACACTCTGCCACCGGTAAGAAACCCCTGGAACGATTTGTTGATGGTATTGAATGTATCCGTGCCACACCGGATAATCTTAAGGAACATTTTAGAAAAACTGTTCGACGGAAAGTCAACAATGATCGTACCATTATTCTTGATAAACGGTTGTACGAAGGACCGGTGGAACTTATTGGCAAACAGGTGGAGCTACTTTTTCATAAAAATGAATATGATCGAGTGGAACTTAGGAGCCAGCAAAAATCCTGGGGATTCTTAAAGCAGGTGGATCTCAATGCCAACTACCGGGTAAAACGGGATAAAAACAATGATCCGGTCATTTCAGTTAAAGAGACAACCGCTGAAACCGGTAAGATATGGGGAGGTAACCTATGAATACCTCACATCGTATTTTTTTTGAACTCCAGAAGGAACCCTTTATTGCCAACATTGCCCACAAAGAAATCCTGGAGACCCCTGACATCAAGGGGGTAATAAATCGTATTCGCTATGCCATAAGTATTGGTAGCGTGGCATTGATCACTGGAGAAATTGGCAGCGGCAAATCCACCGCTTTGAGATATGTCTCAGGAAAACTTCATCCTTCTGAATATCGTATCATTCATGTGACGGCTTCCATTGGATCCATTCTGGAGCTGTACCGTAATATTCTTGGGGAACTTGATTTAGATCCTGTGGGTAGCTCAAGAACTCGGATGACCCGTCAAATCAAACAGGAGATCAAAGATACCGTTATCGGGAAAAAGATGAAAATAGTTCTGATCATTGATGAAGCCTCTCTGTTGCGACTGGAAGTTTTTACCGAGCTGCACACACTTACCCAGTTTGACAATGACTCAAAACCCTTTCTGCCCATTGTCCTGGCAGGACAGGGCATGGAGAATTATTTGCTCCATCATTTGTCCATCGCAGGGGTTCATCGAAATCTATTTGAACCAGCAGCCATTACTGCCATCCATCAGGGCTCGGGCGGACTGTTAGCTTAACAACGGCAATTGGAAACCGGGAAGGATGGTGGTCGAAACATCCCCGGGCAACTATCAGGTATGGATACACGCATCCCGGGGTCTGGAGTTAGACGAAAAACGCTACTGGCTGAAAAAAATGAAATCCGATCCCGGCGCTGATCCTTATAATAGATGGGGGAGGTGCCCTGGATTTAGGAACAGAAAACACAAATATTGTGATGGATCTGGTGGATATCCACTGGCCCGACTCATCTGGATTGACTGGAGACGACCAGTCCATATTCCAATGCCCAAAATACCAATACCAATCCTCAAGACTTCCACCCTTTCCCCTATACCCCTGGAGGCAATGGCATTCGGTTTAACTATAGCAAAAGTCTATCTTTTAAATCGGTAGTAT
>CAYWNB010000129.1:0-3765 GCA_964459195.1 uncultured Desulfobacula sp.
TATGCTTTTCAGGTAAAATCTTATCAACAATTTTGCTTACCATTCTCATTCTTTTGGAAAACTGATTTGTGGCCTCTCCTTCAACAGGAATGATAACCAGGTCAATATCTTCTGAAAACCTTTGTATGAGATTGTGACATTTTGAAAGGCATGTCCCACCTTTAAACACAACCAAATCAGAAATATCAGATGAGAATATTTCAAGCAGAACCAAAGAAACCCAATAGTCTTTTTCTACATACACTTCTGGGATGCCAATGTGTTGGGCTGTAGCTTGAATTGAGTCCTGAAAAAGTTTTTTATCAAGATGTAGCTTCATTCAATAAACCAGTTTTTAGAGTTTTGGAGAATGTCTTGACCCACTCCAATAGTGTATGAAGACAAAGGGTTTAAGCTTTGCTTTAGAGTAACTAATGTTTCTCTTTGTTCTATTTTGATTGATTCCAATAAAGCCCCTAAAAAAGCTCGAGCTCTAGGTGGATAGTCCAAAGCATACTTGACCAGATCTTTTTTTTCACGATCTGTCAATTCATCAATCATTGCCTTGATGCGTTTTATTGCTGACTTTTTATTTAAGTCAGGAATCTTCTTAAAATCTTTAAGGGCATCAAGGATTCCTAAAAGATTATAGTTCTTGTTGTTAACATTTGCGTAGCTTTTAACAAATCGAATTTTTATGTTGCCAACTTTTGAAGCAGGCCTTTTTGATCTGCTGGCCAGATCAATATCTTTTGGTACTTGCGTGGTTAAACTTAACTGGTTAAACAATGCCGAGCCAGTAACATAGGCAATTCTCTTTCTTCCGTTAAACAAATATGGCCGAATCCGCTCATTTTCACTTGGGCCTAATTCACCAAACGCTGTTGTTTTAGGCTTGTAGAAAACCCCAGTAGAAAGTCTTTTGACAGCCTTTTCTTTAACCAAACGGCTTAAAGTCTTTGCAGCAGCGCCATACTCGTTACGAGAAACCCCAAGATCAGAATACTTAAAGATCCTTCCAGGCTGGATACTATTTACCTTAAATTTAATTCTTGCCGCTACTTTCATAAGAACCTCGTTTTAATACTGTACTTTTAAATCAAAGAATAGGCTTTCTTAAACTAAATGTCAAGTTTTTAGGTACAAATACTTGACAAATCACATGTCGAGTTCCTCCCTAATTTTCCATAAGATTTTAAAGATGATTTTTACGGATGTTTAGGGTGAAGATCTCCCGGGCAAAACCGATATTGGCCCCATGGGTATGGCGATAAAAATCTGTCATCGGTTCAAACACGTCAGGCACCTCTCCCTCTGACAACACCTGCAGATAGGCAATATTTTGCCGGATAATTTCTGGCCCCCCCATGTCACCATGGGCCGGGATCACCGTTTGAACCCGGGGGTCCCCTTCCCATCGTTCAAGTCCGGCAATCCATAGGCATAGAGGAGTTCCCTTTTCCAAACAGGGAAAAGGGGTTTCAACGGTATCCCCCATGAACAAAATCCCCTGTTTTTCCAGAAAAACAACAATGGAATCCTGTGTGTGGCCGGGTAGATGATGAAGGGTCATCCCCCCGCCAAGGCAATATTCACGGGCGAATGTTTGTGTGGGCCGGATCAATTGTATCTCGTCCCACCTGCCGGGCTGCTCCCCTTGCTGTTCAAGAAGGGTGGCCGGCACATCCGTATCAAAGCGTTCCAGGCAGGCCTCGTGCCCGATAATCCGGGCCGTTTCCCAGGGCAGTCCCCCTGTCCCCCAGATATGGTCCCAATCGGCATGGGTATAGACAATGGTCAACTCCCTGCCCTGGATCATCGGCAGCAGCGGCGCCATATCACGAGGATGGGAAAGGGTGTCCACCAGAACCGCATCCCATTCTCCCAGGATGAGCGCCCCCCGCACCTGATAGCCGTCCAGCTCAACTTCTGTCAGCCAGATCTGGTCATTGAATTTTTTTAATTCCATTGGCTCTCCACCTTCCCTCAAAAAATAACAGGATCCGAAGGGTTCAGCAAACAGGAGACCCAACAATGGTCCACCCCGGGGCAGCCGTTTAGAACCCGGGCGGCAAGTGCCTGGCCCTGCTCGACCAACTCCTTTGTATCAGCCTTGTTGAACACGAGTATTTTTTTCATATGATTTCCGGCGTTCTTAAACAGTCCCAGGTTTGAAACAGCCAATTTGACCAGGTGGTCTGCCAGAATGGGATCTCCAAAATTCTGTCCGGTAACGGCCCCAAAGCGTTCCGGCCGGTGGACGGTTCCATCGTCCATGGGCCGTCCCAGACAGTCCAGGCCGATGCAGCCAATCACCAGGTCTGTCCCGCCGGGAATCACCGGCTCATGGTCTGCCGGGGCTTTGACCGGCAGCATGCGGGACCCGTCGGCCTCCACCAGGATATAATCAAACACCTTCTTTTCCCGGACCCGGGCCAGGATCTCAGAGGAATACCCCTTGAGCTTCTGACTGCCGGGATCAAACACCCTGGCCCCTACCACCGTCTGTCCAGGTGTTGGGGTGCAATGAAAGATCTGATCGCCCAGAACCAGCAGATCATGGGGCCACCCGTCCCGGTCCGGATGGAAAATAGCAGTGGTAGTGGTCACCAGCACCCGGTTGCCCCCATCTGCCAATTGACTTGCCATGGCAAACATCAGGGAAGTTTTACCGCCGCCGCCCACAAAAGCAACGGTCATCCCCCTTACCAGAGGAAAAAAGTCTTTAATGTCCATCCGATCTTCCCTCCTGTTGACAAAGCCACTGATAATCTTCCGGGGTGTCCAGATCAAAACAGACCCCGTTGGTTTCAACGGGCACCCGGCAAATCGCTTCCGGATAGGCGTCAAACAGAACCCTCCCGCCCACATCACCTTTGAGCTGCCGCAATTGTGGGAAAAAACCGGCACTAAAAATCACAGGGTTGCCCTGCCTGCCTTGGAAGGTCGGAATCACAATGCCCTGGCCGGTAAAGGCCCGGATCAATTGCAGGAGAACACCGGTGGCCACCAGGGGCTGGTCTCCCAGCAGAAACATGGCCCCGTCACAATCAGGACCGTCGCAACGGGTTGCCACCGCCCCAAGCCCGGCCCTGATGGAACTTGCCATCCCGGTTTTATACCCTGGGTTCACCACCACATGAACCCGGGAAACATCCACCGCCTCCCTGATGTTAGGCGCCTCGTGACCCAGCACAAGGATCAGGGGGTCTAATCCTGCGGCCAGACCGTTCCGGATCACGTGCCCGAGGACCGGGCAACCCTCCATGGACAGCAGCTGTTTGGGCACTTGGATTTTCTGGCCCATTCCCTTGCCCATGCGGGTGCCCATGCCTGCGGCAAGGAGAATCCCGGCCAGTCTCATGGGGTTCCTTCCAGTTCCAAACGCTTCATTAAAATATTTTCAGCCGTCATGGGCAAGGTTCTTAAATGGATGCCGCAGGCATTGGTGATGGCATGGGCAATGGCCGGGGCCGGGGTGTTGATGACCACCTCCCCGATGGATTTGGCCCCAAAGGGTCCGGCAGGCTCGTAACTGCTTTGAAACTCAACCCGGATATCGCCCACATCCAGGCGGGAGGGGATCTTATACTGCATGAACGAATTGTTCATCATTTTCCCGGTTCGCCCGTAGGTGATATCTTCAAACAATGCCATGCCGATTCCCTGGACAATGCCGCCCTCTGTCTGGATCCTTACCAGGTTGGGGTTGATGGGAGTACCGCAGTCCACCACCCCCACATAGTCGATCACATGGGTTTTTCCGGTTTCAAGGTCCATTTCAAT
>CAYWNB010000129.1:3865-6707 GCA_964459195.1 uncultured Desulfobacula sp.
GAGCCGGTATCATAGGGAGAATGGTCCGTGTCCACCCCGTTGACAATAATTCTATCCAGCTCGCATTCCAGGCATTCCGCCGCAATCTGGGCCAGGATGGTGTCGCACCCGGTTCCCATGTCGGTGGCGCCGATCATCAGGGTATAATAGGCGTCATCCTGGAGCCTTATTTCCACGGCCGCCATATCAATATTGGAGATACTGGATCCCTGCATGGTGATGGCAGCCCCCACCGCCCGGACCTTTGTGTCGCTGATCCGGACACAGGGAAACTTTTTCTCCCACCCGATCATCTCCCGGCCCTTTTGAATGCAGGCTTCCAGGGCACAAGAATTGAGCACCTCCCCATGGTAGGCCGTGAGGGTTTCCCCCTCTTCCAGCAGATTTTTCAGCCGCAATTTCAGGGGGTCCATCTTCAATTTGGCCGCCAGTTCGTTCATGGCCGATTCCAGGGCAAAAGTCCCCTGGGTGGCCCCGTACCCCCGGAAGGCACCAGCGGACATGGTGTTGGTGTAGACCACCTGGTAGCTAAATTTAAAGGCATTGGCCTTGTTGTACAGGGGCAGGGTTTTGTGACCGGAAAGCCCCACGGTGGTGGGGCCGTGTTCCCCGTAGGCCCCGGTATTGGACAGGGTATGCAGATGGATGGCCAGAATTTTCCCCTGGTTGTCCGCCCCCACCTTTGCCCGGATGATCATCTCATGGCGGCTGGTGGAGCCGATGAAGGATTCGGTCCGGCCAAAAACAATTTTGGCGGGTCGGCCGGTCTTCAAGGTCACAAGGGCCGGAAACAGCTCGCTGATAAGGGTTTGCTTGGCTCCGAACCCGGCTCCGATCCGGGGCTTGATCACCCGGATCTTTTGTTTGGAAATATCAAGGGCCCTGGCCGCAATCCGCCGGATGTGGAAGGGAACCTGAGTGGAGGTGACAATGGTCAGCCGATTGTTGTGATCCAGATAGGTATAGGTCCTGAAGGTTTCCATCATGGCCTGGCTGTTGGCCTTGACATGGTAGACCTCGTCCACGACCACGTCAGCGGCCGAAAATTGGCCTTCTGTGTCCCCGCTTTCAAACCCGCCCGAGCAGCAAAGATTGCGCGCCACCTGGTTGCCGATGTCAAAGTTCACATGGTAGTCCGATTCGGGATGGATGATACTGGGGTGATCCAGGGCTTGTTCCGGGTCCAGAACCGGCTCCAGCACCTCATAGCTTACCTTGATCTCTTTGATGGCCCTTTCCACCTCTTTTTCCATCGTGCCCGCCACAATGGCCACGGGATCCCCCACATACCGGACAAATACATCCAGGATCAGCCGGTCATAGGGGCTTGGTTCGGGATAGGATTGGCCGGCCATGGTAAACCGGTTGCCCGGCACATCCCTGTGGGTGAGCACACAGGCGATTCCCGGCAGCCCCTCGGCCCCACGGGTATCCACATCAATAATTTTTGCAAAGGCGTGGGGGCTCCTGAGAAGTTTGACAATCAGGCAGTTTTTCGGGGCAAGATCATCGGTGTACACCGGCTTGCCCGTGACCAGGGCCAGGGCGTCCATTTTAGGAACGGCCTTGTTTACAATTCGCATGATCCCCCTCTTCTGGCCTTAAGATACAGGCGGATGGCCCGCATCTGGCCGGCATAGCCGGTGCAGCGGCACAGGTTTCCGGAAAGATAGTGTTTGATCTCTTCAACGCTCGGGTCTGTCAATTCCCGTTCCATGGCCAGCACATTCATAATAAAGCCGGGACTGCAGAACCCGCATTGATCCGCCCCCTGGTCCGCCAGAAATTGTCCGAAGGCCAGGGCCTCTCGTTCCACTCCCTCAAGGGTGGTGATCTGTCTGCCATCAATACCGGCCGCAAGCATGGCACAGGACAGCCGGGGGGTTCCATCCACCCACACCGTGCACAACCCGCAATTGGTGGTGTCACACCCCTGCTTGAGACTCAAAAATCCCAGCTCCCTTAAAAAATCGATGAGCACCAGGTCGGGTTCAATCTCCCGGGTATAGGATTTTCCGTTAATGTCACAGCTTATCTGCATATGGCCTCCACCCCTCTTTTTACCAACACCCTTGCCAGAATCTGCCGGTATTCCCTGGTTCCCCGCTGGTTGCCCCCAAAGGTCAGCTCGTCGACCACCTGGTCGCAGGCTGCCGCAATCGATGCATCATCGGGGTTTTCCGCCAGCAGGGCAGCCGCTTGTTTGGCCAGCTTTGCCCGAGACGGCCGGGCCCCCAGGCTTATCCGCCACTGGTCCTTGCAACGGCTGACCCCTGCCGCCAGCACGGGAAAATCCGTTGCCGTCATCCGATGGCTCTGGTAACTGGTTTTCCAGGGCTTTTTCCCGAGCGTCAACTTGAACAGGATATCGCGTTGGGGCGGGGTGTCGAGAAAGGTCTCAAGGGGAACCACACCGCCCCGGTAAAGATGCACCCGGGTCTCCAGGGCCAGCAAGGCGGTTAAAATATCTGAAAAGCTGAACCGGGAGAACACACTGCCGCCGATGGTGGCCGCGTTTCTAAACTGAACCCCGACAATGTGGACGACGGAATCTCCCAGAATACTGCCAAAACAAGTCTTCAGGATGGGGCTGGTTTCAATCTGCCGCAACGTGGTCATGCAGCCGATTTCGATCTCGTCTGCTGTCTCGGTGATGTCATTGAGACCCAGTTGTGACAGGTCAATCCCCGTGTGGTAATTTTTCCTGCCCATGCGCATCCAGAGCAGCCCGCCCAGAATCACATTGCCCTTGTCCGCGTGCAGCCATTCATCGGCCTGGTCCAGGCGCTGGGCAACTCTGTATTCCCTTAATCCAAACACTGTTTCGTTTTCCTTTCCAGGG
>CAYWNB010000129.1:6807-8331 GCA_964459195.1 uncultured Desulfobacula sp.
TTATGTTGACAAATAAACACAATATGTATATTGTTAATATAAGAAATCAATATAAAAGGAGGGCATTATGCAATCACAAGCTCAACCCATAGAATCGAATATCGACTTAAGCTCACCTGAAAGCCGAAAATCAATGGCGAAACTTGTTACAAAATTATTTGAAAACTGGAAATTACCAGTTGTTGATCAACTCAATCTACTTGGTTTAAGTACAACCAGTCGAGCGATGTTGACAAAATATCGTACTGGGACAGCTATACCAAATTCCAGGGATATGAATGATAGGATAGGGCTGTTATTATCTATTCATAAATCACTAAAATTGTTATATCCATATAATCAAGATTTTAGGTACCAATGGATTTCTAAGCGTAATCAGACGATGAACAATCTTTGCCCTGTAGATATAATGAAAGAAAAAGGTATTATCGGTATTGCAACCGTCACACGGCATCTTGATTTCCTGAGAGGTCAATAAATGTTTTTGAAAGACGTTTATGAGAAAAATGCTGTCATAGATAGAGAAGTCAAAAGAAATATTGTCAGCTTGAGAGAATCAATTAATCTGTTTGATGATTTATCTGATGATCCGAATGATCATGCAGTTGCAGTTCAGCTTGAGATTGAAACTAAAAAAGATATCCAAACTTTTGGGCCAGCAATTATACATAAAGGTTTTGCTTATAATACAGCTATTGCTTATCCTTTTCTTACTGAGCCTTTTCTTAATACTCGATTTGGAAATGGCTCTTATGGTGTTTGGTACGGATCGATGGACTTAGAAACAACTATATATGAAACGTGTTATCATCTTTTTCGAGCAATTTTTAGTGTTGAAGACCATCCGGATCTTGTTAAGCAAGAAAGGGCAATATTTTCGGTTCACTGTAATGGGATTCTGATTGATCTTTCAGTAAAAACGAATGAATATCCGGAGCTTGTATCTAACGATTATTCCGTTTGTAATTTAATTGGGAAAAAAATACAAAGTGAAGGCCACCCAGGTATTTTATATACTTCGGCTCGTACTAAAGGATTGAACCTCGCTGTTTTTAATCCGAAGATCCTCACGAACCCTCTTAATAATTGTTATTTGACATACATTTTTTCAACAAAAAATAAAATAATCCGTGTTGAGCGAAATGTTGATGAAGAGCTTATGACAATTGATGCTGAAAAGGAGTTTGGGTTTTGATAGGCCCCTGTAGCGGCCAAAATTAAGCGTTTCAATATCTTATGATGGATTCCCCCTAAAGGTTTAATGGAACCCAACAATGAGGGCAGCGATAACTCCTCCCTTAGACTTTCCACCATATAATATAAAAGCTCAGAATCGTCTGTCCATTTTTAGTATTGACTGGAAGATCACGTAATCATATTTTTTTGGATATTTGAACTCAACAATAATTATCCTAATGGAAACTACCAGGAGACGTTCAAAATATCAATGATACCATTTGTAATCTTGATTTTGTTTTTGTGCTGTCGGACAAGCCGAAAAGAAGACTTTAAAAAGGCCGGACT
>CAYWNB010000130.1:0-8265 GCA_964459195.1 uncultured Desulfobacula sp.
TTGAGCCGGTCCTTTAATGCCCGGTCAAAGATAAGCTCAATTTCTCCTGCATTGCGCAGGGTCTCTTTGATGGTTTCATCAATATTTATCCTGTCCTTGGGACCGGCGGGAATAAGATTGCGCAATCGTTTCAGGGCCTCGCCCATCTTGGCCTGGGTTAAAGGACCCTTTGTGGAATAATCCTTGTACCGTCTTTCATTGGCTACCTTTACCGCTGATTTATTCCGGGACTCCCCTCCCACCCGCATGCCGCCGGGATGATGGCCTGAATGGCCCACGGGAGAACGGCCCCCTGTCCCGATCCATTTACTTCCGCCGTCATGGCGGCCGTCCTGGTCCTTGAGACGTTTCTTAAAATATTCTATCAATTCGTCCGGGGACATTTTGCTCAGCGTTTCTTCGTCCATCCCAAGGGCATCGGCTAATTGCTTGGGATTTTTCAGCCATTCATCCAGCATGCCCCTGGCAATCTCGTCAATTTCAAACCCATCCCCTTCGGGCAGGGGAACCCCTTCAAAATGATGGGCAAAAACCTGATCATAAAGATCAAAATACTTTTCACTCTTAACCAGAATGGCCCGGGCACAGGTATAAAACTCATCCAACCCGTTGATATTTCCCTGGTTCAAAGCTTTTTGCAGTATCAGAAAAGAGGTGGGAGAAACCGGGATACCCACCTCTTTTAGTATATAAAAAAAATTTAAAAACATGGATACCGCCTGTTAAAACATTTTCCGTCTGGTGGTCAGGTTTTTGGCCCGTTCATAATCCGGGCTCTTTTTAAACAAAACCCCCAGGAAGGGCATTTTTTCTTTGACAAGATCCTTGGCCTTGAAATCCGGATCCGCATTCAATGCCCTGATCCAGTTGAGCAATTCCCGGGTGGCTGGTTTTTTTTCAATGGCCTCGATTTCCCTTAACCGATAAAAAGAGTTGATGACATTTTCTGCCAATCGCTCATCGATATTTTCAAAATGAACATTGATGATCTTGCGCATCATTTTGGGATCGGGAAACGCAATATGGTGGAAATTACACCGCCCGAGAAAGGGGTCGGACAGGTCTTTTTTGGCATTGGATGTAATAATGATCACAGGCCTGTGGACAGCTTTGACGGTCCTGTCGGTTTCAATAATATCAAACTCCATCTGATCCAGAACATCCAGCATGTCATCTTGAAAATCTGTATCTGCCTTGTCAATCTCATCAATGAGCAGCACGGTTCTTTTGTCAGCACAAAAGGCCTGGCCAATTTTTCCCATTTTAATATACTCGTCAATGTTACTGACATCCCGCTTGGAATCCCCGAATCTTGAATCGTTTAACCGGGTCAGGGTATCATACTGATACAAGGCTTCCACAAGCTTCATGCTGGATTTAACATTTAATATAATCAGGGGCATGGAAAGGGTTTCGGCAATGGCATAGGCCAGCATGGTTTTACCGGTACCCGGCTCTCCCTTTAGCAGCAGGGGCATTTCCAGTTTCATGGATATATTGACAATTGAGGCCAATTCCATGTCCAGAACATATTTTTCTGCACCATGGAATTCATTGTTAAGGGGCTGGTTCATTGATGATGTCTCCACAAATTTTGTATTTTATAATTTTATTACCATTTACTATTCTTCAATAAAATTCAATAAGAGAATATATGAATCATCTTCTCTCTTTTCACAAGGATTTTATTACCGCCAGGTGAATTCTTATTATATTACAAATTTGTTGTTTTGATTTTTTATTGGCAAACTCTAAAAGATTGACACAGATACAACTTAATGGTAATAATTTTATTTTGATTTTAAAAGTGATGACTTAATAGGAGCGTACTATGATTGGTGGACTCGGAATGCCGGAACTAATAATAATTCTTGTTATTATCCTTATCATCTTTGGGGCGGGGAAACTTCCTGAAATAGGGGCTGGCCTGGGGAAAGGGATTAAAAACTTCAAAAAAGCCACAAAAGATCCCATTGAACATAAGGAAGACGAACCCGAAAAAATCGATAAAGATTAGTTTTCTTCCTTTTCCATTAGGGTAATCCCCCCGCCGGACATCGTTTCTATTTCCGGCGGGGGATTTTCCCCTTCTTTCCTGCAGATAGCAAGATATTCTCTAAAAAGACCCTCTTTTCTTTTAATTACAAAAATGAAATCTTATACTCCTAAATGGTGACATTTTTGTAATTAAAAATTCATTTTTTAATTCATTTCCACATCTCAATTCCGCCTCCACTCTGAAAAGCTTGATACGCAAGTCTTGGCACGCCCATTGCTTATTGGATTAAATTAAATCAGAGACGTCACCATGTATTTTTAAAAAATGGAATTTAACAATGACCATTGAAAGACCGGAAGCAAATATTTTAATCGAAAAAAGGGAAACACTGATCCAGGAGTTCCTTGCCGGGGAATCAATGGATTTCCTTAAATCCCTGACCTCTTTTTTGGATGAATACTTTTACACCGTGTTTGAAAAGAGTATTTCCGCCCGAAAAATGGTTGTATCCGGTAATCCATTTGCCATTATCGCCCTGGGAGGGTATGGCCGAAAAGAACAGTGCATCCATTCAGACATCGATCTATTGATCCTTTTTGATCGATCCGTGCCCCCGGAAGTGGAAACCTTTGTCCAAGAACTTTTATACCCCCTGTGGGATGCAAGGTTTGAAGTGGGATATGCGGTGCGGACTATTGAAGAATGCATTGACATGTCCTTTGAGCGGTTTGACATTCTAACCACGGTTCTGGATGCCCGGTTTATCTGCGGTGCCTCCCTGGTCTATTCCTCTTTTATGGAAACCTTCAGATCCCGGTTGTCGGGAAAACGGCTCAAAGACACCCTGAACTATCTGTTTGAACATGGGGAAAAACGGCTCAAAGACTTTGGGGACTCCACCTATCTTGTGGCACCGGATCTCAAATCCGGATTTGGCGGGTTACGCGATTACCACACCCTGCTCTGGTATTCAAAAATCAAATCCAATATCAAATTTAGGCGGGATCTGGAATACTATGGATTTTTATCTAATTTTGAATATGCCAGTCTTGAAGATTCCCTGACCTTTATCTGGGATATCAGAAACCGGCTCCACCATATCACCCAACGCAAATGCGACACCCTCCATTTTGAATACCAGGCCGAAATGGCAACACTTCTTGGCCATAAAAACAAAGCAGGTCAGCCGGATGTGGAACGGTTTCTTGGCGAACTCCATGGAAAAATGGAATTTTTAAAACAGCTGAACCAGATTACCTTTGAAGATATTCTTTCCAGCCGGAAAATCAAAAAAGAATCTGCCAACCCCAAGCCCACAAAGACAGAAGGCCTGGTCATCAAAAACAGACGGCTCTACTTTGCCAATACCGTGGCCATCCTCCAGAAACCAGACCTGCTGTTGAAAATATTTTTAGAGAGCGGCCAGACCAAAATCCCCCTCTCCATTGAGTCCATGCGGGTTGTATCTGAATTTTGTCACCTGGTGACAGATGAGATGAGAACAGATCCCCATTGCGTTAAACTGTTCAAACGGATCCTGACCTTATCCTATTGGGAATTCAATGTCCTCAATGTCATGCTGTCCACGGGAATTCTTGAACGCTTCGTCCCCGAGTTTTCAGCCATTGTCAACAAGATCCAATATAACCACTACCATTTATTTCCCGTTGACAAGCACTCCATCCGGTGTGTTCAGGTGATCAACAGCTTTAAAGAGTCTGGCGCCACTAAGATGAAATCCCTCTATGCCGGTGTGTTTAAGGATATCCGAAATAAAAATGTCCTGTTGGTGGCAGCCCTCCTTCATGATATTGGCAAATCAGATCCCGCCAAGGAACATTCAAAACGCGGGGTAAAGATTGCCGGCCCCATACTGGACCGACTCGGGTTCAACCCAACGGAACGAGCGGATGCCCTCTTCTTGATCCAGCACCACCTGCTCCTGGCCAAAACCGCTACCCGCAGGGATATTTTTGACGAGGAAACCGCTGTATCAACCGCCAATACCATCGGTAAAATACGTCTTTTGCGCATGCTTTTTTTGCTCACGGTTGCAGATTCCAAGGCCACCGGCCCCAAGGCATGGAATGACTGGACCGAAAACCTTATAAAAGACCTTTTTCTGAAAACCATGGGTATTTTAAAAACCGGTGAACTGGCATCCAAAAAGACCCAGCGACTCATTGACAAAAAGAAACAAGATGTCTTGACACTGTTAAGGGAGAACTGGCGGGAAGAGAGCGTCAGCAATAGATTAAACGGCATGTCACAGCGGTATCTCTTATATGTTCCGGCCCAAAATATTGTGGATCATATCAATCTGTACCGGAACCTTAAAGACAGGGAGTTTATCTGGCAGATAACCAAGGGAAACAACTCAGAGATTCGAACCGTTTCCATCTGCGGCAAGGACAAGCCGGGGTTTTTTTCCAAAATAGCCGGAATTTTTTTCCTGAACCATATTGATATTGTTGCCTCCCAGGCCTATTCCCTGGGTGACAGCCATATCCTGGATATTTTCAAGGTCATGCCCCCAAAGGATTTAATATTTGAAAGGGAAAAATGGGAAAAGGCAGAACAAGACCTGACCCAGGCCCTTGAGGATGATCATTTTCTGGATAAGGCCCTGGGCAAAATTCCCGACACCCTTGCCATTTCTTCGGGCACCCCCCCTGAAACAAGCAAGGTTCGGATCGACAACCAAACATCAAGCTTTTTCACCATCATTGAGGTATTAACCTATGATTTTCCAGGGTTATTGTTTTCCATTACCAACGCCCTCTACCGAAATGGCCTGAATGTCAATGTGGCTATGGTGGGAGGAAAAGTAGACCAGGTCATTGATATTTTTTACGTTCGAGATATCAATGGGGATCAGAAAATTGAATCCGATGATACGCTTGAACAGATTAAAACATCGATTTTAAACACTCTTCCACACATATCTGCAAAGGAGGTTCTAAATGAAAAAAATTGAAGCCATCATCAAACCCTTTAAACTCGATGATGTCAAAGAAGCACTCAGCGACATCGGAATTTATGGGATGACCGTAACAGAAGTCAACGGATACGGACGCCAGAAAGGGCACAAGGAAATATACCGGGGTGCCGAGTATGTGGTTGACTTTGTTCCCAAAATAAAAGTTGAAATTGTGGTCAATGACGAACGGGTACAGGAGGCAGTTGATACCATCAGAAATGCTGCCAACTCCGGCAAAATTGGCGACGGTAAAATATTTGTTCTGTCCGTGGAGCAGGCCATACGGGTCAGAACCGGTGAAACAGGCGACGAAGCTCTTTAAACAAAGAAACCTTTTATATTTAACAAAATACCATAGGAAAGAAAAAAAATGACACCCAAAGACGTTATTGCACTGGCAAAGGAAAACGAAGTAAGAATAGTTGACATCCGCTACATGGACTTTATCGGTACCTGGCAGCACTTTTCAGTGCCCATAGGAGAACTTGGTGAATCTGCCTTTGAAGACGGATTCGGCTTTGACGGATCCAGCATGCGGGGCTGGCAGCAGATCGACAACTCCGACATGATCGTTGTCCCCGATCCCGCCACAGCAAAAATCGACCCGTTTTTCAAAGTCCCCACCCTGGTCCTCATCGGAGACATCCATGAGCCCATTACAATGGAAGCCTACAGCCGGGATCCCCGGGGAATTGCCAAGAAAGCCGAAAACTATCTGAAAAGTACGGGCATTGGCGACACCGTCTATGTAGGACCTGAACCCGAGTTTTTTATCTTCTCCAATATCCGGTATTCCTCAGAACCCAATGCCTCCTTCTTTGAAATCGACTCCGATGAGGCCCATTGGAACTCCGGAAGAGATGAAATGCCCAACACAGGATACAAAATCCGCCCCAAAGGCGGATATTTTCCCTTGCCCCCCAATGACAAATACCAGGACATGAGAACGGAAATGATGCTTACCCTGGAAGACCTGGGTATTGCAATGGAATGCCAGCACCACGAAGTTGGCGCTGCTGGCCAGTCTGAAATCGATCTTCGGTTTGATTCCCTTTTAAACATGGGCGACAGCCTTGCCTGGTTTAAATATGTCCTGAAAAATGTGGCTACCAAATATGACCACACCGTCACCTTCATGCCCAAACCCTTGTATGGCGACAACGGCAGCGGCATGCATATCCACATGAGTTTCTGGAAGGACGGCACTCCCTTGTTTGCCGGCAATAAATATGCCGGCATGTCGGAAATGGCCCTCCATGCCATCGGCGGCATCATGAAGCACTGCAAGGCCCTTTGCGCCATCACCAACCCCACCACCAACTCCTACAAGCGGCTAGTACCCGGATTTGAAGCCCCCATTAACCTGGCATATTCCAGTAGAAACAGAAGTGCGGCCATAAGATTGCCCATGTATTCCGGGTCCCCCAATGCCAAACGGGTCGAGTTCAGAACACCGGATCCTTCCGCCAATGGATACATGGCCTTTGCCGCCATTGCCATGGCCATGATCGATGGTATCCAGAACAAAATGGATCCCGGCGATCCCATGGATAAGAACATCTATGACCTGCCCCCAGAAGAACTGGCAGAAATGGAATCTGCACCCGGCACCCTGGAAGAAGCCCTGGCGGCCCTGCGAGAAGACCATGAATTCCTGCTCAAGGGAGATGTCTTTACCAAAGATGTTATTGACCATTGGATTGACTATAAGATGGAAAATGAAGTAAAAGAAGTTATCAGCCGTCCCCATCCCCATGAATTTTATCTCTACTATGATATCTAAACGCTCGTAGATACCCTTATTACCAGTCAGGCCCGACGGAAGCCCCCATCGGGCCTGACTTTTTTTAACAATTTTCACCCCAACACCCAGGCATTCCAAAGTATGCTGCCCCCATCCTGGCCACCTGTTCTCTTTGGCCATGCCCCGGATGTATTTTTTTAATGCAATCGGAAAAAAAATAGGCTATAAGGAAAAAAACGAACAGATGCCAGCCATAAATCGATTCTATTACTCGGTCGAAAAACAACAAGGGAGTGGACATCATCACCATGGAACTTTTATCATTGTCATTTAAACGGATATCAAAAGCTTTCTTCATTTTACTGTTTTGCTTTTCCTTGAGTTTTTCTCCTGCCTTTGCACAAGAAGCCAAAAAAGGAAATGAATTTGATAAATTGTCCCAGCGATTGATCCAGGACGGCTTCGATTCTGAAAAAATCAATGCCCTCTTTGCTAGCAAACAGGTATTTTTTACACCCTCGGGCGTCTCTTCATTTTTTATTCATTCTGAATCAAGCCTGAACTATGACCAGTTTCTTGCCTCAAAACCCATTGCAAAAGCCCGGGGATATATGGAAACCCACAAGGAAAGCCTGGATCTGGCCGAAAAAACCTATGGTGTGGACAAAACCGTCATTACCGCCATTCTCTTGGTGGAGACCCAGCTGGGGGGATATCTTGGCAAACGCACTGTCATCAACACCCTGTCCACCATGGCGGCCCTTTCCGATGATGACTTGAAAGAACGTATCTGGAAGTCTATCCCGAACAAGAAAAAACCCAAGCGGGAAAAATTTGAAAAAAAAGTTAAAAAACGATCCCAATGGAGCTATCAAGAGCTTAAAGCCCTGATAAAATATACGGATAGAGAAGGGCTTGTCCCGGAATCAATCAAAGGCTCCTATGCCGGGGCCATGGGCATCTCCCAATTCATGCCCTCCAATGCCCTGACACTGGCAAAGGACGGCGACAACGACGGCCGTGTGGACTTGTTCAACCATTCCGATGCCATCTCTTCCGTGGCCAATTACCTCAAACACCATGGCTGGAAACCCGGCATTCCCCGTCAACGTCAACACGAAGTTCTGTTCCGGTATAATCACAGCAACTATTATGTTGACACCCTGTTAAAAGTCTCAGACAAATTAAAAGAAGGATGAACACTATATTTTATGGATAAGATTGCTTTATATATTCTGCTCATAGCCGCCCTGTCATTGGGCCTGACAATGCTGGCCCTGATTGATATCATCAAAAAGGACTTTGGATCAGCCAAGACCAAGGTTCTTTGGCACTTTGTCGCCCTTATTCCCCTCATTGGCTGGCTGATCTATCTGATTTTTGGTTTTAAAAAAGGTTACAAAAAACCAATTTAATCATGGAATTTCAATTGACTTTTTTTCCCATCCAGTATAAATAATGGCCTTTACTGATGGTCCCATCGTCTAGCGGTTAGGACGCTGGCCTCTCACGCCGGTAACCGGGGTTCGATTCCCCGTGGGA
>CAYWNB010000131.1:0-8259 GCA_964459195.1 uncultured Desulfobacula sp.
TTTTCTATTGTGGCGGGAGTGACGAGACTCGAACTCGCGGCCTCTTGCGTGACAGGCAAGCGTTCTAACCAACTGAACTACACCCCCGAATGTCACTTGTGTTGGTGGGCGATGCAGGGCTTGAACCTGCGACTTCAACCTTGTAAGGGTTGCACTCTCCCAACTGAGTTAATCGCCCGAAAGCAGAGAGGTTATAACAATAAACAAAAATGGTGTCAAGCACTAAATACTCAAATTTTACTTTTTTCTCCCAACAAAAAAATGCAAAGGGATTCTTCACACAGCACCTTGCAACACGCTCATATTAGTGGTATATTTAAAAGCAATACAAAGAGACTCGAATCAATTACTCGATAAAATCTAAAGCAGGGCATTTTTTCTTTTTTTTCTTCTGGGGCTTCCAGTCACAAAGAATGATCGTAAATTCTTAACCCGTCTTTTTTATCGCTAAAGCAATATCCTAAGTTTGAATGAAGGAGTTTGACCATGGAACCAGTCCAAGGATACCTGGAAATAATGGACAAAGGGTTTGGTTTTTTAAGGACCATTGAAGAAAACTTTCAACCCCAGCCCGAAAATCCCTATGTCCCCAATAGCCTTATCAGAAAATTGAATCTCAGGGAAGGTTGTTTTATCCAGGGATTTGGTGAAAAAAAAAGCCCCAGGAATCTTAACCTTGCCCTGATCCGCATAGAGACCATCAATGGTCTTCCCTTTGATGAATTTGTTGACGTGCCAATGCTCCAGGATCAAACCAGTATCAATCCATTTGAACGATACACCATGGCCCAGGATGAAGAGGACATTACCGGCAAGGCCCTGGACCTGATTGCCCCCCTTGGTATGGGGCAGAGGGGGTTGATTATTTCCCCTCCCAAATCCGGGAAAACAACCATTTTAAGACATATGGCCAATTCAGTGGTTACCAACCATCCAGATTCAAAGGTGTTTATCCTTCTGGTAGATGAACGCCCTGAAGAGGTAACCGATTTCCAACGGGGCCTGACCCAGGCCCATGTTCTCTATTCTTCTGCTGACCAGCAGATCGGCCAACACATGAGAATGACACGCCTTGCCATGCACACAGCCATTCGCTGTGCTGAGATTGGACAGGATGCGGTTGTTTTTATAGATTCCCTGACCCGCATGACCCGTGCCTTTAATGCCGACACAGACAGCCATGGCAAAACCCTTTCCGGCGGCCTTGGCGCCAATGCCATGGAATTTCCCAGGAAAATTTTTGGTGCAGCCAGAAAACTTGAAAACGGCGGTTCCCTGACCATAATGGCCACCATTTTAGTGGACACGGGCAGCCGAATGGATGACATCATCTTTCAAGAATTCAAAGGAACCGGCAATATGGATCTTTTCCTGTCCCGGGAATGTGCGGAACAAAGAATCTGGCCAGCCATCAACATCAATAAATCCGGAACCCGGAAGGAGGACCTGCTCATGGACAAGGACACCCATGAGAAAATGGTCCAAATCCGCAGAAAAGTGACAACCAAAGACGAAGTTTCTGCCATGTCTGAATTTATCTCCATACTCGAAGGATAACCTTTGATAGATAGATGCCCTTAAAAACAAAAGCCCCCTGATCTGGCAAAAATCAGGGGGCTTTTATATCTTTTGTCCTATATCTTATACCAGTGCGTGGGTAAGCACCTGGCTCATATCATCCACAAAGACTATTTCCAATTGTTTTTGAATCGATTTAGGAATTTCCCGAACATCTTTTTCATTCTCCACTGATACAATCACTCGTTTAATACCGTTGGCATGGGCAGCAAGCAACTTTTCCTTAAGGCCGCCAATGGGAAGAACCCTTCCCCTCAGGGTGATTTCACCGGTCATGGCCACTGTCCGGCTGACGGGTTTCTCAGTAAGGATAGAAACAACTGCCGTGCACATGGCAATCCCTGCCGATGGCCCGTCTTTGGGAATGGCCCCTTCAGGCACATGGATATGGATATCGGTATCCTTGTAAAAATCTTCCCGAATTCCTAAGATTTTGCTGCGGGAACGGACATAACTGACAGCTGCCTGACTGGATTCCTTCATCACCTCCCCCAGTTTTCCTGTCACCATAACCCGTCCCTTGCCAGGCATGGTCACCGCTTCAATGGTAAGCAGTTGGCCCCCGGCCTGGGTCCAGGCAAGACCGGTAACAATCCCTGCCTTATCTTCTTTTTCAAGGCCGCTGTCACGAACTTTTGGCTGACCCAGATATTTAAGCACCATGGTAGTGGAAATCTGATGGCGCGTTCTCTTGTCGGTCTTGACAATCTGGGTGGCAATCTTTCTTAAAACCGATGAAATTTCCCGCTCCAAGTTTCTGACCCCTGCCTCCCGGGTATACTGCTTGATAATCGACCGAATCGCTTTTTTTGAGAACACGGCATCTGAATCATCAAGGCCGTTTTCCCTTAATTGTTTGGGGACCAGGAAACCGGTGGCAATATGCTCTTTTTCATATTCCGTATAGCCGGGGATCTGGATGATTTCCATCCGGTCCCGCAGGGGTGCTGGTATGTCGTACAATGTATTGGCCGTGGTAATAAAAAGGACTTCAGATAAATCATAATCCACTTCAAGATAATGGTCATTGAAGTTTTTGTTCTGCTCCGGATCCAACGCCTCCAAAAGGGCAGAGGAGGGATCCCCCCTGAAGTCCGATGTCATTTTGTCTATCTCATCCAAGCAGAAAACCGGATTGTTATACCCTGTTTTTTTCAATGTCTGAATAATTTTACCGGGCATGGCCCCTACATAAGTTCGCCGATGCCCACGAATCTCTGCCTCGTCCCTGACACCGCCAAGGGAGATGCGGGCAAATGCCCTGCCCGTTGCAGACGCAACGGATCGGGCCAATGATGTTTTTCCCACACCCGGTGGCCCCACCAGGCATAAAATAGGCCCCTTGATTTTCTTGACCAGAATCTGGACTGCCAGGTATTCAAGAATTCTTTCCTTGGGTTTTTCAAGGCCGAAATGATCTCGATCCAAAATGGATTCAGCCTTTTTTAAATCATTTTTTGCCCGGTTCTTTCTGAACCAGGGCAGACAAACAAGCCAGTCAATATAATTTCTCACCACAGTGGCTTCAGAAGACATGGGAGACATCATCTTAAGTTTGTCAAGCTCCCTTCGAACCACCCCGGCAGCTTCCCTGGACATTCTCTTTTGCTTTATTTTTTTCTCAAGATCTGCAAACTCCCCAGGCCCGCCATCTTCTCCCATTTCCTTTTGAATAGCACGCATCTGCTCATTGAGATAATGTTTTTTCTGGAGCTTTTCCATCTGATCTTTCACCCGACCCTTGATCTTCTGGGACATGGAAAAGACTTCTGTTTCCTTTTGGATCAGTTTGAGCAGAAGAAAAAATCGTTTTTCAATATCTCCGCATTCGAGCAATTCCTGTTTCTCTCCCACCTTGAAGGGAAGTTGGGAAGCGATGCTATCCGCATACCTGGAGGTCTGATCTGAAAGCCCCTCCAGACCTTTAAAAAAACTCTTGGAAACCACTCCGGACAAATTGGCATAATTCTGGAATGCTTCAAAAACAGTCCGCATGGCAGCTTCAGAGGCTTCCTCGAGAATGGGTATTTCCGCAACCGCTTCATAGTCAACCGCCAGAAATCCATCTTCATCTACCAATTTAAGAATTTTTCCCCGGGCAAATCCCTCAACAAGCGCCTTGACCGTTCCGTCGGGCAACCGAAGCAATTGGGTAATTTTTGCCTCGGTTCCCACCTGGAAGATATCCTGAATATTGGGTTTAAGAACTTCAGGATCCTTCTGGGTGGTGAGAAATATTTTTTTATCGGCAGCCATTGCTTCGGACAAAGCTTTAACAGACTTGTCCCTTCCCACAAACACAGAAGTGGTCATGTGGGGAAACAAAACCATATCCCGTAAGGGCACCAGCGGCAGTGTTTTTTTCATTTTTTGATTACCGTCCTGGTTAAAAAACTTAGAAATTTTGATCATTAGAAAACTTTCGGTTTCAGGCCTGCTTTTTGGGCTGTTCGTAAAGAAGGATGGGCTCTTCATTTTTCAAAACAACTTCTTCGCCGACCACACATTCCACAACATTTTCCTTGGAAGGAATCTCATACATGATGTCCAGCATAGTTTCTTCCATGATAGCCCGAAGCCCCCTGGCGCCGGATTTTCTGGAAACAGCTTCCTTGGCCATGGCCACAAGGGCCTCATCCGTAAACTGGAGGTCCACCCCTTCTACCTTGAAAAGCTCCTGATATTGTTTGACAAGAGCATTTTTGGGTTCTGTCAAAATCTTGACCAAAGAGCCTTCATTGAGCTCCCCTATGGAGGTGACAATGGGCAATCTGCCAAGAAACTCGGGAATCAACCCGAATCTTATCAGGTCTTCGGGCTTAACCTGTCCCAAAAGCTCCCCGAGATTGACATCTTTCTTTTCAGCTATTTTTGCACCAAATCCCATTGTTTTTTGGGTAATCCGTCTTTCAACAACCTTTTCAAGGCCGGTAAAGGTACCGCCGCAAATAAAAAGGATATTGGAGGTGTCCACTTTTACATAATCCTGCTGGGGATGCTTCCTCCCCCCCTTGGGCGGGATACTGGCGATGGTGCCTTCAATGATCTTCAAAAGCGCCTGCTGAACCCCTTCCCCTGAAACATCCCGGGTAATAGAAGGATTATCTCCCCGCTGAGAAATTTTATCGATCTCATCAATATAGATGATCCCTCGCTGGGCTTTTTCAACGTCATAATCCGCATTTTGAACCAGGGAAAGAACAATGTTTTCCACATCCTCTCCCACATATCCGGCCTCTGTGAGCGCCGTTGCATCAGCAATGGCAAAGGGAACATCCAGAAAGCGTGCAAGGGTCTGTGCAAGAAGGGTTTTACCGCAACCCGTAGGTCCGATGATCAGAACATTGGATTTTTGAATCTCAATATCATCACTGGTTTTTTCGATTACCGAGGCCAGGCGTTTATAATGATTGTAAACCGCAACGGACAGCACCTTTTTGGCCCGGTCCTGTTCAATCACATAGGAATCGAGCATGGCCTTGATCTCTTTGGGTACCATAAACTCCTTGGACTCTTCACTTTCTTCCGACTTTTCCTTTTCTTCATCTTCAATGATTTCACTGCACAGCTTGATGCACTCATTACAGATATAAACACTTGGCCCTGCTATCAGTTTTTTGACTTCTTTCTGGTTTTTCCCACAAAAAGAGCAGAAAAACTGATCCGTGGGTTCTTCTTTTTTGGCCATATTTTACGACTCCTTTGAAGCTTCCTCGGTTTCTTTTTCCAATTCGCTTCTGTCAGCAACCACCCTGTCAACGATGCCGTATTCCAGTGCTTCAGCACCGGACATGAAAAAATCCCGCTCCGTATCCGCTGCAATTTTTTCAACATCCTGATGGGTATGCGAGGCTAAGATTTTGTTCAGGTTCGCTTTCATTCTCAATATTTCATTGGCCTGAATCTGTATATCGGTTGCCTGTCCCTGGGCCCCTCCCAGGGGTTGGTGAATCATTATCCTTGCGTTGGGCAGAGCAAATCGTTTGGCTTGCGCCCCTGCCGCCAATAACAAAGCCCCCATGCTTGCCGCCTGGCCAATACAGACAGTGGCAACATCGGGTTTAATATATTGCATGGTATCATAAATAGCCATACCAGCGGTTACCACTCCTCCCGGAGAATTTATATAAAAGCTGATATCTTTTTCAGGATCTTCTGATTCCAGGAATAAAAGCTGGGCCACAATAACATTGGCAACTTCGTTGTCTATGGCAGATCCCAAAAATATAATTCTGTCTTTTAACAGACGCGAATAAATATCGTAGGCACGCTCTCCCCTGTTGCTCTGTTCAACAACCATTGGAATTAGAGGCACGATTGAACTCCTTTAATTATCTCGTTTCTATGTTTAATGCATAAATAATATACACTAAGATTCAGTTTCTTCTTTGGTGTCTTCTTCGACAGTTTTAGGTTCCACTTCTGAAACGCTGCCTTTTTCTATTATAAGATCAATCGCCTTTTTTTCAAGCTGGGTATGGGTATAATATTCCAGTTGTTTGGGATCCATCTTAAAATAATTTTTAATGGAATCCACAGGGGCATTCATGCCAACGGCCATCTCCTCAAAGCTTTTATCCAGTTCTTCTTCGGTAAGTTCAAGAGTCTCCTGGGTGATCACCTTGTCCAGAATCAAATGTCTTCTGGCCTGTTTTTCAGCAACATCCCGGTACTGGGTTTTCAAAATTTCACGGCTCAAGCCAGCTTCTTCAAGACTGGTATTATTCTGGGCATAGGCTTGTTCCGCTTCTGCAATAATGCCGTTGAGTTCCCCATCCACCATTGCATCGGGTATTTCAAATACATATTTTTCAAGCAGATGCAAAAATACCTGTTCACTCATCTCATGTTTCACCCGCTGGGCATTGCCTTTTTCAAGATTTTCACGAATGGACGCCCGAACCTCATCAAGGGTTTCAAATTTACCCAAATCCTTTACAAGGTCATCGTTTGCTTCCGGAAGAACCTCTTCCTGAATTTCCTTGAGACTAACCTTGTAAACAATGGTTTTCCCTTTAAGATTTTCATCATGAAAATCATCTGCATAAACAACTTCAACCTCAAGATCCTGAACCGGAATGGTACCGATCAATTTTTCTGAAAATTGATCGGGCAATGCACCCTTCCCAATACCCATCACATAATTTTCGATTTTCGGTGTTCCGGAAAAGGCGTCACCGTTTAGAAATCCTTCATAATCAATCAGAACAAAATCCGTTTCTTTAACAGGACGTGATTCCGCAACCGTCTCTTTCTTGGCCAGGGTCTTTTGGATCATGTATATCTGACTTTCAATCTCTGCATCGGAAACGGCATAGACTGTCCGTTCAAGGGAAATTCCCTCAAAGGCAATATCATCAAGCTCAGGCTTTATTTCAACTGTAATCTCAAAGGCATAGGCCTCATCGGGATTCAACTCCGGCGGATCCAACTGGGGACCTCCCACAATATTCAATTTGTGTTCCTTGATGGTTTCCACAAACGAGTCCTGAATCAGACGGGGGGCAATTTCCGCATGAACATCTTTGGCAAATCTATTTTCAAGGACCTTTCTGGGGATTTTTCCCTTTCTAAATCCTTTGACATCTGCTGTTTTTTTCAGTTCATTATAGGCTTTGTTGAGCTCTTTTGCGATGGTTTCCTTTGGAATTTCAAAAGAGAGCATTTTTTTGACGCTGCTCTTATCTTCGATTTTTACCTGCATGTTTCCGTCCCGTTTATAATAATATTAGTAATGATATTAGTTTGAACTATTCTTAAACAATTCTTCAAAAAATTAAAAAAGTATGTCATATATCCATAATTATTGCGTGATATAATACATACTATACACAAAGTTTACTAAGATAACGCTTATAAATAAAGGTGTCAAGAAAATTGACCAAAGAAATATCCCGGCTATTGTTCATAGCCTTACTTCTGACAATCGTGTTCCCCTGCATGGCAGATGCCCTGACAATAAAAACCACCCGAAAGGTCGTCGTTCTGGATCCGGGCCATGGCGGCAAAGATACCGGAATCACGTCCACCACCGGCATCCTTGAAAAACAAATCGTCCTAAAACTTGCCCGAATGACTGCCGAACTGCTCAATGACCGGTACCACCCCCTTTTAACCCGCACAACAGACACCCGTCTGTCAGCGACAGATCGAACCGCCTTTGCAAACCGAAACAAGGCAGATCTTTTTCTCAGCCTCCATCTCCACGCAAAGAAAAACACAATTTTTTTCTTCTACTTTAGTACGCCTGACACAAACCCTGCGACCGACACCACCAAATGGGAAACCCAAGGGTTGGCACACCAGCACACGAGCAAACAGGCAGCAGCCCTTTTTGCAAAAATATTCCAGAATCCAAACAAAAAGACAAAACCCCATTCTGGACCTGCACCTGTCATTCCCCTGGAAGGCTTGCAAATGACAGCCATATTGGCAGAACCATTCACCATCTCAGATATTCCCGGAACGGCTGTCGAGCAGCAAGACTTCCTTACCCCCTATGCACAGTTGCTGGCCCACTGCATCGAGACCTACTTTGAAAACAAATTTTAAACTTCTTGATTTTTAAACCAATGGATGATATTAAGCATCTTTGTTTTGTTGGCGGGGCGTAGCGCAGCCTGGTAGCGCGCCTGCTTTGGGAGCAGGATGTCGGAGGTTCGAATCCTCTCGCCCCGACCA
>CAYWNB010000132.1:0-2702 GCA_964459195.1 uncultured Desulfobacula sp.
GTGGAGTCTGCCTGCTGCAAACACTGCTACATGGGCCCCTGCCGCCTGAACCCGAGAGATCCTTATAAAAAGGTCGGGGTCTGCGGCGCCACCATTGATACCATACAGGCCCGTAACTTTGCCCGGAATGTGGCCACGGGCACTGCTTCCCACAGTGACCACGGCATGCACATCCTTAAATTATTTAAGGACATCATCGACGGTCATGTCAAGGACTTTACCATTGGGGACACCATCAAGCTTGAACGGGTGGCAAAATCCGTGGGGATAGAAGTTGAGGGCAAAGAAGTCTATGCGTTGGCCCAGGAACTCTACGTTGAACTGGAAAAAACTTTTTCCAATGTGGAGGGAGAAATGCCCTTTACCCGACGGGCCCCCAAGGCAACCCTGGAAAAATGGCGAAAGGGTGGCATCGTGCCCAGGGGTGCCATGCGGGAGGTCATGGAACTGATGAGCCGGACCCATATCGGATGTGATCAGGAGTATAACAATCTCACCAAACAGATCGCCCGGACCGCTCTTGCAGATGGGTGGGGCGGCTCCATGGTGGCAACGGAATTGTCCGATATCATGTTCGGCACTCCTTCTCCCACCGCGGCAGATGTCAACATGGGGGTTCTCAAGGAAGACCATGTCAACATTATTGTCCATGGCCACGAACCGGCCATGTTTGAAGGGATACTGGCAGCGGTGTCAGACCCGTTTTACATTGAAGAGGCCAAGACCAGAGGCGCTGCGGGAATCAATCTGGTGGGCATGTGCTGTTCAGGGGCGGAGATGATGTCCCGCCACGGGATTCCCCATGCCGGTAATTTCAGCTCCACCGAAGCGGTCATTGTAACCGGGGCCGTGGATGCCATGGTCGTGGATATCCAGTGCATCAAACAGGGACTGGCCTCTGTGGCCAAATGCTACGATACCCATTTGATCACCACCAATCCAAGGTGCCACATTGAAGGGGCCACCCATATTGAGTTTGAAGAACGGGATCCAAAGGCCTGCACCGATCAGATTCTGACCAAAGCCATTACCCGATTCGGTTCCAGAAGCATGCCCGTTGAAATTCCCAAACAGGTCCAAAAAGGGGTCCACGGATTCTCCCATGAATACATCGAATACATGCTGGGCGGTACTTTCAGGGGATCCTATTCTCCCTTGAACGAAAACATTATCAACGGCAGAATCCGGGGAGTTGCAGGGGTTGTGGGCTGTACAAACCCCAAGGTCAAACAGGACTCCTTCCATGTGGCCCTGGTCCGGGAGCTGATCCGAAATGATGTGCTGGTTCTCCAGACCGGGTGCTCCCAGATAGCGCTGGCCAAGGCAGGGTTTTTAACTCCGGAAGCGGCTGTCCTGGCAGGTCCGGGTCTTGCTGAGGTTTGCGAAACAGTGGGCATGCCCCCGGTCCTGGGCCTGGGTTCCTGTGTGGACAACACCCGGATTCTCATTGCGGCCTCGGCCATGGTGGAAGCCGGCGGCCTTGGCAAGAGCATTGCCGACCTTCCCGTTGCCGGCTGTGCCCCGGAATGGATGAGTGAAAAGGCTTTGGCCATTGGTCAGTACTTTGTGTCCTCTGGTGTCTACACGGTCTTTGGTATTGGGTTCCCCTCCATTAAGGGAACAAAATTTCATGACCTTCTGTTTAATGGGCTCGAGGAACAGGGGTATGGAAAATGGGGAACCGCAGCCGATCCCATTGAAATCGCCCGGATGATGATTGCCCATATTGACAAAAAACGAAAAGAACTGGGCATTGATAAAGCAAGGGAAAGAACCCTTGTGGACATGTCCAACAGGCGGGAGATTGCCTGATCAACCCCTAACCCAGCCAGGCATCTGCCTGGCTGGATTTCCTACCTTTCCCAAATTAAATTTGCCAATCTAAAAAAAATCCCCATGGCCAAAAGCCGGCGAAATGATCTATTTGTGCAAAAAAATATAGAATTGGTTCCCCCTCATTATCCCGGTGTATCCCAGGGAGCGAAACAAAAAAATTGACAACAAACAGGAGAATAATATATTAATGATCAGACAAACAATAAAACACTGGAGATACAATGGGTCGAAAAAGCATATCACATATCCGCAAACCTGAAATCCTGAGGCACACTTAC
Source organism: uncultured Desulfobacula sp. (assembly GCA_964459195.1). GTDB lineage: Bacteria > Desulfobacterota > Desulfobacteria > Desulfobacterales > Desulfobacteraceae > NBML01. Next base: position 2,115 of record CAYWNB010000132.1, read on the forward strand.
AAGGTGGTTGAAGAAGAAGGATTCATGGGCATGACCATTGGCAAAGTTGCCACCCGAATGGGGGTCAATTCAGGGCTTTTGATTCACTATTTTAAAAGCAAGGAAGGGCTGATAATGGAAATGGTGGATTACCTCTATGACTCTTCCATGACCGTCTACCTTGAACAACTAAAAAAATACACCACTCCCAAAGAAAGGCTTGAAGGCCTGCTGGAAATGGTATTTGATACCAGTGGCACCATGCCCCAGCGGGATGCGGTTTTTTGGTCCTGTTATGCCATGGGTTTCAGAAACGAGCAGATCAAAGGAAAAATAAAAGACTTGATGAAAAGATTCATCGATTTTGGCATTGCTGAAATGGAGGCCTGGGAAGAAAACGGTCTTGTCAAAATAGCCCATAAAGAAAGGGCTGCTGAAACCATTTTGGCACTTTCCGAAGGCTTTGGGATATTAAGGAACTCAGTCGATGATATGGCCACCCTAAAAGAAATCTCCCTTTTCATGAAAAAAACTGCGTTAATGGCATTGGAAATTCAAAACACCCCCCAATAAACCACCAGCTCCTTCCAGCACTTGGCCCTGTTTTCA
>CAYWNB010000132.1:2802-5833 GCA_964459195.1 uncultured Desulfobacula sp.
AAGAAATTTGATTATAATTGTGAAATATAGTGGTGATTTCGGGTGTTGACATAACTCAGGCGCCACTCAACATGGTTCCCATCAAGGGCTATACTGGTTCGATCAATAGCAAGAATCGGTTCTCCCACAGGGACTTCAAGCATTTGGGCCTCTTCTTTTTTAGCAGCCGTTGCCCTGATGGTTTCAACAATTTTCATTACCTTTGTCCCGTATTGAGATTCATACAGGGCATACAATGTATTTGGCAGGTCATCTATTTTTACAAATTTCTGATATATCTTGACTGGCAGGGATATACTTTCATATACAGCAGGAGTATCATCTAGGAATCGAATCCTTTTGATTCGTATGACCCTGTCTCCCTGGTTTAATTGCAAACGTTCAATTTCCGTCAGGTTGGCAGTCCCGCGCCGAAGGGAGATCCCTTTACTATAGAGGATTTCCTCCTTGTCACCATCACCTACTATCCTGAAAAACTGAAACAGAGAGCTGTTTGTGGAATGGTTGGAAACAAAAGTGCCTTTACCCTGTTTTCGGACAAAAATATTTTCAGCAGTCATTTCGTCTAAGGCTTTTCGAATAGTTCCCTGGCTTACGTTGAAATTTTTTCCAAGCTGCTGTTCACTGGGAAGCATATCACCCGGATTCCAGATACCATCTATTACCTGTTGCAGGATCAAGGCTTTAATCTGTTTGTAAAGGGAATTGTTTTTTGGTAACGAATAGTAACCGATGGGTTTTACTCCTTTAATATTTTCTGTAATCAGTATGTCTGAACTGTTCCCAGAAGTTCCTTACCAGCATCAGTGGTTGGGTTTCCATAAACATCTTGGGCCCATCCCTCGGGGATATCTTCACCTTTTTTGCTGGCAGAAATGATGTTGCCGCGGGCAACCCCTGCTGTGGCAAGATCCATTTTTACATGAAAACCTTTGCCGGTTGGAAATGAAACCCCTAATGGGTTGGTCCCGAAAAAAGTCTGGCATGTACCTGTTGGAGCCATTGATGGGTCGCAATTGGTTGTGACCAGAAGAATCATGTTTTCATCAACCGCTTTATTGTAATAATAGGAAAGGGCGCCAAAATGCTGAGAATTTTTTATGGTAGCCATGAGTTAATGTTTCAGCAACATCAGCCTCAACCAAAGAATCAACAAAAATAATTGCGTCAAATTCAGATACACCTGCTCCCAAAACAATATTCCCGATCAAATTTTTAATAATTTTCGGATTATATCGTTCCATTTAGTTCTCCGATTTAATCATAATCAGCTCTGCCCGGAAAAGATCCGGGGCAGAGCCAATAATCCAAAAAAGAATTGAAGTTATGCGCTTCGATACAGTTTTGTTATGATATATTCTCTGTGACCAAGGGTCTCAGCTGCTGTATTACGTCCGTTACATACCCGGATTGTTTCTTTAAGCAATTTTTCTCCAGCAGCTTCAATATTCATTTCACGACGAAGAATACCGGAAACATCTACATCAACGTGCTCTTCCATGGTACGAACAGTACGTGGGTTTGCAGACAGCTTGATAACAGGCTCAATGGGATTACCAATGATATTGCCCTGTCCTGTGGGGAAGAGGTGAACAACGAAACCTGCTGCTGCCTGAAGAGTTACACACTCTCCTGCTGCAGAAGATGAGTCCATGAAGTATAGTCCGGGACCCTTTGTAGGTGCTTCTGCAGGCTCAAGAACGTCAACGTACATGGCAGTCTTGCCAATTTTTGCGATATTTCCAAAGGCTTTTTCTTCGATGGTGGTCAGTCCGCCTTCGATATTACCCTTTGTGGGCTGGGAATCAGAAAGGTCATCTGTCTTGTTGTCAAGGATGAACTGGTTGTAACTTTCCCAGGTTTTCATGAATTTGGCACTGGCTTCAGGTGTTGCACCACGTTTTGCACAGTGTTCTTCAGCACCTGTGATCTCGGAAGTTTCACCAAAGCATGTGTGGCAGCCAAGGGCAGTCAGTTTGTCAATAACATTACCAACAGTTGGATTGGAAGCAAGGCCGGAAGTAGTATCAGATTCGCCGCATTTTACGGAAACCCAGAGTTCACTCAGGTCGCACTCTTCTCTCTGCAGCTCAGTGGCCCACTGGACATATTCTTTAGCCTTGCGGGATGCCATGGCAGTCGTATTGATGTCTCCGTTCTGCTCAATGGAGAAACCAGCTACAGGCTTGCCGGTCTTGGCAATCCCGTCTACAACGCGCTGTGTCCATTCGGGCTCAATACCGATAACGACAACAGCTGCAACATTGGGGTTGCAGCCTGTTCCGATAAGGGTTCTGAAGGTGAGCTCAAGGTCTTCACCGAACTGAAGGCGACCATAGGCATGGGGAATGGCAAGTGTGCCTTTGATGTTGTTGCCCACTGCTTCGCAGCATGCATTTGAAATATCATCCAGGGGAAGAATGACAACGTGGTTACGGATTCCTACACGTCCATTTTCCCTTTTGTATCCAAAAAATTTATTTGCACTCATCTGTTACCACCTCTTTGTTTTAACGTTATGGACATGGACATGATCGCCCTTTGTGATGTCAGCTACAACTTTTCCAATATCACAACCATACTTAAGAATAGTCCCGCCAGTTGTAATGTCACCGCAGGCAATTTTGTGTCCCAGAGGGATGTCGTGATTTGCTTTGATAGTTATTGTCTCATCGGTATCCATAATCCATCCGGTCAGCTCCATACCAGCCTTGGCATTTTCGACAACCACGACCCCTACGGAATCAGCGTTATCATGAACCAGGAAATGTGTCTCACCCATTTTAGCGTCTCCTTGCTTGTAGAATCGCTGTTTAGAATTGGGATTAAAAATCAAACCAACACCTATTTTCAGCGATTCAATAATAATTATAATTAGATTGAAATCTCATATATCAAACTAAGTCTTATGTCTTATATATAACATATAATATGTTGTCAAGGACTTTGACGTTTTATTTTTTTTATATTGACATGCAGTGAAAGTCACGTCAATCGGCGTATTTTGATAGTTAATCAGCTAGGCTGGCAA
>CAYWNB010000132.1:5933-8170 GCA_964459195.1 uncultured Desulfobacula sp.
TTTTATACAAAATATTTGAAGGAATTTTCAAGCAAATCTTAACCCTGAACACCCGGGGTTGCAAAATTGAAGAAATTCTTGGCTGGCTTTCCTTCAATAGCAGCGCGAATATCCTTGCAGCTTTTAGCTTTTAATCGCTTTCTTTAATGCTTCTGGAGATTGCCAAAGGTCAGGTTCAAAAACCACGTCATATTTTCCCTTTAACTCCTCAACGGCTGGCCCTTTAATATCTTCAGTAATCAGAATATCTACCATTTTACCTCTCCTTACTTAATTTAAAGTATAGGGGATTCTAAATTCTTCACAAAGGAGTTTGAGCTCTCCCAGGGTTTCTTCCCCTATGGGGATACCTTTTTCCCTATTAAATGATATGTTTTTTGCAGAACGTTCCCCTGGAACAAAAATTTCATCAATATCGGATTTTTTTCGGCACCCTTTGATTTCGTCTATCATGGTGTCGATTCTACTTTTGAATTGATCCACACTCATAAGAGCTCCAATATCAATGAGACAAAAGAAATGTCCAACATTCTGCTTTCGATCCATATTTTTATACATAGATCCGATGGAAGGTCCGACAGCAGAACCCGAAAGAACACCAGAAAGGACTTCTGCAGCCAAGGCCAACGCATACCCTTTATGACCGGCCATGGTGAGGACTGTTCCAAGAAGAGCCTTTCCGGCATCAGTGGTTGGATTACCATCCACATCTTGGGCCCATCCCTCGGGGATGTCTTCTCCCTTTTTGCTTGCCGAAATAATATTCCCACGGGCTACAAGGGATGTGGCAAGATCCACTTTTACATGGAACCCTTTTCCCGTTGGAAAAGATACTCCCAGAGGATTGGTCCCAAAATAGGCCTGACACCCCCCTGCAGGAGACATGGAAGGTTCACAATTGGTCGTTGCTAAAAGAATCATATTTGCGTCTGCAGCTTTATTACAATAATACGACAGGGTACCAAAATGTTGTGAATTTCTTATGGTCGCCATGGCGATTCCCGTCTCTTTTGCTGTCTCAATGAGCATTTCAAGCACCTTGACGGCCTGGACTTGACCGAGACCGTTACCCGCATCGACAGACATGGCTGCGCTGCGATTCTTTTCAATCACAAATTCAGCCCTAGGATCAATCAACTTTTTTTGAATTCGCCGGATATAGATATCACAACGGGAAACTCCATGGGTTGATGTTCCAGCAACATCCGCCTCAATCAAAGAATCTGCAAAAATAACAGCATCAGATTCTGATACGCCTGCTCCGACGGCTATTTTTTTTACTAGTTGTTTAACAGTTTCAGGATTATATCGTTTCATTTGTTTTACTCCATCAGGATTATTCGGGACATTTGATTCACTACTGAATTTCCCAATTGGTGAATCAATCTCATATTTACACCAAAAAGAATCGTTTTTCCACCCAGAAAAAAAGGACTGCGTATAGCATTCCCGTCCGCATTTATGCCGTCCAGAGAAGGCGAATGCCGATGAAAAAAATTAACAGAAGAACAATCAGCCGGAATAATTCCTGTGGAATTTTTTTGTTTAATGCATTGCCCGCATATCCGCCTAAAATGATAGCCGGTGATAATGCGCCGACCAGAAGCATGGTCTGGTAGGAAATAATTCCGATGCTCGAATAGGCAACTAACTTAAAAATATTCATAATTGCAAAAAAGAGAATGAGGGTACCCACAAAAATCCTTGGGTTGCCACTTTTTTGTATCATATGAACAGACATCATGAGTCCGGCTGCATGGGCTACGGTGCCGGCCACCCCAACCACAAATCCAAACAGAACAGTTGAAATATTTTTCCATTTGGATTCTTCAGCCGGAGGTTTTTCGGGTGTTTTGCGGTTAGAGTATCGGAACAGTATCATTTTTGAAAGGTGAACAGATGAAAATAATAAAGCGAATACTCCCACACACTTTTTAAACAGGGTATCTGGCGTAATTTCAATTAAAAAGCAACCAAATACAACCCCTACCAATGCAAGTGGAAGTAAAAGTCTTAATTCTTTTGTATCCCATTCTCCCCAATAGTTTTTCACACCGACTAAATCCGATATCAGCATTGCTGGTGCGCCCAATCCAAGAGCCAACTTGGGGGGAAACACCAGGGCCAAAAATGGCAGGAGAAAGATGCCTGCACCAACCCCCACACCGTTTTTTATTACCGCGGAGCCGACGACAGCAATCAAGCAGATTATGATTTCGAAAGAGGACATTTTTTTT
>CAYWNB010000133.1:0-8163 GCA_964459195.1 uncultured Desulfobacula sp.
GTTGACCGGTTGACGTTTTTTCGACCACAGATTTAAATTTTTCCGGATATGGTAGATCACAAATCGATTACCGAAGAATTGCAGTGATAGTGGATAACTATCCTGTTTAGTAAAAAAGGGCCGGAAAAAGTATGGAACAACTTTTTCCGGCCCCTGGATAAAATCCGTTACCTCATTGTCGAGGGATAGGAACTATAGCATTTCAATGGCGCAGGCCATGGCAACGCCGCCGCCGCCGCACAGCGTGGCAAGGCCAAGGCTGTCGCCCCGGTGTTTCATGGCATAGATCAGGGTGGTCATGATCCTTGCCCCTGTGGAGCCCACGGGATGGCCCAGACCGATACCGGACCCGTTAACATTGGTGATCTCCCGGTTCAGGCCCAATTCCCGTTCGCAGCCGATGTATTGGGCGGCAAAGGCTTCGTTGACTTCTATCAAGTCAAAATCGGCAATGGAAAGACCGGATCTTTTCATGAGGCTTTTCACCGCTGGCACAGGAGACAGTCCCATGATGCTAGGATGGCAGGCGCCCATGCCGCTGGCTTTGATTCTGGCGATGGGGGTAAGGCCCAGTTCTTTGGCTTTTTCTGCTGACATGATGACCATGCCCGTGGAACCGTCATTCAGGCCCGAGGCGTTGCCGGCGGTTACCTTGCCGGTTTTGGGGATAAAGGCAGGGGGAAGCGCTGTCAATTTTTCCATGGTCATGCCCGGCCTGAAGTGTTCGTCTTTATCAAATATGAGGGGATCTTTTTTGCGCTGGGGGACACTTATGGGGGTGATCTCTTTTGCAAAGGAACCGTCTTTTGTGGCCCGTTCCGCATTGTTATGGCTTCGCAGGGCCACCTCATCCATCTCCTCCCGGCTGATTCCCAGGTGATGGGCCACAAATTCTGCGGTGTGTCCCATGATATAGGGTTTTCCCATGAAATAACTGACCGGCGCCTCTTGGGTATTCAGGGGGGTTGTGCCGTCAAGGGGGCTGACATGGGAGCCACAGTGGAGGGCGTGGATCAGGGCATCCACAAACTGGGTGTCCTGGAGACGGCATCCCCATCTGGCCTTGGGCACGGTATAGGGAACGCCGGACATATGTTCGACACCGCCGGCTAGAATGACATCGGCCATGTCGGCCTGAATCATGGCCATACCGGAAAGGGCTGCTTCCATGCCGGAAATGCAGACCCGGTTCAAGGTGACGGCGGGCACGGTATCGGGGATCCCGGCCATGAGGGCTGCCACCCTTGTGGTGTTCAGGGTATCATGGTGCTCAAGACAGGTGCCGTAGCGAACATCATCAATAAGGTCAGGATCAATGCCAGCCCTTTTTATGGCTTCCTTCATGGTAATGCTTGCGATGGTGGCGCCGTTCAGATCTTTCAGGGCCCCGCCGTAGGTTCCGATGGCGGTTCTGCAGGCGGAAACAATTACAACTTCTTTCATTTTTATATCCTTGCAAATTATGGTTTAAAAATATCTGCTCTACTTATCTGCAATAGAGGCGGCTTATTTAGACCCAAAGGCATCTTCTGAAATATCCAGGGCTGCGGTGTCCCCAGCCATGATTACCTCCATCTTCCCTCGGGCCACGGGCAGAACGGAATGGATAAAGAACTGGGCGCTTTTAAGCTGTCCCTCGTAAAAGGAGATGTCTTTTTTCTTGGGCTTGTCGGCGAGTTTCTGGGTGGCAATGGTGGCCCGCCACAGCAGCATCCAGGCCATGAGGGTGTCTCCTGTGACATCCAGAAAGGGATGGGCCTGGACGAAGGCGGCATCTATTTTTTTGGCGCCCATGACAGTTCCTAACGCCTGGGCCGTCTCCATGAGTTTGACCACTGTGGCATCCACCATGTCGGCCAGGGGGGTTAATCCTTCTATCGACCTTGCCGTGTCAATGGTTTTCTGGACTTCGGCCAGAAGGTCGGTAAAGGCGCGTCCCTTGTTCAGTCCCAACTTCCTGCCCAAAAGGTCCATGGCCTGGATCCCGTTGGTGCCTTCGTAGATTTGGGTGATTTTGCAATCCCTGAGCAATTGTTCCTGGGGATATTCCTTGGTAAATCCATATCCGCCGAATACCTGGACCCCCCAGGAGCACATCTCAAAGGCCCTGTCCGTGATATAGCCCTTGGCCACGGGGATGAGCACATCAATGATGCCCTGGTATTTTTGCTTGTCCGTTTCATTGTCAGAAATATGGATCATGTCCTCCATGAATCCCACATAATAGAGAAGGCTTCTCATGCCTTCGGAATTAGATTTCATGGTGAGAAGAATGCGCCGGATGTCCGGGTGCTGGATAATGGGAACACCGGGGGAGCCTTTGGGAGCGGTAAGCGCTGCTCCCTGGATCCTTTCCCTTGCATAGTTCAGGGCATTGAGATAGGAGGCCGAGGCGCAGGCAAACCCCTGCATGCCCACGTGTAGCCGGGCCTCGTTCATCATGACAAACATGGCCCTCATGCCTTTGTTTGCTTGGCCCAGAAGGGTTCCCTTGCACTGGCCTTTGCTTCCCAGGGCCATGGAACAGGTGGGGCTGCCGTGGATGCCCATTTTCTCTTCAATACCGGTGCAAACCACATCATTAAACTCCCCCTGGCTGCCATCCTCGTGGACCCAAAATTTTGGGACAAGAAAGAGGGAAATCCCGGCGGTTCCGGCAGGGGCGCCTTCAATCCGTGCCAATACCGGGTGGATGATATTTTCCACCAGATCGTTTTCCCCGGAAGAGATAAAGATCTTGTTGCCGGTGATGGAATAGGTGCCGTCCCCGTTGGGGACCGCCTTGGTGGTAAGGGCTCCCACGTCAGAGCCAGCTTCTGGCTCTGTCAGGAGCATGGACCCGCCCCAGACGCCGGTGTACATTTTTTCAAGGAAAAGCTGTTTTTGTTTGTCCGTGCCAAAGCTTTCCACCAGTTTACCGGCCCCGTGGCTCAGGATGTTATGCAGCATAAAGGGGTAATTGGCCCCGTTAAAAAAATTATTGGCAGCCAGGGCCACGGTGGCGGGCATGCCCTGGCCGCCCCAGCGGGGGTCATCACACATGGCAATCCATTCCCCTTCACAAAACAGCTTGTAGGCCCGGTGAAACACCTTGGGAACCGTGACTCTGCCGTTGTCAAAGGTACAGCCTTCTTCGTCTGCTTCCTTAAGATAGGGAAGCAATTCCTTTATGGCAAGGTTCCGGGCTTCGGAAACCACCATATCAATGGTTTTTCTATTAAACTCTTCAAATTTTTCAAATTGGCTGAGCTGCTCCACATTTAATTGTTCATGGAGAACAAAATCTACATCCCGTCTGTCTGCGACTACCTGGGCCATATTTACCTCCAAAGGGTTAAAGTATATTGATTGTGTTGTTTATTTTGTGTGATCGTAAAAGCCCTTGCCGCTTTTCCGGCCCAGATAGCCTGCCCTTACCATTTTTCTCAGCAAGGGGGCGGGGCGGTATTTGTCTTCGCCCAGTTCCTTGTGAAATCCTTCCAGAACCAGGAGAATGGTGTCCAGGCCCACCATGTCGGCCAGGGCCAGGGGACCTATTGGGTGGTTGGCTCCCAGGGTCATGCCTTTGTCAATATCTTCGGCGCTTGCAATCCCTTCGGCCAGGACAAAGATGGCTTCGTTGATCATGGGGCAGAGGATGCGGTTGACGGCAAAACCAGGGGCTTCTTTTACCTCAATGGCGGTTTTTTTGATTTTTTCCACAAAATCCGTGGCAATATTCAGGGTGTCATCGGAGGTGGCAAATCCCCGGATCAGTTCCACCAATTTCATCACGGGCACGGGATTGAAAAAATGCATACCGATGACCTTTTCCGGGCGTTTGGTCACACTGGCCATCTCGGTGATGGAAAGACCCGAGGTGTTGGAGGCAAAGAGGGTTTCTTTTTTACAGATATTGTCCAGTTCCTGGTAGACCTGTTTTTTGATCTCCATTATTTCGATGATGGCCTCAATGACCATATCGGCATCCTGGGCAGCCATGACAAGGTCGGTGGTACCCGTTATCCGGCCCATGACCTGGTCGGCTTCGGCCTGGTCCATTTTCCCCTTGGACACAGCCCGGTCAAGGTTGCTGGAAATCGTGGTGAGTCCGTTTTCCACAAACCTGTCTTCCATATCCCGGATGGTGACTTCAAATCCTGCCTGGGCTGCTGATTGGGCAATCCCGGCACCCATGATCCCGGCACCCAGTACGCAAATCTTTTTAATTTCCATGATGTTTCTCCTGTTTTTTTTCAAGTTGATAAAGGGTTTTTTACATTTAAAATGTAGCATAAATTGTGCCAGGGCCGGGAACTCCCGTATATCAGGCAATTACCAGAGAGCCCAGGAAAAAATGAACTATTTCTGTGCCATAGGAAAGATTTTTCTGTTCTATTTTCCAGTTTTGATATATTCTGTTAAATAGAACAGAATATATCAGGGGGCATAATGGAGGCTGACGAAAAAGGCAATGTGAACAAGGGAATTGACGAAAAGGATTTTTTCAGGGAAGCCACCCTAAAGCTTTGCTCCAGCCTGGAGATTGAACGGGCCCTCCACCAATGCCTGCTGTATATTCGCAGGTTTATCCCGGCAGGCCAGGTGGGGTTCCATGTCTACCACCGGGATGCGGGCATCGTTGAAACCATTGCCCATGCAACGCCTGCAGGCGGCCATGCCGTCTCCATGCGGATACCTTTGTCTGCCAGGGGTAAGCGTCAAATCGAAAAACAGCGATTGGTCCGGGTTCGGCTCATAGAACGCCTGGGGGATGATCCCATCACAGGGCCTGTGGCGGATCGATTAGAAGCCTGGGACCTGTCTGCAGTGGTCATCGACCTGGTCCTGGAAAAAACCATGCTGGGGATTTTCAGCGTGTTCAACAACGGCAGGGAACAATTTTGTGCCGAACATGTCCGCCTTTTAAGCCTACTGGACAAACCCTGTGCAATTGCCCTGACCAACAGCCTGCGATTCCGGGAATTGAAAAATCTCAAGGAACTGCTGGCCGACGACAATCGCTACCTCCAGGAGGAGTTAAACAAAATGGTAGGAGAACAGGTGATCGGTGCGGGCCAGGGACTAAAGGAAGTCATGGAAATGGTCCACCAGGTTGCCCCCCTTGAAAGCCCGGTCCTGCTGTTGGGGGAGACGGGGACGGGCAAGGAAGTGATGGCCAATGCCATCCACAATCTTTCCTTGAGAAAAGACGGTCCCTTTATCCGGGTCAATTGTGGGGCCATCCCGGCATCTCTTTTGGATAGTGAGTTGTTCGGCTATGAGAAAGGGGCTTTTACCGGTGCCATTTCAAGGAAGAGGGGGCGCATTGAGCGGGCCCAGGGCGGCACCCTTTTCCTGGATGAAATAGGAGAACTGTCTGCCCAGGCCCAGGTACGGCTGTTGCGGGTGCTCCAGGAAAAGGAGATTGACCGGGTGGGGGGAAGTGAAACCGTACGGGTCAATATCCGGATCATTGCCGCCACCCACAGAAATTTAGAAACCATGATGGAAGAACAAAAATTTCGGGCAGATCTGTTTTTCCGGCTCCGGGTTTTTCCCATTCACATTCCACCCTTAAGGGGGCGGGTCAAGGATATCCCGGCACTGGTCCGGCATTTTATCCTGAAAAAAGCAAAGGAGATGAAGCGCCCCCATATCCCAGTCCCCTGTCCTAGTGCCATGGCTCGTCTCATGGCATATCACTGGCCCGGCAATATCCGAGAACTTGAAAATGCAGTGGAGCGCTCTCTGATCCTGGACCGATCTAATTTGTTGTTCTTCAAGGAGATTGGCAGCCAAGAATTCATTACCGCGCCAATACCGTCATCTTTAAACGGGCACACCCCAAATTTACCAGGCCTGTGTCATGAATCCGAACCGCAAAAAGCCCCCCTTGAATTGGATAAGGTTCTGGTCACTCATATCTGCCATGTCCTTGACCTGTGCAAGGGAAGGGTGGAGGGGGAAAGGGGGGCGGCAAAATTGTTGAACATCCATCCGTCCACCCTGCGTAAACGGATGAAAAAGCTTAATATTTCATTTGGCCGCAGGGGCATGTCCAAAGGGGGCCTGGGTTAGAATCACCCCGACAAAGACAAGCCCCGAGGCCAGATATTGGACACCTGTAAACTTCTCCTTTAAAATCAGAACGCTCATGATCAGTGTAAATACCGGTATGAGATTGATAAATGCCGTGGCCTGGCTGGCAGGAATCTGGCTGACCCCGTAATTATAACACCCATAGGCCCCCAGAGTGACGACACCGCCCAGGTAGAGAATAGATAAAAAAGGGAGGGGCACAATTTCAACCGGTAGCAGTGTGCTGGGGAGAAAAAGGATGGGGAAAAAGAAAATAGCACCGGCAAAGGCCTGTAAAAAGGTGAGAAACAACGCGGAATAATAATTTGTAAGTTTTTTCAGGCAGATGGCGTATCCTGAGCCACAGACCATTGCCATGAACTCCAGAAAATTACCCCAGATGGGATTGGGGGCATGTTGGGAGGGTTCCGAAGAGATGCTCAGCCAGAGAGCCCCGGTGGCGGCAATTAAAAACCCAAACAAGGTTTTTATCGTCAGCTTTTCCTTTAGGATTCCCCAGGCGGCAATGGCCACCAGCAGGGGCATCATGGTAGTGATCATGCCTGCCTGGGATGCCGAGGTATGCACCAGGGCCTTTGCTTCAAATACAAAGTAGAGGCAGGGCTCGCAGATAACCATGATCGCTATGTATTTCAGATCTTTCGACCGAAAGGTAATGTTTCGGAAAACAAAGGGGAAACAAAGGGCACACAGGCTTGCCACTAGCATTCTCCCAAAAATCACCACCATGGGATCATATGCCCTAAAGGCCAGCTTCAGGGCAACAAAGGTGCTGGCCCATAATACCATGGCCAGGACCAGGCAAATATAAGGGACCATCCTGCTGGGGGGTTGATTCACGATTTTTCCTTTTTCATCGGTTTTATTAAAACCGTTTTAAATATCACTTTTCCGTCTGGACCGAAACCCTAATCTTTTATCTTAAACACCCCTTTGTCATTCAAGATTTTACAGAAATCACCAACCTGAATAAGATCTATTGTATCATGTACAGCATTTGCAAACTCAACTTTAGCATCCAACTCAATCTGTAATTCAGAGTTTTAATGGGCTAATACAGGGTTAAAGATAAGTTCTTGATCCTATATAATATTTTTTAAAATATGGGTTAGTGAGACATCCATATGACACTGGTCTGCCTAGTCCTGGAGCATGAACAAAGGTGTTTTCACCAATAAAGATCCCCACATGGTTCACTTTTTGAGCAGTAGGGTTTTTAAAAAACACAAGATCTCCAGGCTTTAAATCTTTTTTGATAACAGGTTTCCCTGATGAGAATTGTGCATTAGCTGTTCGTGGGATATAAATGCCAACTTTTTGGTATGTGTAAACTATTAAGCCGCTGCAATCAAAACCTTTTGAAGGTGAATCCCCACCCCATTTATATGGCCGTCCAAGGTTATTAATCGCATTGTGAACAATGATTTTTCTTGATTCAGACGGTTTGTAAGGAAGATCTTGTTTTAAAGTAGCCTGGTTGTGTGTAGAACACGAAATCAGCAATAACATCAATAGGAGAAACATGAATTTTATAAATAAACTATACATAAGCTCATCGAACTCCACCATATGCATGGGAATGACTAAAAACTGTAGAATTTCCCTCGAGAAGGGCTAATATAAGATAATATTTCATTATTTATCATTAAATAATATGGGCTAAAACTGGTATTATAAGCAATTATGACCCATTTTTTCAAGATATAAATACCCCTTGATAGGATAAACTCAGTTCAAATATTGCACCGGGTCTTGACATTACGCCATCTCTTATTTTACATATGTATTAAAAGTTACGGTATTTCCCGATATAATCATCGTCAGTGAAAAAAATTAGGATATAAAATAAACCATATGGTTACAAGAATACTGGTTGTAGATGATTTCTCATTAAATAACGAGTTGATAAAAAATATCCTGACCCCGAAAGGATATGAGGTGACGTGTGCAGAAAACGGCCAGGAAGCCCTTGATAAAGTATTCAATGACCCGCCGGACCTGATCCTGCTGGATGTCATGATGCCTGGAATGGATGGGTATGAAGTGTGCCGCAGGATCCGACAGAACCCGTCTTTACCCTAT
>CAYWNB010000134.1:0-7954 GCA_964459195.1 uncultured Desulfobacula sp.
TACTTCTTGAAGAATTGCAGATTTCACAACGCCTCTTTGGGCAATAGATTTTTCGTCCATCTCGACAGTTATAGTTATTTTCAATTTTATTCCTTTATTTTTTGAATCAATTATATTTCAAAATAATTTTTCAGCTTTTCCGAAAAAAGCACCGTGCACGACGAAGGGGTTTAAACGGGTTTAAAAATTGATCTGCCATTTGATACCGGCATACCGAAGTTCCGGTTTTTCAGTTCCGTTTTTATCTTTCTTATTGTCAATCACCCCGATTTCAGGGACAAAAAAGATACCTTCGGCCAGGGTAATGGTTGACTGTAAATAATAGGTATTTAATTTATCTTTTTCATAGATACTCTGGTCAAGCTCTGCTTGGGTATATCCGTAACCGGCTTCAAAAGAAACGGTGTCATTGAGTTTGAACCCGCCAACGATGGCGTATCCCAGGGAGTCGTTATCAATGAAATCGCTTCCTGAAACAGCTGGATTATCATCAACCGCGCAGGAAAGATCGTAGGGCCCTGTATTTTGACCCAACCAGACGTCAGCGCCAAGGTATGCAGCACCAAATTTAATCTGACCTCCCACCGCAATCACATAGGAAACTACGTCCTTGGCGGCAGATGTAGTCGTATTTTTTATCTCATAGTTTTGATACCCGCCCTGAAAATCCAGGAAGGCGTTGTCAAATTTCAGGCGATAGCTGGCTTCAATTTTCGGAATTTTAACTTCTGTAGTGGTTCCTGGTGTGACCCAGGTGGTGGTTTTTGGTTGGATGGCAGCAATCTTAAAATTGCCAAAACTCAGCCGCAGCATGGGCTGGCGTTTGCCATCCACATGACCATAGGGGTTCAGAATTTTATCCCCGCCATAAACCTGCTTGCTCAGGGCCATATCTACCGGTGTATTTGTCTGGCCGACCAACAATTTGCCGGAGCCAAAATTCCACTCCCCATACAGGTGACGAAGATTGGCATTCCCGTCACTGGCGTCATATTCAAACCGACCTGCCAGGGTGTCGTTTACCTTCACCTTGGCACCTATTCTGGCATTGGATTGTAGGTTTTGCTCATAGTTTGTCGTATCCACAAGCCCGTTTTTATTATCCGTGTTTGTTACAAAGGTCGAAATGCGTGCTGATCCATAAAAATTCCAATCTGCTGCAAACGCATTCATTGCAAAAAATATCACCATCCCAGCAATGGCACCCAATAAATATAATTTTTTCATTTTTCCTTCGTTATAATTTTTTTTAGAGTCGCATCCATGGTTTAGTTTTGATGATTCAGCTGTGATTTATCCTAAAGGACAGGAGATCTTCCACCTGCCATGGTATATTTTCTATCATTTTTTTCCGGAAAAAAGAAGTCTTGAAAATTGGTGGGCCAAGAATCAATAATTCCATTTAAAAACGCCCAGCCATTCGATATTCATGAAAATGGAGATTTGATTCTGAAAACGGTTCCAGGCCAATGCAAGAAATCATAATAGTTTGACTGATTTTGGGCGAAATGATATGGAACGGTTTTATTCAAAATCAAAGTTCACTTTTTAGTATTTACTGGGATATGCATCGAATCAAGAGAATAATATGTTTGTCACTGATGGTCAGTTTTATGGCTTTTGGTATCATCTTGGCCCTGGAATTTTATCTGGCGGGGCATATTGATAAACTTTTTAAAATAGAGGCGGCCAAGGTCTCTTCTGCGGCGGATATTTCGTGGAAATCAGTTCAAATAAGACTCTTGCACCTGGATGTGGTCTTGCACAGCGCAAAAGTCAAAGCTTCCACCGGACATCAGCTTGGGATTGAACGGATCATCTTGTCGAACACCCTCAGATTCCCTTTAAAACGTTGTCATACGATAATTCAAATGGAAGGCATTCATTTTTTCGAAAATCTGGAGCATACGGCCAATATTCAAATGGAAGGCATTCATTTTTTCGAAATTCCGGAGCATACGGCCAATAAACCAAACGAAATTTCTTATTTCGATCTTCTTAAAATGAAAGCCGCCATTTATCTGGAAGTCTTCTACGATCCTGTGCGGGAAAACCTTACCATCAAAAAACTGAGATTAACCGATAAAAATTGGGGGCAGCTGGAACTTAAATTGGTTTTGAATAATTTCCACCCCCGGCAAATATGGAATCTTCAATTTGATCCTTTGTTAATTCAAACTGTCGATTTAAAATATACGGATTATGCCTTGCTAAAGCAACTGATGGTTTGTCATCCTGAACAAAATTGTGAATTACGCTCTTTTATGGCTGAAACCATTAATCTGGTTATTGAAACGGCAGAAAACAACAACAACCAGGCCCAGCTTAAATCACTGGTTGGTTTACAAAACTTTTTTGAAAATCCCGGTCAACTCACTTTCAGCATGAGGTTGCGCCAACCGGTGAGTCTCTACCAAGTCATTCATGCCCATAAGGTATCTGAACTTTTTAAAATGATACACTATAGCTTTATAAATGCGTAAACAAGTTCTCATCATTTGTCTTTGTGCCTGTTGCTTTTTGATAAAGCCACTGGGATTAATAGATGCTGGTGAGCAGCTCCCATCCGGCTATTCCCCCACCCCCTTTTTTTTAAAGCTGCTTGCTGATTATCGGCCATCCCTGACGAGCACCGTCTATGCTAAAGACGGTCGTGTATTGGCCTATTTTTATCGTGAAAATCGTTTTTTTGTTACCCTTGAGACCCTGCCAGATTATTTAATACAAGCATTTATTGCTGCCGAAGACAGTAACTTTTATATCCACGACGGTGTTGATCCCCATGCCGTTTTTAGAGCCTTGTCAATCAATGTTAAAAAAGCTGCACGCCTTCAGGGCGGTTCCACCATCACACAACAGGTTATAAAAAGGCTGTTGCTCTCAAGCGATAAAAGCTATATCCGAAAATTTAAAGAGGCGGTTTTGGCCTATCACCTGGAAAAGTATCTTACAAAAGAAGAGATTTTAACCATCTACCTCAATGATATCTATTTTGGTGCCGGTGCCTATGGACTGGAAGCCGCTGCCCGAACCTATTTTAATAAGCATGCCCGTCGCCTTTCATTAGCAGAAGCAGCCTTATTGGCTGGGCTTATTAAAGCACCCTCCAAATTAAATCCCAATCACGCACCCGCTAAAGCCAAAATACGGCAACATTATGTGTTGGATCGCATGCTGGCTGAAAAATTTATTAGTACGGCCCAGTACCAACAGGCGTTAATCTCTCCGTTGAACTATCAACGTATGCATGACCCATCATGGAAACAGGGTCCCTATTATTTGGCCGAGGTTCGGCGTTGGTTGTTGAACCAGTTGAGCCGTGAAAAAATGAATGCCAGAGGTGTTTTTTTACCCTATTATGGGGCGGATGCGCTTTTAGAAGGTGGCTTCCATATCTATACCGCTTTTGATCACGACCACCAACAAGCCGCTCAAAAAGCGCTTTCCAAAGGATTGGAACAATTAACCCTTGACCGTGAAAATCTTGTTCCATTGAATCGGGTCGACACGGCAGAGATGAATCAGTTTATTGCAGGACAGAAAAATAAAACATCCATTTGTAATTTTCAAAAACACGAATGGGTAAAGGCTTTGATCATTGAATGCGATACACAAAAAGCCAAGGTAAAGGTTGGGAAATATAAGGGTACCATTCAGCAAATTAGCGGCATATGGCGCCGCAATCCTGCTTATCCCCTTCCCCAGGAAGATAGCCCCCTGGCAAAGCCTGGCTTTATGGCCTTGTTGATGCCCGGGGATGTCGTTGATGCAAGGGTTTTAGAAGTTTCACCACCAGGGCTTATGCTGGAACTGGCACCCCGGCCCAAGTTACAGGGGGCGCTTCTTTCCATGGATCCACAAACCGGGGAGGTGAAAGCCCTGGTGGGCGGTTACGATTATAAATGCAGCCAATTTAACCGTGCCACCCAGGCGCATCGCCAATCAGGCTCACTCTTCAAGCCGGTTGTTTTTTCAGCAGCGTTGGCGCAAGGCTACACTGCTGCATCCATGATAATGGATGCACCGTTGTCCATACGTCTTTCAACCTCTCAAAAGTTATGGCAACCTAAAAATTTCTCTGGGAAATACCACGGTCCTACTCTTTTGCGTACCGCCATGACCCAATCCATAAATGTGGTGACGGCCCGACTGGCCCAACGGGTTGGTATTTCAAAAGTTATTCAACAGGCCCGCCATATGGGGCTTAAATCCGGTTTGCCCAATGTTCCATCGGTATGCCTGGGTGCTGGCGAAACCAGTCTGATGGAATTAGTCCAGGCCTATTCAACCTTTCCCAGGGGCGGCACCCAAATCGAGCCCAGATTGGTTTTATCCGTTTATGATCGAGACTTTAAATTAATATTTAACAATACCCCCCGGGTTGAACAGGCCATGTCACCACAAAATGCCTATATCATCACCCATTTGCTGAAGCAAAGCGTTGAAAATGGAACCGGCTGGCGCGCGAAGGCACTGAACCATCCGGTAGCCGGAAAAACCGGCACCACTAACAACATGCGGGATGCATGGTTTATGGGGTTTACCCCTTATCTTTTAACAGGCGTTTTTGTCGGCTTTGATGACGGCAGGTCCATGGGAAAACTTGGATCTGGCGCCAGGACCGCCATTCCCATTTGGTTGGACTATCATAGGGCAGTAAAACATCACTACAGGATGCAGGAATTTAAAATCCCGACAGATATCAACTTTGGGAGTGTAACCCGCGATGGAACCTATTTGGGGGACGGTTGGTATGGTAACGGAATTGTTTTGGCCTTTAAAAAAGGTACCGAGCCGAAAAGGATTGAAAACAAGGATACACTACCGTTCATTTTCTCAAAAGGCCTTATTCATAAAAAGTAAAATCCACTGATTGACATGGATATCAGTGAAAATCTCACCCTTTTCGTCAACACTGAAATCTTTTCCAAGGATTTTCAAAGTCAGCCTGCAGTTTGAAAACCTTTCCCCAAGCATACCCGCCCGGGATTCAAGGTCTGTCTGCCGGATCTTTTCTTTTAACTGACCCATTATTTTGGGAAAATCCTGTTCAGATTTTGATTCATATAGGTCATTTTTAAAATGAATTAAAATAAAACAAAGGTGGATTCTCCAGAAATGATGTGATGTTTTTTCAACCCGCGTGGGCAAAGCTATGAAAGCGCAGAACAAACGAATGCAGACTAAAGATGCTCCGGCAATCTCAGCCTTACCTCCTCGAATAATCAGAAAAGCTACACTACCGGGTGGCTGACTAAACCTTACCCGGGAGTGCCTATGCTTTCACATTCCCTCTCAACAATGAACCCGCGCCAGGTTCAAACGATAATGATACTTGACTCAGCGTAACTGATTATTCAGATCTATATATCATTAAAATCACAAAATATACTTGACAATAAATCTGTTTTTATAATAGTCTCTTTTATATGAAATCAATCTTTACCATTAGTAATTTCGTTCCTTATTTGCAGACACTGTTTTTATATTAAAACATGTTGATATTTTTTAAATTAGACACGCTACTATATAAGGAGATTAGTTCATGCTTGAAAAAAAATTCTGGGAAAAATCTTATGATGATAATGTTACTCATTTAAATCCTGAAGTATGGGAAAAATCATATGTCGATGCAGTAAGACCTGCCTTTGAAAACTATCCTGATAAAATAGCCCTTACATATATGGGTACCGAAATTTATTTTAAAGAAATTGATCTTTACACAAACCGGTTTGCCGATATGTTAATAAAATCCGGTTTAAAAAAAGGTGATGTTGTTGGAATTAACCTTCCGAATATTCCTGAATATGTTATTGCCTGGCTTGGAACATTAAAGGCTGGCTGTGTTGTTTCAGGAGTGTCCCCCCTTTTATCAGAAGATGAAATGAAATATCAGTTAGAAGATTCAGATGCAAAGGCTTTAGTGACTCTTGATGCAATTTTTGCAGCACGTTTGGTTAATATCGCCGAAAAACTTCCCCAACTTAAAGTTATTGTTGCATCAAGTATTGGAGGATTCTTGCCAGTAATTAAAAATTTTCTTGGCAAGCTCCTTGGAAAAATTCCCAAGGGGAAAATCACTCCTCTTACCGGAAAAACTGTTTTTAAAATAGAAGATGTCATTAAAACTGAAAAATTTAATAGTGGTTTGCCTAATGTTAAGATCACCCCGGACGATATTGCATATATCCAATATACAGGTGGAACCACCGGACTTCCAAAGGGTGCAATGCTGAGCCATAGAAATGCTGTTTCAGACCTTTTAATAGTACAAGAATGGCTTAATTGGGAAATGGGTAAAGGATTGGCCTTGTCAGGTTTTCCTTTCTTTCATATTGCAGGGCTCTTTTTCAATACAAACTGCATATATCTTGGATGGACCCAGGTTCTTATTCCAAACCCCAGGGATACGGATCATATATGTAAAGAACTGGATAAATATAAACCTGATACAATAGTTAATGTTCCATCACTATTCCAGATGCTTATAGCAAACCCCAAATTTAAAGAGATCGACAACTCCAATGTAAAACGATGCATCTGTTCTGCCGCTCCATTTCCGGAAGAGTCACAGAAAGAACTTGAAAAAATAGTTGGTAAAGGTGTTCTTATGGAGGTATATGGAATGACAGAAACCTCTCCTTTAACAGCAATGAATCCTTCAATGAAAGAGAAAAAGCTTGGTTCTATTGGTTTACCCTTAATAAATACAGATATCAAACTTAAAGATACAAGCACCGGCGAAGAAGTTCAAGTAGGCTCTCCCGGTGAAATTTGTGTTAAAGGCCCCCAGGTAATGGTTGGTTATTACAAAAATCAAGAAGAAACGGCAAATACAATTGATGATGAAGGATATCTTCGTACCGGTGACGTTGCAATTCAGGATGAAGATGGCTATCTCAGAATTGTTGACAGAACAAAGGATATGATAATCGTTGGAGGGTTTAAGGTTTTTTCGAAAAAAGTTGAAGATATTTTAACGAAGCATCCGGCGATTGATATGATTGCAACAATTGGAATTCCAAATGAAAAAAGGCCTGGTTCGGAACTTGTAAAAGCCTTTATATCTATGCCTCCCGGTTATAAGTATGAAAATATTGATGATGTTAAAACCGAAATTCTAAATTTTGCAACGGAAAAATTAGCTCGCTTTGAAGTACCAAAGGAGATAGAATTCATGGATGAACTTCCAATGACGACAGTGGGCAAAATTGATAAAAAAGCTCTTAGATAACTGGAAATATTAAAATCACCATATTTAAATGGCCTGGATTCACTGACTACTATGCCATTGAACCATAGCCGTATTTATTTTTGAAGGCTTTAATCTTTCCGCCTGCCTTATTGACTAATATTTGTATCCATTATTATGAGGAAGAGACATGAAAATTGCCATTACTATTGAATTAGACGAAAAATCAGCTGAATTGTTCCAAGTACCTTTTAAGAAACTTTCAAAACAAATTAATGATCTGATTGGGATGTTTGAAAAGGTCGATTATACAGTTGAAGACGCACCAGATATTGAACCCAATATGAATATTAATCCCAAGTCTGATCTTGAATCCAAGCCTGGCCTTGAGAACAAGAAGAATTTTAAAACTAAAACATCAAAGTCCCCAAAGCCCAAAAAACGCATAAAGACCAAGCCACAGAAATCAGTGAAAGGTACTATTTTCAAAACTATCAAAAAGAACAAAGACGGTATTAAGACCAAAGATCTACAACAACAAACTGGTTATACCGGCAAACAGATCTCAAATAATATGTTTCATTTGAAGAAAGAGAAAAAAGTAGAGAAAACAAAAGAAGGTTTGTTTATAGCCCTTTAGTTTTATGGATAGGAAGACGCTTTTTGTTTTATATGAAACACACCACCCTCAAAAGGCCATAGCTATACATTCGCTTTAAGAAAACCATTTTTACACCACATCAATAATTTATCGGGTCGATA
>CAYWNB010000135.1:0-7927 GCA_964459195.1 uncultured Desulfobacula sp.
GTGGCGGTGGCAGAGAAGATCCCCAATAATGTTCTTGAAGAGGACCCAAAACTGCTCATGTGGTATAACCTGGCAGTCACAAGAACAGAAGATAGCGGAGGAGGACTATAATGAAAAGACAACAAGATGTTCCCATCAAACTAAGACGTTTAGAAATACAGGATTACAAAGGAATTGATGCTCTTGTGATGGATTTTCCGATTCCAAAGTTGCCTGGAGACCCGGACATATTGGTTATGGGAAGTAAAAACGGCCTTGGAAAAACCTCCATCATGGAGTGCTGCTCATTGTTGCTTCTTGCGCTTAGTATTAGAGAAGATCGATTTAAGCTAAGGGATAAATATTCAATGATAGACGTTCCTGATCTTATAATTCGAGCGGGAGCCCAGGCCGTAAAAATTTCGGGAGATATTGTTATTGGAGAAGATGCAATAACTTTGCAGATCAGAATCGACAGAAATGGTGTTGTGAAAATTACAGGAGAGAATATTCACGACATTATGATGGATAAAGGTTTATATGACCAAAGTGCAGACACTGATGATTTGATAAAAGCCATTTGCGGGTTATCGCCAAATCCAGTGATAGAAAAAACATTTTTATTATTCCACAGCTATCGAAAAGTTCAGGAAGGTAATCCAGAACTTGGGATGATGGTAGGCGAATCTCAAAAGGTAAGAAGAATGCCGGCATTCAGGCGATATGAGATGCCTATGAGTGAATTCAAACTTCAAATCCTTCGTTCTTTAATGAATAAAGCGGATCTGTTTGAATTTTCCGAAGACCAAGAACCAGATGAAACAATTGATAAGCTAAACGAGCTTGTTAAAATTTATGCGGGTGGGACCATCAGAAAATTAAGGCCATCTGCTGACAATACCGTGGATATTCGGATCAGTGTCAATAATGGAGAGAATTCAATGACATTTGATGGGTTGAGCTCAGGTCAAAAGGAAATTATTTCCACACTCTTTCTGATATGGTATCACACCAAAGGGAATCCTTCAGTTGTTTTTATTGATGAGCCTGAACTGCATTTAAATGCCCAATGGCACAGAAGCTTTGTAAAAAGATTGATGGAGTTGGCACCAGAGAATCAATATATTATCGCCACACATTCTGAAGATGTTATGGATTCGGTGGACGAGGATCGGCGTATCCTATTGACCAATCATCAGGAGAATGCCAAATGGTAAGTCTTAAACGGGGTATTCGTGCCGAAGAAGTCCGTTTGCAAGGACAGCATGTTCTTTTTGTTGAGGGAAAGGATAGAAGCTCTGTAGATCCAAAAATCTTGGGCGAGCTGTTTGGCACCGACACTATTAAAATTGAGCCGTTGGGACCTTCTTATTCAATAAAAAGTGTTGCCCAGGCATTGTACAGCTATCATCCAACATATTATTTTCTGATTGATCGCGACCACCATGATGATGACTTTGTTGCACAATGCTGGAATCATTTCCCAGACCCAGACAAGTACAACTTGCTTGTTTGGAAAAGACGTGAAATTGAAAATTATTTTCTGGACCCAAATTATCTTTTCCAATCAAAATATCGTGAAGTCAGCCAGGAAGAAATTGAGAAAACGGTTTTGGAATGCGCAAAAGATAGGTTGTTTTTAGACACAGCAAATCATGTTGTAATCTCTGTGCGGGAAGAACTGAAAAGAAATTGGATTGGTAAATTTTCAAACCCTTTAGATTTCCCATCAAAAGAGGATGCATTGACAAAGCTAAAGAGTGCAATCGAATTTGAAGAACACAAAATGGATGTTTCTCAAAAAGTTTCAAGTGAAGAAATTGAAAAACGATTCGAACAGGCTCTTGAAAAAATGACTGGAGGTTTTGATACATTAACGATAGGTCAGGGCAAATGGATGGAAATGGTCCAAGGGAAAAAGGTATTATCACTGATTATCAACTCAGGGTGTTTCAAAGTAGAGGCTTCTGATGGGTCAATTTTAAACGGCAAAGAAAAATTACATGCTGTTATTAAAGATTTATTAAAGAAAGATGCTGATGTGCAGCCTGACGATTTCCTTGAACTAAAAGATTTAATAAATTTAAGGATAAATGGACCGAATTGAAAGCGGGAAGTGGATACTCTTGGCAATACAGCGCGTCACCCCAAAAATATGGCAGAAGGATAGTGATTAAGTTTGCGACTAAGTATGGTTCAACAGATGTGCAACTTAGGCACATAATTCTGACTAAGTTTGAGGTTTTGGTTTGTTATGCATGATACCTGGCAATACAGCAAGACACATAACTGTGCCTGTAAAATCATTGAAGAGCAGCAGTTATGGGGGCAAACGATCTGTCGGATATGGCTTCCTGGTCAAAATGCTGTTGTCAGGGTTTCCAAAACGACGTTAACATCTCTGTCTGCAGAATCCGGTCCTGATATCCAGCAATCCCAAATCGCCTACATTGCTGCTGCAGCAAAAGTGGCACAAGTGCTTGAGGGAAGTTTAAGTGCATCAGAGAATCATGTGCTCCTTGCGCCGATAGAATCAACTGTCATCCCGTTGCCCCATCAAATTCATGCCTTGTCCAGAGCAATCTCCGGTGACCGGGTGCGGTATTTGCTGGCTGATGAGGTTGGGCTTGGAAAAACGGTAGAAGCCGGTTTAATCCTTCGTGAACTGAAACTTCGGGGCCTGGTCAGACGATGTTTGGTTGTTGCACCTAAAAGTATTGCAATGCAATGGGTTGCAGAAATGAACACCCATTTTAATGAAACCTTTGCTTTGATAAATCCAGGGGACCTTGATGCGTTGGAACGATTAGAGCGGCCGGAACGACTGTTTGATACTGCATCATCTTCAGAATATAATCCATGGAAAAGATTTCCCCAGGCCATTGTAACCCTGGATGCGGTAAAACCTTTAACCAGACGTCGTGGATGGTCCAAAGAAAAAATACATGCCTATAATTTGAATCGATATGAAAATCTGGTTCATGGACAATGGGATTTGATTATAGTTGACGAAGCGCATCGACTGGGCGGCAGTACCGATCAAGTGGCAAGGTTCAAATTGGGTCAGGGTCTTGCAGAAGCTGCCCCATATCTGCTCTTGCTTTCAGCAACACCGCATCAGGGTAAATCAGATGCCTTTGCCAGGTTGATGAGCCTGCTGGACCCAATGACCTTTCCTGATGAAGAAAGTGTCACCCGGGATCGAGTTTTGCAATTTGTGATCAGAACAGAGAAACGCAAAGCCGTTACAGCTCAAGGAAAACCGCTTTTTATACCGAGAATCACCAGGACTCAGAAGATAAACCTACAAGAGAACAATCGCCAGGTTCTTCTTTATGAAGAGGTCACAGCCTATGTAAAGGAAGGGTATAACCAGGCGATCAATGATCGAAAACCGCACATCGGTTTTTTAATGGTATTACTTCAGCGTATCGTCACTTCCAGTACCCACGCGATCCGATGCACCCTTGAACGTCGGCTGAATGTGCTTGAAGACTTGAATTCCCAGGCAAGGGTAGTAGATGAAGATGAGTTAGACTTATTTCTGGAATTGGACGGCCAGGAGTTGCTGGAACAGCTGATCGAAGTAAACGAACCCGGACGGGTCGCTGAAATAGAGCGGGTAAAATTTCTATTGTCACTATCCCGGGATGCTGAAGCTTTAGGTCCGGATGTCAAAACGCTTGCTCTGATGGATTTAATCTATAAGCTTCAAGGCCTGGAAAATGATGATCAATTGAAACTGCTCATATTCACCGAATTTGTCCCAACCCAGGAAATGTTGAAAAAATTTCTTGAAGACCGTGGCATCGAATGTGCGGTTTTAAACGGGTCCATGAGTATGGATGAACGCCGCAGGGCACAAATAATATTCCGGGAAAAGGCCCGAACGCTAATTTCAACAGATGCCGGTGGAGAAGGGTTGAATCTGCAGTTTTGCCATATTGTCATTAACTATGATCTGCCCTGGAACCCCATGCGGATAGAGCAGCGAATCGGTCGTGTTGACCGTATCGGCCAGGACAAAATCGTCCGTGCAATAAACTTTGTATATGAGAATTCGGTTGAGGACAGAGTCAGGGAAGTCTTGGAAAACAAACTGGCTGTCATCCTTGATGAGATTGGAATCGATAAAACAGAGGATATCCTGGACTCATCTCTTTCCGGGGAAATGGTCGAAAAGATGATGACCCATGTGATCATGAAAAACGCCGATCCGGAAAATCAAATCACACAGACAATTAACAGCTTAAAAGAAAAACTGATGTTTGTCCGTGAAGAATCCGCAGTGTATTCAATCTCAGAAGATCCAGATTTGATAACGGCGGAAAAAATACGGACCCATCCGCTTCCATACTGGGTTGAAAGAATGACCATGAATTTTTTAAAGATGAAACACTGCCCTGTTGAAAAAGATCTTTTTGGATGGAATTTGACATGGCCTGATGGAGATCAATTTAAAAATGTCACATTTCAATCGGAAGGCCTGGGGGCTCAGACGTCTGTCTTAACACTTGAAAACAGTCGAATTCGAGGATTGGCATTGAATCTTCCCTTTGTTGCAATGGGCCAGCCCATCCCCTGTGTCTCTATCCAAGGATTACCAGACTCAGTCAGGGGGTTATGGGGATTGTTTGAAATACGACTTCAGGCAGGATTAAAGGGAAACAGTCAGTATATCCGAATCCCAATTCTGCGGAGACGCTACTTAAGTGTTTTTATCAACGAACAAGGAAAAATATTTTTACCAACGGCAAGGCATATATGGGATTCTTTGCAGACCATTGAACCGAGAATTAATAGGGTTACAGAACATGAGGATTCAATACTCATATTCAACACACTGAATCAAGAAATAGAAAAAGCCGGTCAAAAAATTTTTGAAGACCTTCGGATGGAACATAGTGCATCCATCTCCCGGGAGGAAAATCGAGGGATAATTGCATTCAGGGCAAGAAGACGTGCAATAGATCGGGTGGGACTTCCAGAAGTTAAGCAATATCGTTTGAATCGATGTGAAGAAGAAGAATTGGACTGGAAATCTGAACTGGATTCGGCAAGACAGATTGTTCCGGAAATACGCCCATTACTATTAATGAAAATTGAAGAGGATTTGGTTTGATGAGTAGCTGGCGAGAAACAATCCTTAAAGAATTCATCCCAAATGTCAGCAAGTTAACCCTGGTAGCTGATCCTGACAGTCTTTTAACAGAAACAAAGCTTTTTGCAACGCTGCACCAAAGGGGATTTGATCTTATTGAATTCGATGATCCGATTGAATTTCGATACGCTTATGAATCTAAGTATAGAAGTCTTTGGGATAGAGGAAAATATACAGATTTAGTGGTAATTCTCCGGCTGCAAAATTCTGAATTGTCATGTTTACCATATGATTTGCTCCAGGCCGGAAGAAAGATGTCTTTTAATCTTGGTGATCTGTTTTCCAACTTAAGTTATCCGGTTATAGAACAACTGGACCGGTCGATGCTGGATGCGCTGTACGATGCGCAGAAAAAAAATCCATCTGACCGGATGGGAGACAATGCAAGCAAAGACTTTATTTTACGTCATGTTTACGGAATCCCGATGGACATGATCTCTGATGATATAAAACTTTTGAGAACGCTATTGAGTTTACACTATAGCAAGACACAAATGCCCCCGGTTTTTTCAGAACGACTTGTCCAGATATTAAGTGAAAAATCTTTTTTTCAGACATGGGATTTAAAAGAAATTGTACCCAATGACAAAGCGTTTTTTGCCTTTCTCCAGGAACGCTGGCCAATCTTTTTAGACCGTCTTGGAAAAAGTGACCAAATAGAAGAAAAGCCTTTTGAATATGGTCTGAAATACAATGGCCCCAAGTTCCTCCCGTTTGATCATCAAGATATCAGGATATATATCGACAATCTGTTTCTTGAAGGGAAAATAGCACCGGTAAAAAGTGCAAAGCTGAATGTTGATTCAAATTCCTGGTTTAAAATAGGCGTTCAAGAAAAAAACGACGAAGACCATGAAGATCGCATTTCAGGGCTATTTAATCTCCTGCGGAAAGATTTGCCTACCGTTGAAGGGGTATATTCAGAATGGATTGATTTTGCTTTAAAATGGGCCGAACTTTCAGCATTGATACATTGTACAGATGGTGATGCCTGGCAATCCCGATTTTGTGAGATGGGGCTTAAGCTCAATAGAGACTTTGCCATCTGGTTGACTAAAAATTACTCGAATTTGATCAACCTCCCGCCCACAAATCCAACAATGTTACATCACGTACCTCGACGGATTGCCCGGGATATGGAAATATCTAATAACAGCCCGACAGCTCTTATCGTTGTAGATGGGCTTGCTCTGGATCAATGGGTTTCCATCAGGCAGATGCTGCAGGATTGTGACAATAGTTTGATCATAAAAGAATCAGCTGTTTTTGCATGGATACCGACATTGACATCTGTCTCAAGACAATCGATTTTTTCAGGCAAACCCCCATATTATTTTCCTTCATCCATTAAAACAACGAACAATGAGGAGAAACTCTGGAAACAGTTTTGGGAGAACAATAATGTTTCCCGGCTTGATATTGCATATGCAAGAGGTTTGAGTGATGGCAATGCTGAAAATATATTGGATTCTATAATTCATCCGGGAAAGACAAAAACTGTTGGTCTGGTGGTTGACAAGATTGACAAAATAATGCATGGAATGCAGCTTGGTTCGGCCGGGATGCACAACCAAATTAAACAATGGTGCCAGAAAGGATTCCTGCATTCCTTGATTAATTATCTGTTGAATCACGGTTATGAGGTGTGGTTGACATCTGATCATGGGAATATAGAATGCCGTGGCAAGGGGCGGCCATCTGAAGGTGTAATTGCAGAAACAAAAGGTGAGCGGGTGCGTATTTATCCATCTGAAGAATTGAGATCTCAGGTTGCGGCTAATTTTTCGTTTGCTCGTAAATGGCATCCGATTGGATTGCCTCCAGACTATTTCCCGCTTGTTGCTGCAGATCAGGATGCGTTTATAAATAAAGGAAATACAATCGTCGGTCATGGGGGCATTTCCATAGAAGAAGTCATCGTACCGTTGGTCAATTTTAAAAGGGATAAACGATGACAAACAAGAAATATGAAAAATTAGGGATTAAGCAGACAATTCAAATAGACTGGATGGACCGTGTTGTGCAAATGCTGCTTGCCGGGATGTCTGAATCTGAAATTCGAAAAGACTTGAATGAGTTCCTTTCCACTCAGAAACAGAGCGGCGGTATCGGGGAAAGAGGAAAAAAAACATACAACATGGCCATCAGCACCCTTTCGTCATGGTTTCCAAAGGATAAAGAGCTAATAGCGTTTTGTGAAAATGCTTTGGGTTTGGCAAAGTCACTTCAACCGTCAGAATGGCTGCCTTTGCACTGGGCTGTCGTATCAGCATCATACCCCTTCTGGTTTAATGTTGCGAAACAGGTTGGCCGGATATTGAACTTGCAGGATAAAATAACCCAAAGACAAATTTTCGACAGATTAAAAGAACAATACGGTGACAGAGAAACAGTGGCTCGAAATGCCCGCTATACAGTTCGTTCCTTTGTCGCCTGGAAGACCCTTAATGATTCAGAGACAAGAGGTTGTTATGAAAGAACGGATTTGTACACTATAAACAATCCGGATATGGCTCTTCTGCTTTTTGAATCTGCCTTGCATACAACTCCAGAAGGGAAAGGAGCATTAGGGTTTCTAACAAATAATCCTGGCTTTTTTCCATTTCAAATTCCTCTTTTGACCGGAGATTATATTGCCCAGAATAGTGAAAGAATTGATGTTGCACACCATGGTTTCGATGATGAACTCTTAAATTTGGTTTGATTTGTTAAAAAGATTCAATACTGTGGACTACATCTGACGTGGGTGTCCATCGCATCTGGATTTAAAAGTTAGGACTATTATTA
>CAYWNB010000136.1:0-6245 GCA_964459195.1 uncultured Desulfobacula sp.
GTTATTCGTTACAATAAAAAAAAGAGCCCTGCAATCAATCCTCAGCAGGGCTCTTTTTTATGAAACTTTATGTACCGTAAACCTATAGACTTGAAACTGCCTCGGTCAATTCCGGCATGAACTCAAGGATATCTGTTACAATTCCCACGTCCGCCACCTGAAAAATAGGGGCTTTGGGGTTCTTGTTAACGGCCACAATAAAGGGATTGCCCTTTACACCGCCCATGTGCTGAAACGATCCGGAAATACCCATTGCCATATACACCTTGGGTTTAACCGTCTGGCCGGAGGTGCCAACCTGGCGGGATTTTTCAAGCCATTTGGCATCCACAATGGGTCTGGAGCAGGAAACAACCGCTTTCATGGCATCTGCCAATTCCTGGGCCACTTCAATATTTTCTTCATCCTCAATACCACGGCCAATGGAAACCAGCACATCGGATTTGGTGATATCCACATCACCGGCTTCTGCTTCAACCACTTCAAGAAATTTTCTTGTGCTGGTAAGGTCACCGGCATCTGCCGACTTATCCGTGATGGTTCCGCCGGCAGAACCGCCGTCAACAGGCGCAAAGGCACCCGGTCTGACAGTGATGACAGCGCCTGCTGCAATATCAGCCGTCACATGGGTGCTGACAGCACCGCCCAATTCCTGGCGAATCATTTTAAGGGTTGTTCCTTCGATCCCTTCAAAATCAATGATATCGGCTGCATAGGCAGCATCCATTTTCACGGAAAGACCCGGTCCAATGTCCATGCCAAAGGTAGTATGGGCCACCAGTAAAACAGCATCATTAGGAATAATGTTGACCAGGGCTTTTCTCACAACCTCTGCATTGGGATATGCAAGGGCTTCATTATCCACCTTGATAACTTGTCCATAAATTTTGGCCATTTCAGTGGCAACGGAATCAAGGTCGCTACCTGCACCGGTGACAACCGCTGTGAGAGTTGCGCCGGCATCAATTTTTTGGGCCGCTGCAGGGAATTCTAACGCCACATCTTCTGCCTGGCCGTTAGTAAAGGGAATATATGCAAAAATCTGTGTCATGATTAGAGTCCTCCGTTGGCTTTAAGCTTTTCAATCAATTTTCCAATAATCTCATCTGTGGAGCCTTCGAGCATTTCAGCACCGTCTCCCATATCCGGTACAAAATAATCCACCCGGCGTGTTTTGGCACCGGCATCGCCAACGCTGCCGGCATCAAGCCCCAGATCTGAAACACCCTTTACCGGGATTTCCACCTTGGCCACTTTTCTGATACCCCGAATCCCCACATAACGGGGTTCATTGATACCGGTCTGGATGGAAAGCACACAGGGAAGCGCAATTTCATTCATTTCCTGGTTGCCGCCTTCGATCTCCCGTCCCACCTTGATGTTTTTGTCATCAATTACATCAATTTTATTGACCAGGGAGGCATAGGGATAATCCAGCATGGCAGCAACCATACCCCCTACCTGTCCGGCCCCTTCATCTGCCTGGGCACCGGTAAGGATCAAATCATAGCTGCCTTTTTCAATTTCTGCCTTTAAAATGGCGGCAATTCCCCGTCCATCGGAACCTTCAAAGGCATCATCGGCGAGCAGAACCCCATTATTGGCTCCCATGGCCATTTCCCGACGGAGCACTTCTTCGGATTCATCATCCCCAACCGTAATAACGGTGACGCTGCCGCCCGCATTATCCACCATCTGAATGGCTTCTTCAACCGCATAGTTATCCCATTCATTCACCGAATAAACCAGATCATCCCGGTCAAGATCATTGCCGGCACCATTGAGTTCAAATTCGTTCTCGGCAGTATCCGGGACTCGCTTGACGCATACCAAAATCTCCATTATCGTCTCCTTTAAAAAAAATAGTTTTATATTAAATGCTGTTCTATGAGTTCCGTAAAATCCAACGCTACTATCTGCCCTTCTTTTCCTGCAACCTTGATGGCATCCTGGAGATTTACCAGGCAAAAAGGACAAGCTGTTACAATAACAGTTGCGCCGGCCTCGGCAGCCATATTCACTCTCAAAACACCCATTCTTGTATCTTCTTCCGGTTCATAAAAAAGCATGAGACCGCCACCACCGCAGCAAAAAGACCTGTCCCGACTCTTTTCAAGCTCAACCCGGGTCAATCCGTTAATGGCATCAAGGGCCTGCCTCGGATCTTCATAGACCCCGTTATGCCTTCCCAGGTAGCAAGGATCATGGTAGACATAAACCTGGTCCGGATCCTGACAGTCTTTAAGCGTCAACTCACCCGTGGCAATTTTTTCGGCCACCACCTGGCTGATATGCCGAACAGGGGGAAGGCCGGTATAATCATTTTTCAAAGCGTTGTAGGCATGGGGATCTGCGGTGATGACCTGTTTGACCCCGGATGCCAAAATAACCTCTGTGTTCTGTGCTTTCAGGTCCTGGTAAAGCATTTCCTCGCCAAACCGAAGCACCTCATTGCCACTGTCCTTTTCATCCTTGCCCAGGATTCCAAAGTCAATACCTGCCCGCTCAAGAATGATGGAGGTTCTTCTGGCAATCTCCTGTATATTATCATCATAGGAGGTGATACTATCTACAAAAAACAGGGTATCCGCAGTATCCTTTCCCAGATCCTTAATGGTATGATGGGCTTTAAATTCCTTTTCATTGGCCCAGTCTGCCCGTTTCTTTTCCATTTTACCATAGGGATTGCCACGTTTTTCCAGGGCCTTTAATGGTTTTTGCAGTGACTGGGGAACCATGCCCTCATCCACCATGCCACGGCGCATATCCACTATTTTATCGATATATTCAATTCCAAGGGGACATTCTTCCTCACAGGCCCCGCAGGTGGTGCAGGACCAGATTTCATCTTCCGTGAAAATATCTTCCACCAACAGCTTGCTCTTGTATATCTCACCGGACATGGGATAATTTTTAAACATCAAATCCCTGGCTTTAATGGTGATAAACCTTGGGGAAAGAGGTCTTCCCACGGCATTGGCAGGACATTGATCCGAACACCTGCCGCAATCGGCACAGGAATAGAAATCGAGCATATGCTTCCAGGTAAAATCTTCCAGTCGTTTAACACCAAAGGACTCAAGGTTATCCAGCTCTTCGTCTTTAATTCCGTGCTGAACCGGTTTGATATTCCCTTTTTGAACTCTCATGAAAAAGACGTTAAAAACAGAGGTGATAACATGGAAATGTTTGCCCATGGGCAAAAAGCAGAGGAAAAAGAAAAAGGATAAATCATGGACATAATACATGAAGATATGCGTTCCCTGGAGAAATTCCAGGGAAACCGAGGAGAGCATCCCCTTGAAAATCCAAACCAGGGAAAGGGGTGCTAAAAAATGAGTTTGACCGGTTGCCTGGAAGGCATAAGCAAGTTCCGAAGCCTCGAACAGGCTTTCAGATATCATCAGGGTCGAAATGATCCCCAGTACGAACACCGCTTCTGCCGTATGATCCTTACCGAGTTTTTCCGGAACTGCATACCGGTTGGGTTTATAGATCCCCCTGCGGATGGCGGCAATGATACAGGCGACCAATACAAAGGTGGCGGCATAATCTTTTATGAAATTGTACACAGACCCAAGCAATCCTCCAAATCCGGGCAAAACAAACCCATCGGCGAGACCGATAACCACCAAAGATGTGGAACGAATGGACAGAATCAGAAAGCCTGCAAAAATAACAATATGCAAAACACCGGCCAACATATATCGGGGATGGCGAAACTGCCCCAGCCAGATGACCAGAAGATTTTTAATGCGCAAATCAATCCGATCAAAACGATTGTCCGGAGCAGCCCTTACAAGGGGCGCAATTCGCCGTGCCATAATATAAACGAACAAACCGATACCAATAACCGGCACAATAAACGAAAGAATGGCGGTCGGGAAAAACCCGAACAATTTATAACTCGCCGGACCAATGATGGATGACATATACGCTACCTCCCCAAAATTTTCTTTCCAAAAATGAATTTAAACTCATTAGCTTTAATAAACATGACCATTGACGTCAAGCAAAAAGCCGCATTCACTAAACTTTTACCATTTATATACTGTATGATATTTATCCGCCTCTGACACCGGTCAGATAGAGATCCACAAGGGGATCTGCCATGGCCACCAAATCATAGCGGCCATCGGCGGAAACCCAGGTACTGATGACCCCTTCCACAGCTCCCAGGATAAACCGCTTCACAAGCCCGACAAAAAGATCCTGACGCATGGATCCTTCAACCTGACCTTGTTCAATGATATCTGACAAAAGATCCAGGTACATTTTTGAGATATCTTTTATCTGGGATTCTATATCCCGGAGGTATCGGACCTCGGACTGAAAAATAATGGCCATATTTCTATCATTTTGAAACTCCTGCAGGTGGCACCTTATTAAATTCCTCAGTTTGGTTTCTGCATTCCGACCATCCACAACCGCGGCATTCATTTTCTTGAATACATCCTGGGTTTTAAAATTGATAAATTGATAAAGAATATCGTCTTTATTTTTAAAATACAGGTACAATGTACCGTCAGCAACCCCAGCTTTCCCTGCGATCTGGGAGATAGTGGCCTTGTGAAATCCGAATTCTGCAAACACGGCTCCGGCACTATTGAGTATCTTATGATATTTTTCCGATTTATTTTTTTGCAATTTTTGCAAGCTGATTCCACCTCTCCTGGCTCGAATGAATAATAATTCATTATTTAACTAAAGATTTTACCAAAAGTCAAGACCATAATATTTTCCCCAAAAAAAGGAAAACTGAGAATAAATATCCTGTTTTTACATGTAGTTATATATAATAAAATTTTAGAACAAAAAATAACACCTTATGATTATCAGAAAAAAATCCTTATGAATTGAAATTCATAATTTGAATTTTCTTGATTTTAACCCCCTTTCATGACAAAAAAGAAGGATATCGTTTAAAAAAGATCCTAGGAGGAAATGATGACCACTTCAAACAAATATTCAGACGCGTTTGAAACCGCCCTTGACACCGGCAGACCCCCAAACATAAAAAAATTATTCCCCAATTCAAAAGCCCTTATTGTCAGCGGAAAATACATTGACCAGGCCATGCAAAAAAAAGGAAACTGCATGACCATTGCCGCAAATGCCAGGAGTTCCTTTGTGCTGAGGGGAACCCTTGCTGCCGCACAGAGAGCCAATGCAGCCGTCATTATCGAAATTGCAAGGTCAGAAGGCGGCACCAATGCATATTGCCCTATAAGCCTATGGAATTTGGCCCAGCAAACCGATGCCATCATGAATGAACTGGGAATTACCATCCCGGTGGCCATCCATGCCGACCATTTCGGCATCAAAAAACCAGAAGATATTGAACCGGCAAAAACAGAGATTGAGTCCCTGTTTGATGCCGGTATCACCTCCATTGCCATTGATGCTTCCCATATGAAAGACGACCAGAACCTGCTGGCAAACATTGAACTTAATCCGTTTGTTCCCGATTGGGCCGGCCTTGAAACAGAGGTGGGTGAAATCAAGGGAACACAGGGGCTTTCCACGGCTGAAGAGGCATTGTTTCTCATCCAGGGGCTCAATGCCCACCATATCTTCCCGGACTGGATTGCATTGAACAACGGGACCACCCACGGAATTGAACAAAGCGGCACCGGCATTGACGTAGAGCTCACCGCCCAGATCCATGAAGCCCTTTCCCCCTATGGAATATCCGGGGCCCAGCACGGGACCTCGGGCAACAATTCCGACAAACTGCGGGCCATTGCATCCGACACCCGCACCACAAAAGCAAATGTTGCCACAGCCCTTCAGATGGTTTCCTGGGGTATTAAAGTCAATGATTATGGCAATGCCATCCTGGACGACAAGGAAAATTTCATCAAAGAAAAGGAGAATGGGGTTACTGAAGAGATGTGGTCTAAAATGTTAGCCTATGCAAATAAAAATGGGTTAAAGGGCGGGGACGTTAAAAAACTGAACCTTCCCTTTGAAAATCATTTATCGGCCCTACCCCGTGAAATCCGTCAAAGGATGTCAAAAAATGTTGAAAACTTTGTTTATACCCTGCTGACAACGGTATTCAATGCCACAGATACGGCTGATATTCTGATTGCACAAATTTTAGAAAAAAAATCCCACACCCCTGGCCAAAAAGCAAAAAAAATTGAATCCGAAGCAGATTGGACCCGAGAAAAAATAATGGAGCGAGCTTGCAACATCATATCTGACAAGGGCCCTGACGGTAATTTTGATGATTAAAAAAA
>CAYWNB010000136.1:6345-7813 GCA_964459195.1 uncultured Desulfobacula sp.
GCTTTGCTTGCTGCCAATGCAGCTCTTTTTCTTCGGAAGACAGCCGCTTAAGGTCTATCTTCTTCTGAGCGAGGCTCTTTTCCATCGACCTGAACCGCCCTTCAAATTTGGCCGTAGCACTGGAAAGGGCGGTTTCCGGATGGAAACCGGCAAACCGGGCCACATTCACCAGGGAAAACAGGATATCACCAAATTCCATCATGGCCTCATCCTGACTTTGTGTCTCCAATGCTGTTTCAAACTCCTGAATTTCTTCTTTTACCGTATCCAACACCTGATGGATATTCTCCCAGTCAAACCCTTCTTTAACCGCAGATTTGGAGACTTTCAACGCCCTCAATAAGCCGGGCATTCCTTTGGGTACTGAATCCAGGGCAGACCCTACCTCCCTCATCTGTTCATTTTGAACAAAGTCCTTGGACCTGGCGTCTGCATCCTTTTTTGAGGCATTTTTTTTTAAGGCATTTTTTTTGAGGGCATTTTTTTTCCTGGCATTTTCTTTTTCACCGGCCTTGATCTGGTCCCATTGCCGGTGTAATTCTTCGTCTGTGTTAACAATGGCGGTATCATATACATGGGGATGGCGCCGGATCATTTTTTCGGCAACCCCATGGATCACATCAGAAAACTCAAACCGCTGGTTTTCACTAAAGATTTCAAGAATAAACAGAAGCTGAAATAAAACATCACCCATTTCTTCACAGATATTATCCGTGTCATCATTAACAATAGCTTCTTCCAGTTCATACAATTCTTCTGCCAGGCATTTCCACATGGTCAAGGGGGTCTGTTTCCGGTCCCAGGCACACCCGTTTTTACCCCTGAGCCTGCGGATAATTTCCAAAAGTGGGTCTATTATTTCCAATTTGTTTTAATTCCTTCCAACTGTTTAAAAAAATCTGTTTTCATGCTTTGAGATAAAAACAATGTCATGGCGTTTGCGACCCTTGAAACATAGGGAGCTGTTTTGGAACCGGATAAAAACTGCGCATTGTCCGGGATAAATGTCATCATCATGATAAATAAGACCGAGATGATCACCCCCCCTTTGGCAGTACCAAAAACCAAACCAAAAAACCGGTCCACCCACCCCAGAAAGACAAGGCTTAAAAACTTTCGGATCAAGGCTGCGAGCAAACCGATTAAAATGAGGATACCGCAGAAGAGTACAAAAAAACAGACCAGGCTCCTAGCACCGGGAGTTTTAATTAAAGTTTCAAGATATGGCGTTAATAATTGATAATAGGTATTCGCGCCATAAAAACCCACAACAACTCCGATAATACCGGAGATTTCCCGGATCAGCCCCTTAAAATAACCCCGGATCATACAAAACGAAATAATCACCAGGACAAACACATCAAAACTGTTCATTTTTCCCCTTATATAGAACTCAAATGGACTTGGCTCAAAGAGTCAACAGATACCAATTTACCGGTTTTTTAGTCAAGTTTTTTATTGACCTTTA
>CAYWNB010000137.1:0-6140 GCA_964459195.1 uncultured Desulfobacula sp.
AAATAAATGTCCGGACACAAAGATCGACCTAAGGTTCGTTTATGCCCGAACAAAATCATCTTCCTTCCAACTATTTTATAACAAACTGTGCACGCCTGTTCTTTCTGTATGCCGCTTCATTGGCTGCTGGGTCAAGGGGTTTTTCTTCACCAAAGCTTACCGTCGTTAATCGAGATCCTGAGATACCCAGATTAACCAAATAATTTTTCACCACGATTGCCCTGCGCTCACCCAGGGCAATATTATAGTCGGTTGTTCCCCGCTCATCACAATGACCTTCGATGATAACAGCAACGCCTGAATTGGCACCGAGCCATTCCGCTTTTTCTTCTATCAGCTGTTTGGCCATGGAACTCAATTGGGCACTGTCAAATTCAAAGTGAATATTCTGATTGCTAAACCGATTTTTTGCTGCCAGTATTTTAGCTTCTTTTAAAGCCTGTTCCTTGGCCATCTGATCCTGTAGTTCCTGGGATTTAATGCGTTCTTGCTCAGCAAGCACTTTTGCCGCTGCCGCTGCCGCTGCCTCTGCTTCAACCTTTGCCTGGTCTTCTATGGTAGTCCCATCGGTCACAATCGTTTTCTTTGCACATGAAACAGTCATAAAAAGACCTACCACCAGAATGGCTGCCATAAAATTAATCCACAATTTTCTGTTCATTACATCTCCTTTGTCAATAGATTTAAACACCCGATCATTAATTTTCAAAACTGGTTGATTTGGACCACCCGGGCTGGCTTTGTTTCCCTGTCAAGGTTAAAAGCCGCCGCTGGTCCGTTCCTGCAGAGGTCATCACAAAAAGTCTTGACACTCCACCCTCCCGGTTAGATGTAAAGGCAATCAAGCTTCCATCTGGAGACCAGGAAGGGTCTTCATTGTCTTGTTGGTTCATTGTCAACTGAACCGGCATTCCAGAGACCGACGTAAGATTGATGACAAATATATCAATCTTATTCTTCTTAATGCCCACATACGCTATTTTTTTACCGTCAGGCGACCATGCCGGGGACGTATTATAGCGGCCCTTAAATGTAACCCGCTTCACCTCACCGCCATCCAAATCCTTTATATAAATCTGAGGCGTCCCCCCCCGATTGGAAGTAAAAGCAATTTTTTTCCCATCCGGTGAAAAGCTTGGAGAAACATTTACTCCCCAACTCTTGGTTATCCTTTTAGTAACTTCTCCCTTTTTGGTCAACAAATAAATTTCTTGATTACCAGAAAAACTTAATGCCGCAGCAAAATTCAACTGGTCCGGCATCCAATCCGGAGAAATATTGGAACCTTTATAGTTGACAATGGCACCCCGCTTTTCCTTGAGGTTTTTAATATAGAGATCAGGTTTGCCTTTGGCATAGGACACATAGGCCAACCAACGCCCGTCAAAGGACCAGTTAGGAGAAAGCGAGATGCTTTTATGATGGGTGATCTGTTTGGGGTTGTGGCCGTCAAATTCACAGACAAAAATTTCCTTATGACCTTTTACCGTTGAAACAAAGGAAATTTTACTATTAAAAACCCCCCAGTTGCCGGTCAGTTTATGGGAAACCTCGCTGCAGAAAAGATGAATCATCCGCCTAATCTGGGAGCTGGCCCCGGTATAAATTTTCCCCACAAGAAGCTTTGAATTAAAGGCATCAAACAGCCGAAGTTTCAAAGTCACCTGGTTCTCTAGTTCCTCTATCCCGCCGGTAATCAGAAGGTCCGCACCGATTCCGGTCCAGTCCTTAAAATTGATCTGCCCTAGTTGTATCCCCGTCTGGGCCGGATTTGAAAGAAAACCTTTTGAATTTAACACCTTGAGATATCCTGTAAAATCAAGGGCATCCTTTAAAATTTGTTCTGCATTTTTACCGTGATTGACCTCGGCATCATTACCGTTAAAGGTCTTGAACTGGGTTATGGCAATGGGAATCTTGTTTAGAAACGGATTGCTGATATTGATATAATCCACCTCTTTTGCCTGCAAAGGTACCAGGCAAAAGAGAAACAGCAACACTGCCAAACCAGCAAAAAATATCCTACATGGAATCCGACCTATAAATTGATGGTATCGGCTCTTCCCCCCGCAAATTTTATTCAACCGGATCTCGTTCATTTTATTTTAACCCCTTTGGTGTAAAGATCACCACAAGATCATAGGAATCCATCCCCGCTGGCAACTTTGGCAGGGGGTTGGCTCTTTTGATCGCCTTTCTAGCGGATTCATCCAAATATCGGTTACCGGATTTGGTTTCATAGGCGATGTCGCGTATCTCACCACTTTTTAAAATCTTAATCATCACCCTGACTTCCAGGTGCTGGTCCATGCGGGCCAGCATATCATTGAACACCCAATTTTGTTCTATGGCAGATTGTAAGGCCAATTTATACAAATCAAGAGAGGAATACCCCTGTTTTCCTGTTCCCGTACCGGCCCCTGCCCCGCCAGGCCCAATGGTATTATCCAGATTGTCCTTGTCAAAAGATTCATTCCCCTTAGTTTCAACGGCAGTCTTGAGTCTGTTCATTGCCTCTGCAATCTGCTTTTCATTCTGTCTTTCTATAGTTTTTGCCAGTTTTTCCCTGGCTTTTTTTAAGGCCTCTTCCGGATCAACTTTGGGTTTGGGCTTCACAGGTTTGGGTGGCTTTTTAGGGAGAGGCTTTGCTTTTTTCTCCTGGACCGCCATGAGTTCTTTTAAATTTTTCGGTTTTTCTTTCAGGCTGATATCAGGCTTTAATGTGGCAACAGGCTTTGGAATCGTTTTTTCGGGTAATTTCTTCTTGGTTGACTCCAACGGGACTTCAACAGACCCGGGAGGGTCATCAACAGATTCCGGCGGAGAATCGGAATCAGAGGCAACCTGGCCGCCGGCAGGTCCGGGAACAAAGGAAACCAAATCCACCTGAATCACCCGGGGAAGCGGCTTCGCCATATCAAATTTGTTCAGCTGTACAATCCCGACGAAGAACAACCCATGGACAAAAACAGAGAGAAAACAAACAAACACAAGATTTTTTGTGCCCTGATCAATGGCAGAAAAAAAAATATTTTTATTTCTTAGGTGAGATCGATTAAGCATGCCGACAGCTCAGGAGGCCTCGTCATCTTCAGGAAGGGTGATCATTCCGAGACTGTCAATTCCCGCCTTTTTTATTTGTGAAATTACGTTGACAACGACACCATAGGGAACTTGTTTGTCCGCTTTAAGATAAACACTTTTTTTATCAAGATTTTCCAAAACAGCATCCAGTTTCTGGGTTAAAAATGCCACGCTGACTTCCAGGTCATTAATATATACCTTTAAATCATTGTCTATGGAGATGATCAAATGCTCTTCATTGGACGGCAAAGCCTGGGAAGTTGCAGTTGGCAGATTCACATCCACCCCCTGGACCATCATGGGGGTGGTCACCATGAAAATGATTAACAACACCAGCATGACATCCACAAAGGGTGTCACATTAATCTCAGACATCAACTGATCATTACCAGATCCCAGATTCATTATGCCTCCATCTGTTTTTGAATATCTCGTTCAATAATGTTTAAAAGATCCGACGAAAAGCTTTGAAGTTCTGAATCCATCACCCGAATCCGATCTGTAAAATAATTATAGGCAATGACCGCTGGAATTGCGACGGCAAGACCTGCCGCCGTTGCAATCAGCGCCTCTGAAATCCCCGGAGCAACCACCGCAAGACTTGCAGAACCGCTCAACCCGATCCCATGGAAGGTAGTCATAATTCCCCACACCGTGCCGAAAAGCCCGATAAAAGGAGCGGTATTTCCAGCGGTGGCCAAAAAAGGAACCAGCTGGGTCAATCGCCGAATCTCTATGCTAATGGCGCGTCCCAGGGTTCGTTTCACACTGCCCATTGCCTGTAGATACGACGTTTCAGGCCTTAGGGTGGTTTTGCCCTCTTTTTTATCAGACCGGGCCATTTCCATATAGGCGGTTATAAAGATTCTGGCCAGGGGGCTGGACCTTAATGCCTTGGCTTTTGTAAAAGCATCAGCCAGGGTCCGGCACTGCCAGAAAATATCTGTAAAATCGGCCGATTCCCTGTAGGCGTTTCTGATATACCTAAATTTAATAAACATGATTGCCCAGGAGATAATTGAAAAAAACAAAAGGATGAGCATGACAAATTTCACAACAGGCCCTGCATCATTCAACATGTAAAGCAACCCAATAGATTCCGACGTCATAAGACCCTCTCTTAATAATTCATACCGATCACATGCAGTAACATAGCAAATAAATTTTAATAAAGCTACGGATATGCGCCACCAATTTTCTGCAAGCCAAAAACCCTAACAAAAAAAGCCCCTTTACGCAGTGGTAAAGGGGCTTTTTTATTTAGCTATAAAATAAGGATTGTGGAATCTAACCTACATCATTCCGCCCATTCCGCCCATTCCGCCCATTCCGCCACCGGGCATTCCACCAGGCATTCCGCCGCCTGCATCTTTCTCAGGCTTGTCAGCGATCATGGCTTCGGTGGTCAGCATGATAGAGGCTACACTAGCTGCATTCTGGAGTGCGAAACGAACCACTTTCTTGGGATCCATAACACCGGCTTCAATGAGATCTTCATAAACGTTTGTTCTGGCATTGTAGCCAAAGGCACCTTTGCCTTCCATAACCTTGTTAATGACAACAGCGCCTTCAACACCGGCATTGTCAGCAATTTTACGAAGGGGCTCTTCAATGGCTCTGGCAACTACCTGGACACCCAGTTTTTCTTCACCCACCAGATCAAGCGCTGCAAGGTCGGCAATACATCTTACCAATGCCACACCACCGCCAGGGACAATGCCCTCTTCAACGGCTGCACGGGTTGCATTCAATGCATCCTCAACTCTGGCTTTCTTTTCTTTCATCTCGGTTTCAGTAGCAGCCCCAACATTGATAACAGCTACGCCACCAACAAGTTTGGCAAGGCGTTCCTGAAGTTTTTCCTTGTCATAATCAGAAGAAGTTTCTTCACTCTGGGCACGGATCATTTTCACGCGGCCTTCAAGGGCTTCTCTGGAACCAGCACCATCAACAATGGTGGTATTGT
Organism: uncultured Desulfobacula sp.; assembly: GCA_964459195.1. GTDB lineage: Bacteria > Desulfobacterota > Desulfobacteria > Desulfobacterales > Desulfobacteraceae > NBML01. The sequence continues at coordinate 5,051 of CAYWNB010000137.1, forward strand.
CTTTATCGATGGTAATGGATTTGGCCTGGCCAAGATCCTGGAGGGTTACATTCTCAAGTTTAATTCCGACATCTTCGGAAACCACCTGACCACCGGTGAGGATGGCAATATCTTCCAGCATGGCTTTTCTTCTGTCGCCAAAACCAGGCGCTTTAACAGCAGCCACATTCAGTGTGCCGCGCAGCTTATTGACAACCAGGGTCGCAAGGGCTTCGCCTTCCACGTCTTCTGCAACGATAACCAGGGGCTTTCCGCTCTTTGCAATCTCTTCAAGGACCGGCAGCAGGTCTTTCATGGAAGAGATTTTTTTGTCACAAATCAGGATAAAGGGGCTGTCAAAGGAAGCCACCATTTTTTCCGTATCAGTTGCAAAGTAAGGAGACAAATATCCCCGGTCAAACTGCATGCCTTCGACAACGTCCAGGGTGGTGTCCATGGATTTGGCTTCTTCCACAGTGATAACCCCTTCTTTGCCGACCTTGTCCATGGCTTCTGCAATAATATTTCCAATAGTCTCGTCGTTGTTGGCGGAAATTGTACCGACCTGGGCAATATCATTTTGGTCCTTAGTGGGTTTTGTCATCGCTTCAAGCTGTCCAACGATGTTGGCAACTGCTTTGTCAATTCCTCTTTTAATACCCATGGGATTATTACCGGCAACGACCAACTTCTGTCCTTCTTCATAAATTGACCGGGCAAGAACAGTTGCAGTAGTGGTGCCGTCACCAGCCATATCAGATGTCTTGGAAGAAACTTCCTTTACCATCTGGGCGCCCATGTTTTCAAACTTATCTTCAAGATCGATCTCTTTGGCAACCGTCACACCATCTTTGGTGACATTGGGAGAACCCCAGGATTTTTCAATAACAACATTTCTACCTTTAGGTCCAAGGGTGACAACTACTGCGTCTGCAAGTGCCTGAACACCCCGAAGCATTGCTTCACGGGCCTTGGCATCGTATAATATTTCTTTAGCCATTTTTTACTATCTCCATCTATTTCTTTAAATTATTCAACAAAATTACTCGGCAAATTACTCGACTAATTTAATTATTCGACAAATTTAATTATTCGACAAATTTAATTATTC
>CAYWNB010000137.1:6240-7767 GCA_964459195.1 uncultured Desulfobacula sp.
AATTTAATTATTCGACAAATTTAATTATTCGACAAATTTAATTATTCAACAACGCCCAGAACATCATCCTGACGCATGATCACATAATCGATGCCATCAATTTTAATTTCGGTGCCGCCATATTTGCTAAAAAGAACACGGTCCCCAACTTTTACGTCCATGGGAAGAAGCTTTCCGTCTTCGCCCAGACGGCCATTTCCGCTTGCGATTACCTTACCTTCAGCTGGTTTTTCCTTTGCTGTGTCCGGGATAAAAAGTCCACCTTTGGTTTTTTCATCCTCTGCAACGCGTTCAACCAAAATTCTGTCACTTAACGGTCTTAAACTCATGATACATTTCTCCTTAGGTTACGTATTGTTTGCTCTTTAAATTTTAGTGATCAAATACCAACTTCTATTCAGCAGAATCGCTTGATTTCTCAGAAGTTGTCTTAGTCGGTTCGATGGGCTTGGCTGATGACTTTTCCTTGGTTTCAGTCCCGGCCTTTTTTCCGCCATAGTCAGTGACATACCACCCGGATCCTTTTAAATGAAAAGTACTCTGGGAAATAATTTTTTTCAAATGACCCTGGCAGTGAGAGCAACTCTCAAGGGGGGAGTCTGAAATTTTTTGAAATGCTTCTTCCACTTGCCCACAGACGGTACATTGATACTCATAAACTGGCATTTTCTTTTACTTCTCCACTTTTCTTCGTTGCTGCTTTGATTGCTGCTTGAAAAATCAAAGATAAAATAATTAGTCTTTCATCCTTGTCAAGACAGATCCTCCAAAATTTTTACCTTGTTTCTCCCCCTCCATGACCCCCACGCCATTCTTCATAGAAAAGAAATACTTTTGAAAGACCAGGAATGGAAATCCTACGCAAAATTGAATAGGTCAAATCATGGACGCGTCTTTCTTCAGCCAGAGTAAGATCGGCTTCCCCGACATTTTCATATCGATGCTCAAACCGTAAAAATCTTGCAACATGCACCAACTCATGGGTGAGAACATATAAAAGAAAAGGATCCAACACTAGTGTTTTATCCTTTTCCACCACGGACAGAATGGCAGGATCTTGAAGACAGACCTTATACAGACTAAACGAAGAGGATCCCAGGGAATCTTCTCGTTTACGACCTTCATATTTTACAACCTGGGCAAAAGGACCGCAAACCCGCTCATGGACGACAAGGTCCTTGGCTGTTTTAATATCATACCTGTTTTTTAAATATTGCCCGGAAGAAAGTTTAAAAAAATCATTCACCAGTTCTTCAGCCATCAGAACCGCCCGATCTACCCTTTCCAGGTCTTGGTCGCTAAAATATCGATGTGCCTGCATGCGCCGCCTGTTAAATAAAGGATTGGACATTTACTGAAATACTATGATATGGTAGCTATTTAGCTAATATAAACAATATATAAAATGATCTTAAAGGAGGTGATTTTTTTGGGTAGTGTTATTAAAAAGAGACGGAAAAAAATGCGCAAGCATAAGCACAGAAAACTCCTTGCTAAAACCAGACACCAGAGAAAGAAAAAATAGCC
>CAYWNB010000138.1:0-6354 GCA_964459195.1 uncultured Desulfobacula sp.
ATACCAATGAGCTGGAAACATTAATGGTGGAAAAATTTGAAATTGTAAAAATGAAGGCACAAACTATGCCAAAAAAAACCTAAATTGGAGTACTATATTCGAAAATTTTCTAATGGGGGATCCTGATTCCCAAAAGGAACTCCAACAAAAGATTCATCCCACAAGCAACATTCAATACAAAAAAGGGATATAGAAAACATTCAATTAGGAGAGTTTTCTTGAACAAACCTGTTACAATATGGTATCTTTAGAAAATTTTTTTATGGGGCGGCCTGTTGGTTGATTCCATGCCTATCCGGTTAAAAAAGGTTAATATCTTCTGGTGGTTTTGCTCAATATTCGCATTCCAGAGGAGGGTTGACATAAAAGGACTTTTTCAAAGTCATGCAGGGTCAGCAAACCAAAGGGAAGTCCAACCTGTGGTAACCGGATAGGCTAGGTTGATTCTATCTTCTGCAGACTTTAAATTTTTTGATAATAGGATAGTGAAAACAATGTCTCTGGTTCAAAAGAGAAGGAAAACCAGACAGATTTGTGTGGGGAATGTCAAGGTGGGGGCCCTAAGTCAGGTGTCTGTCCAGTCCATGACCAATACCTATACCCAGGATGTGGACGCCACCGTGGGACAGATTTTGTCCCTTGAAAAGGCCGGGTGCGAGATTGTGAGGGTGGCGGTTCCGGATATGGAATCAGCCCTTGCCATCCGGAAGATTAAGGATAGGATTCACATCCCCTTGATTGCCGACATCCATTTTGATTTCAGGTTGGCTCTGGCTGCAGCCGAGGCGGGTTGTGACGCGCTTCGGATCAATCCTGGCAATATCGGGGACACAAAAAAGATACAGGCCGTGGTGGATGCTTCCCGTGCCCATGGGATTCCCATCCGGGTGGGGGTCAATGCCGGGTCCCTGGAACGGGAAATTGAAAAAAGACTGGGCACCACGGCAGAAGGTATGGTGGAAAGTGCCCTGTCCAATATCCGGATCCTGGAAGATCTGGGCTTTTATGACATCAAGGTGTCCCTCAAGGCCTCGGATGTGACACGGACGGTTGAGGCCTATCGCATGCTGGCACCGCTTACCGACGTTCCCTTCCATGTGGGGGTCACCGAAGCAGGAGGGCTCTATGCCGGGATTACCAAATCTGCCATTGGCATCGGGATGCTCTTGTCCGAGGGAATCGGGGACACCATCCGGGTCTCATTGACCCGGGACCCGGTGGAGGAGATTCGGACAGGCTTTGAGATTTTGCGGGCCCTTGGCATCAGAAGCCGGGGACCGGAGCTGATTTCATGTCCCACCTGCGGTCGGTGTAAAATCGATTTGTTTAAAATTGCCGAAGAGGTAGAAAAAGCTTTACTTGAACGTTCCACTAAGATTAAAGTTGCTATTATGGGGTGTGTGGTAAATGGCCCCGGAGAGGCAAAGGAAGCTGACATCGGTATTGCAGGGGCCGACGGTCAGGGGATAATTTTTAAACACGGAAAGGTATTCAAACGGGTGGACCAGGATCAATTGGTTGCTGAACTGCTCGCTGAAATAGATAAGATGACAGCAAATTTGGAGGAATGGAATGGCAAAGAAGAATAAGACAGCAATCACCCCGACCCGGGAGGAAGACTACTCCCAATGGTATCAGGAGGTTATAAAGGCCTCTGATATGGCAGAGAACTCGCCGGTCAGGGGCTGCATGGTGATCAAGCCCTGGGGGTTTGCACTCTGGGAAAATATCATGCACGATATGGATGCAATGTTCAAGGAAACCGGCGTCCGAAATGCCTATTTTCCCTTGTTTATTCCATTGAGCTATCTTGAGCGGGAGGCCGAGCATGTGGACGGGTTTGCAAAGGAGTGCGCTGTTGTTACCCACCACAAGCTGGAAAAAGGACCGGACGGAAAACTGGTTCCCGCAGGGGAGTTGGCAGAACCGTTGATTGTCCGCCCAACTTCCGAAACCATCATTGGCGAGTCCATGTCAAAGTGGACCAGTTCTTACCGGGACCTGCCCATTCTGCTCAACCAATGGGCCAATGTGGTCAGATGGGAGATGCGGACCCGGATGTTTCTGAGAACCAGTGAGTTTTTGTGGCAGGAGGGCCATACCGCCCATGCCAATGAAGTTGAAGCCCGGGAGAGGACCCAGGAGATGCTCGATATCTATACCCGGTTTGTGGAGGAGCACCTGGCCATGCCCGTTATCCGGGGATGCAAAACCGAGTCGGAACGATTCCCCGGAGCCGATGATACCCTGTGCATTGAAGCCATGATGCAGGATAAAAGAGCGCTTCAGGCCGGGACTTCCCATTTTTTGGGCCAAAATTTTGCCAAGGGGTCCAATATTAAATTTCAGAATGAAGCAGGTGAAGAATCCTATGCATGGACCACCTCCTGGGGGACTTCCACCCGGATGATCGGCGGTATGATCATGGTTCATTCCGATGATGACGGCCTGATTATGCCGCCTCGTGTGGCACCGGCCCATGTGGTGATCCTGCCCATTATTAAAAAAGGCGGGGACAACACCCAGGTGATGGAGAGCGCGGCTTCCTTGAAACAGGCCTTAAGGGCCGTGGATTTTCACGGCCGAAAGGTGGAAGTGGAAATTGATGCCAGGGATATCGGCGGCGCCCGGGGGTGGGACTGGGTGAAAAAGGGAATTCCCGTCCGCATTGAGCTGGGACCAAGGGATATTGACAACAACTCTGTGTTCATGGCAAGACGTGATACCAACGAAAAAAAGCCCATGGACAGAGACGAGTTTATCAATGGAATTGCACCACTTTTGGATAATATTCAGGATACGTTGTTTCAACGGGCCTTGCAGTTTAGAGAGGACCATACCCTTTCCATTGATTCTAAAAAAGCGTTTTACAAGCTGTTCACAAAGGCAAAGGGGTATGAAAACGGGGCCTTTGTTTACTCCCATTGGTGCGGCTCCAAAGCGTGTGAAGAAAAGATTAAAAAGGAGCTTTCCGTGACCATTCGGTGCATTCCTTTTGACAGTCCCGAAGAAGCAGGGGCTTGCATCTGCTGTGGCAATGCCAGCTCCAAAAGAGTTTTGTTTGCCAAGGCCTATTAAATGGATGACCGGGCGAGATATTTGACAAGAGACAGGGGTTGTGCTAGGCCATGATTCGAATCACCGACATATTGGATAAGATTTACGAGTATAACCCGGATGCGGATCTTTCCATCATTGACCGGGCCTATATCTATTCGGCCCGGGTCCATGAAGGCCAGGTAAGGCTTTCCGGGGAGCCTTACCTTTCCCATCCCCTGGAAGTGGCTGATATTCTGGCCAACATGACCCTGGATGTGGAAAGCATTGCAGCAGCTCTCCTCCATGATGTGATTGAGGATACACCGGCCACCAAAGAGGATATTGATAAAATGTTCGGCCCGGGAGTGGCCCATATTGTTGAGGGGGTCACAAAGCTGTCCAGCCTGCCTTTGCCCAAATCTTCCGCCACCAAGATTGCCCAGCAGGCCGAGTCTTTGCGCAAGATGATCCTGGCCATGGCCGATGATATCCGGGTGGTGCTCATCAAACTGGCAGACCGGATTCATAATATGCGGACCCTTAAATACCACAGGACACCGGAAAAACAGGCCTCCATTGCCCAGGAAACCCTGGATATTTATGCCCCCATTGCCGCCCGGCTGGGGATCTTCTGGATCAAGCACGAACTGGAGGAAATCGCTTTTTATTATACCCTGCGGGATGAGTATGAGCGCATTGATGCCCTTGTGAACACGGCAAAGGATAAAAAAGAAAATTATATCAAAGAGGTCAAAACCAGCCTTCAGTATAAAATGGAGGAGATGGAACTGCCCTGTGATATAAAGGGCCGGTATAAACAGCATTACAGCATCTATCAGAAGATGCTCTCCCAGAGTCTGGAGTTTGAGGAGGTCTATGACATCATTGCCTTCAGGCTTATTCTGGACACGGTGCCCCAGTGTTATGCCGCCATGGGCGCCATCCACTCCATGTGGAAACCCATCTATTATAAGATAAAGGATTATATCGGCAATCCCAAACCCAATATGTACCAGTCCATCCACACCACGGTGGTGGGTCCCAAGGGAGAACGGGTGGAAATCCAGATCCGGACCAAGGAGATGAATCAGATTGCTGAATCGGGGATTGCCGCTCACTGGAGTTATAAAGAAGGGACCAAGATAGATGAAAATACCGGGGAATTGTTTGCCTGGATCCGAAATCTGGTGGAAAATCAGGAAAACTATAATGATCCGGATGAGTTCCTGGAAAATGTCCGCATTGATCTGTACCCTGATGAAATTTATGTGTTCACCCCCCAAGGAGAGATAAAGACCCTGCCCAAAAAGGCAACCCCTGTTGATTTTGCTTATATGATCCATACCGAGGTTGGGGCTGCCTGTACCGGGGCCAAGGTCAGCGGCAAGCTGGTGCCCCTGACCCATGAGCTTAAAACCGGTGATACCATTGAAATTATCACTACCAAGGGGCACCATCCCAGTGCAGACTGGCTCACTTTTGTCAAGACCGTCAAGGCCAGGACCAAAATTCGCGCCTATATCAATGCCCGGGAAAAAGAGCGCAGTTATTCGTTGGGCCGGGAAATGTGTGAAAAGATTTTCAGGAAAAAGAACCAGAATTTTAATGCCCTGGTAAAATCCGGTGAAATCAAGACAGCAGCAGAATTTTACGGGTTCAAAACCGTGGATGATCTCATCGCCCATGTGGGATTTGGTAAGCTGACCCCCTTGCAGATTTTAAACAAGATTCTGCCGGATCTTGGGGAGCCCCGGGAAGAAAAGGAGAGTTTTTTCCAAAAAATTGCTAGTAGGACAAAACGGAAAACCGATACCGGTATCATTGTCAAAGGCCTCCATGATATTCTGGTCCGGTTTTCCAAATGCTGCAATCCTTTGCCGGGAGACCCCATAATAGGCTTTATTACCCAGGGTCAGGGCGTGACCATTCACAGCAAGAATTGTATCAATGTCATGAAAATGAGCAATGAACGTAAAATAGAGGTCCAGTGGAGTGAGGATTACACCGATACCTACCCCGCCAGTATCCGGATCAAGACCAGTGACCGGCATGGCCTTTTGGCCGATATTGCCGCGGTGATCAGTAAATCCAAAGCCAATATTTTAAATGCCCAGAGTGAAACATCTGAAGCGGGTATTGGTCTGTTTTATTTTACCTTTATGGTGGAAAGTTCGGCACAACTTCGTAAAATCATGTCGGAAATACGGCGGGTTAAAAAGGTTACGGATGTCAAACGGGTGGTGAGAAATGATTAGACCAAATAAGATTAAGCCAAATCAGATTAGAAAAAATTATACAACAAAAGTCCGGACATCTATATGAATAGATATCCAGACCTGAAGTTTTGTTCTCTATAATCTGCTGCTGCCCAACAAAAGGGATTAAGCGGCTTTTGTAACCTTGCCTGCCTTAATACAATTGGTGCATACATCAATTCTTCTGACGCAACCCTCTTTAATAACAGCACGCACTTTTTGGAGGTTTGGGTTGAATACTCTTCTATTTAAATTGTGAGCATGGCTGACATTGTTGCCGACCATTGGTTTTTTACCGCAAATAGCACATTGTTTTGACATATCTTACACTCCTCAAAGAAAAACACTTTAACAAAATAATAACCCGGAATTAATACACCAATCAAAAAGAAAAGTAAAGATCAATTGTTATTCTTCTGAGGTTTTATTTGCCAGCTCAGTGCATTTCGGGATTTTATTTAGAGCAGACTTGCTTTGCTCGGTTCCGGGAAAATATTCGACAATATATTCATACCGCTTTAACGCACTCTTGTATTCTTTTGTTTTATAATAAAAATTGGCCACAGCCAGTTCATGGTCGATAATATTATCCAGGCATTTTTTTATATTCTCTTTTGTGTCCTTGCCATATTCATTGCCCGGGTATTGATCTGCAAGCCGTTGGAATTGGGCCAGGGCATTTTTAGCCGGGGTGTCATCCCTGTCGATGGTGTCGATCTGCTTGAACCAGCACAGGCCGATTTGGTTGATAAGATAGGGAACCGCATCATTTCTGGGATGCATTTTTTCAAACGAGTTGTATCCCATGATGGCTTCATCATATTGTTCCAGGTGAAAATGGGCGTCGGCAATCTTGAGCTCGGCCAGGATGGCATATTTACTGAAGGGGTACCAGTCTTTCAGATCTGTGTAAGCTTTGATCGCATCCGTGTAGTCTTCATCCATGAATGAAGATGCACCTTCTGCAGCCAATTGTTCGGCATTTTTATTCATCTGGCCCGAGGATCCATCAAAAAGGGAGCAGCCGGAGATGAAAAAAAATAAAACGCCTATCCATAAA
>CAYWNB010000138.1:6454-7706 GCA_964459195.1 uncultured Desulfobacula sp.
AGTTTTATCAAAGAAAGTTTTATCAAAGAAAGTTTTATCAAAGAAAGTTTTATCAAAGAAAGTTTTATCATTGCTATAAATTCTCGATATAATGTTCAGCATTAACCGCTGCAATGGCTGCATCGCCCACGGCAGTTGCTATCTGTCTCAGGGGGGTGTCCCGAACATCGCCAGCCACATAGACGCCGGGAACGCTGGTCTGCATGTTTGCGTCTGCAGCAATAAACCCAAATTCATCTGTTTTAACCGCGTCGTTTAAAAATTGGGTATTGGGTAAAATCCCCACCCAGATAAAACAGCCGTCTGCTTTAATGGTTGTTTTTTTGTCGGTTTTCAGGTTTTTGACATGGACGTTTTCAATTCCGAAAAGACCGTCCACACCCGTGACCACTGAATCCCATACAAACTCTATCTTGTCGTTGGCAAGGGCCCTTTCCTGAAGAATTTTGGTTGCCCGAAGTTCATCCCTGCGATGGACCAGAAAGACCTTTTTTGCAAATTTAGTCAAAAAGATGGCTTCCTGCACCGCGGTATCTCCGCCGCCAATGGCCACAACTGTTTTCTCCTTGAAAAAAGGAGCGTCGCAGGTGGCACAAAAGGAAATTCCTTTGCCCATGTATTTGTCTTCACCAATCCCTAACTTTTTGGGTGAGGCTCCCGATGCAATGATCAGGCTTTTTGTTTGTATGCTCCGGTCTTTGAGAACTATTTCTTTTGTATCAGCCGAAAGGTTCAGGGAGTGGACCTGTGCTGTTTGGATTTCCAACCCAAGGTCTTCTGCCTGGACTCTCATCTTTTCAGCCAGGTCATAGCCGCTGATACCCTCGGGAAATCCTGGATAATTTTCAATCCAGTCTGTTATAAGAATCTGACCGCCAGGTACTGCTTTTTCAAGGAGCAAAACCTTCATTCTAGCTCTGGCGGCATATATTCCGGCGGTCAGGCCAGCAGGGCCAGCGCCGATAATTACAAGATCATAATCCACTGTCATGGTAAATACTCCTTACAAAATCCCTTTGATTGTTTCTTCAAGCTTTTCCTTGGCAACCATGCCGGTAATCTGTTCGGCTATTTCACCATTTTTAAAGAAAATGAGGGTAGGAATGGCCTGGACGCCGTATTTACTGGGACTTAAGGGGTTCTCATCCACATTTACCTTTGCAAAGGCCATCTGATCTCCGTAGGTTTTGCTAAGGGCTTCAACGGTGGGGCCGATGGCTTTACAGGGACCGCACCAGGGAGCCCAGAAATC
>CAYWNB010000139.1:0-1118 GCA_964459195.1 uncultured Desulfobacula sp.
TCATAAAAAATGAATTAGGTCGCACCCCGTTCAATCTGCTCACATTTCATATTTGCTGAATCTGTTCTGGTATTCCCATCTGTTTTAGCCCTTAATTTCACCAGAGAATAAGGAAACATCCATGGATCAGGACAAAAATATTTCTTTACCGGAACCGCCCGATAATGCCTTTACCATCCGGTGCCCGAGACTGGGCCACCAAATCAATTACCCCTATTGCCGGTCTGAAAACAATGGGATTCCCTGCTTTAAAACCCTTGACTGCTGGTACCATCATTTTGATGTACGGGCCTATCTTGCGGCCCAGTTAACCCAGGACGAATTTAAACGGGCATTTGAGAACAAAACCGCTCCTAAAATTTTATCTCTGCTGGATCTGATTGAACAGGCCAAACAGAATAAAGAAGGATCCGATTGATTTATCTGAAACAGGTCAATATCCATTCGGAAAAATTTCCCGTCCGGGATGCCTATCCCTTTAAACTAAAAATATTGCACCGTACAAAAAAAATGACGTTCAACAACGGCATCACCCTTTTCATCGGTGAAAACGGTACGGGCAAATCCACCCTGCTCAAAGCCCTTGCCAATCGATGCGGGGTTCACATCTGGCAGAATGAATTCAATTTAAGGGTGGAAGAAAACCCCCATGAAGAGGACCTGTATAAACATATTTCCGTTCAATGGAACCAGGGTCCGGTTCCTGGATCATACTTTGGCTCCCAGATTTTTTCCCATTTTGCGAAGAACCTTGAAGAATGGGCCCTCAATGATCCGGCCATGCTCGACTATTTTGGCGGAAAATCCCTGATTACCCAATCCCACGGCCAGTCTCTCATGTCCTACTTTAAGTCAAGATATACCAGAAAAGGCTTATATTTCCTGGATGAACCGGAAACCGCCCTGTCCCCTTCCTCCTTGATTGATCTGTTAAATCTGCTGATCAACATAAACCAGAGGGGTCATGCCCAGTTCATCATCGCCACCCATTCCCCCTTCCTCATGGCCTGCCCGGATGCATTGATTTATACCTTTGACCAAAAAGCCATTGAACCCATCTCCTATCGCAACACCCAGCACTATACCCTCTATAAACGATTCATGGAAAACCCGGATAA
>CAYWNB010000139.1:1218-7663 GCA_964459195.1 uncultured Desulfobacula sp.
AATTTTCTGTTTGATATTGCCCATTCCATTGGACAGGCCGATGCAAAAAGTTTCTTTTTAAAAACGAAGGTGGAGGATCCCATTGAACGACTGTCGGCAGGCCCCATTCATTTTGCCTATTCAGGGTGGGCTTCAGTAAAAATCCACCCCTTGTCCAGGCCCACCCCGGATGAAGATTTTTATCTGATTTATGACCATCCCTATTCATTTGAAGCCCAGGCATGGATGGAAAAAGAAGAAAAAGCCGATTTTCCGGTCTGTGTGATGAATGCCGGTTATTCTTCGGGCTGGTGTGAGGAGAGCTTTGGCGTCTCCCTTGTGACCGCCGAAATCCAATGCCGGGCAAAAGGGGATCCCCACTGCCGGTTCATCATGGCCCATCCATCCAGGATCAAGGAATATATCAGTGGATACGGTAAAAAAGCCTATCTTCAATACGAGTATTACAAAAAAATTGACATCCCAGAATTTTTCCAGCGGAAACGGCTTGAAGACGAATTGAGAACCCATAAAACCCTTCTTGAGGAGCTGGTCGAAAAACGAACCGACACCCTGACCCGGACCAACCAACAGCTTGAAGAAGCCAATATCGCCTTGAAAGTGGTCCTGAACCAGATGGAACAAAAGGAAAAAAATGATCGGGAAAACTTTTTGACCAACATCCGGCAATCCATCCTTCCCTATCTGACTGAGCTGGCCCAAACCAATCCAAGCCACGGCCAGCAGGTGCTTCTGGATCGCCTTGAAAAAAACATCGGTCAGATTACCTCTCCTTTGATCGGCAAACTCTCCTCGAAGTACCTGAACCTCACTCCCATGGAAATCAAGGTGGCCACCCTGGTGAAAGACGGCATTGTGAACAAGGATATTGCCCAGATTCTCAAGGTCTCTTTAAACACCATTACCTCTCACCGGTATAAAATACGGACCAAACTGGCCCTGAAACATAAAAATATCAACCTGCGCTCCTACCTGCTCTCCCTGGAGAACGCATGAGAAGGCTGGCAAAGACAGACCCCACTGCCATAAAATACTGGTGGTTTTTTATCACCATTTTGTCACCATTTTTACAACATTGACCCGGGCGGTTTAATGTTTCTATACACAGTGTCAGGCGTTTTTTATTAATTTCCATTAATAAAGGAGGACTATCATGAAAAAAATACTGGTCAGTGATCCCCTCTCAAATGTCGGCATTGAAATATTTCAAAACACCCCGGGGTTTGAGGTGGATGTTCAAACCGATCTTTCCCCAACCGAGCTTGAAGAGATCATCGGAGTTTACCACGGATTATCCATTCGAAGCAAAACCAAGGTGACCTGCGACCTGATTTCCAGGGCCAAAAACCTCAAGGTGATCGGTCGGGCCGGAATCGGACTGGACAATGTGGACATTCCCGCCGCCAGCCGTGCCCATGTTGCCGTGATGAACACCCCCCTGGGCAATGCAATCACCACGGCAGAGCATACCATCGCCCTGTTAATGTCCCTTTCCCGAAACATCCCCAGGGCCACCGCCACCCTGCGAAATGGTCGATGGGAGAAAAAAAATCTTCGGGGTCGTGAAATATACAACAAAACCCTGGGGTTGATCGGGGTGGGAAACATCGGGGGTATCGTGGCGGACAGGGCCATGGGCCTGAAGATGAAGGTGATTGGGTTTGATCCTTACCAGGAAAGTGCCGCTCTTGAAGCCATCGGCGTTCGGCCGGTCAGTTTTGAACAGCTGCTGACAACTGCCGATTACATTTCCATTCACACCCCCAAAACACCCGAAACCACCAACCTGTTCAACAAAGAGACCCTGTCCCGGATGAAACCGGGTGCCATGTTGATCAATTGTGCCAGGGGCGGTATCATCAATGAACAAAATCTCTATGATGCCTTAAAATCCAATCACCTGGGAGGAGCTGCCCTGGATGTGTTTGCAACGGAACCCCCCGGGAAAATTCAGCTCATGGAACTGGACAATTTTATCTGTTCCTCCCATTTAGGGGCCTCCACCCATGAGGCCCAGGACAATGTCGCCAGGGACGTGGCAACCCAGATGGTGAATTATCTGTTAACCGGCAAGGCCCCGAATATTGTCAACCCGAAAAATTGATTTTCCCTTTGATGTAAAAATCAAGTGCAATCAATTTTTTTTAACCCAATACAAGGAGGCGTTATGAGGACCAAAAAGTATTTGTTATCGGAAAATGACATGCCCCGACAATGGTACAACATTATGGCAGACCTGCCCAATGGAATGGAACCCCCGCTGCACCCCGGAACCGGACAGCCCTGCGGCCCGGAAGACCTGGCCCCTATTTTCCCCATGAACCTCATTGAACAGGAAGTCAGCACCCAGAGATGGATAGACATTCCCGAAGAAATTCTGGAAAAATATGCCATCTGGCGTCCGTCTCCTCTCTACCGGGCCTATGATCTTGAACGGGCCCTGGATACCCCGGCAAAGATCTATTATAAAAACGAAGGCGTCAGCCCCGCCGGCAGCCACAAACCCAATACCGCCATTGCCCAGGCCTATTACAACAAGATGGCCGGCACCAAAAAGATCACCACCGAGACCGGGGCAGGTCAATGGGGCAGCGCCCTTGCCATGTGCTGTTCCTTTTTCGGCATCGAATGCAAGGTGTTCATGGTCAAAATCTCCTACAATCAAAAACCCTACCGCCGCCTGATGATGGAAACCTGGGGAGCCAACTGCACGGCAAGCCCCAGCAGCGAGACCCAGGCAGGACGATCCATCCTGGAAAAAAATCCCGATTCTCCGGGCAGCCTGGGCATGGCCATCAGCGAGGCGGTTGAAGAGGCGGTTTCCGATGAAAATACCAAATATGCCCTGGGCTCGGTTCTCAACCATGTCATGATCCACCAGAGCATCATAGGGCTTGAAGCCAAAAAACAGATGGAAATGGCAGGCGCCTACCCGGATGTGATCATCGGCAGTGCCGGTGGGGGATCTAATTTTGCAGGACTTGCCTTCCCCTATGCCCTGGACAAGATCAACGGAAAGGACATTGACATCATCGCCGTTGAACCGACCTCCTGCCCCACCATGACCCGGGGGCCCTTTGCCTATGACTTCGGGGATACCGTCCAGATGACGCCTCTTTTGCCCATGCACTCCCTGGGCCATAATTTTGTGCCCGCCCCCATCCATGCTGGCGGCCTGCGGTACCACGGCATGGCCCCCCTGGTCAGCCAGCTGATTCTGGACGGCATTGTCCGGCCCGAATCCATCCACCAGCTTGAAACCTTTAAGGCCGGCATGACCTTTGCCCGGTCCGAAGGGTACATCTCCGCCCCTGAATGCAACCATGCCATTGCCATGACCATCAGAGAAGCCCTGAAAGCCAAGGAAGAAGGCAAGGAAAAAACCATCCTCTTTAACTGGTCCGGACATGGTCTGGTGGACATGGCAGCCTATGAATCCTTTTTCAGAGGAAAACTGGTCGACCATGAGCTTCCCCAGGAACAGATTGATGCGGCATTAAAGGATCTGGAACCATTGCCCAAACCCAGACAAGCCACCTGATTTTAAATTTTTAACCGGCAAGTTTTTAACCATGAAGGGCATGAAGAGCATCCCATGCCCTTCATGCCCTTCAGCAAGGATTAAAATACCCCTTGAAACAAGGGATGACGACTTGCCTGGAGACAGGTTTTCATCTCCAGCACACAGGGCGGACAGATCCCCTCTTTCCACCGGGGATATCCCCCCTGCCAGACATATTGGATAAGCTGATGGAACACCCCCGGATCAAACCCATAGACCCCGATTCGAACCTGGCCGTCCAGGCACAATTCAATGGGCATCTGTTCTTTTCGGGCAAATTTTTCGATCCGGGCCAACACAGGCTTTCGGGTTTGATCCCCCTGGGGGTTCTGCTTAAAGGCCAGGGGGTCCTCGGGGAAGGGAAAATGCCGGTAGATCTCTCCTATAAACCCGGTAAACCGAACCCCATGGATGGCCCCCATCAGATCCCCGATATCATTGGAATCCGGGATATAAAAAACAGACCCCTCCACTCTTACCTGGCTTGCTGGCGTTTCTGGGTCTGCTAACTCGCACATCCAGGAACAGAACTGGTCGGCAAAAAAGAAATAGTGTTCCAGCAGCAGCATGTCCGACTCGATATTAAAAAATCCAAAGGCGATGTCACCGTGGGTGGTGGAAGAAAAGGACAGGGGCATTTTTTTCTCCTTTTTTTATGGAAACGGGTGGTCCGGGAACAGATTTCCTCAGGATACCCCATTTTACAAAAATTGTGTACCCCATATTCTGGAGGGGCAAGTGCTTCTTTATGGATTCACTTGACGGCTGTTTATAATTCGAATATGCGTATATATGAACCATATGGGTTTATAACACTGGGGGAGTGAGATAAAATGGATCTGAAAATATTCAAGGATATGAACAAACAGGAATTGCTGACCTATATTGAATTTTTGTTGTTCAATTACCGGGTCATGGATGCCTTCTGGTTTATCCGGATATCAGAAAACTTTGACCAGACCACGGCGGAAAAAATCAATGAAGAGGTCTGGGACAAGGTGGCAGGCTATGCAGCCAAAGATCTTGTGGAAAAATTCCCCGCCCCCCAAAAAGGACTGCCCGGCTTTGTTTACGCCCTGAAACGATTTCCCTGGACCCTTCTGGTGGGGTATGACATCCAAGAAACCCCCGACGAGGTGATCATTACCGTGCCCTCCTGCCCGGCCCAGGAGGCCCGCCTCAAACGCG
This sequence comes from uncultured Desulfobacula sp., assembly GCA_964459195.1. GTDB lineage: Bacteria > Desulfobacterota > Desulfobacteria > Desulfobacterales > Desulfobacteraceae > NBML01. The sequence goes on from CAYWNB010000139.1 coordinate 5,969, forward strand.
GCCAGGGGGAATATGTCTGCAAACACATGCACATGAAGGAATTTCAAAGTTTTGCCCGGGTGATCGACGACCGCATCCGTGTGGAATGCGTGTTTGCCCCGCCAGACCCCCATCCCGAGGAGATATTCTGCAAATGGCGGTTCACCCTTAAGGCTTAATCAAGCCGATTAATCGGACCACCGAATAAGCCCGCTTAATCAGGCCGATCCATCAGGCAGGCCCGTCCAGATCCCTTTTTTGCACCTTGCCCAGGGAGGTCCGGGGAAATTGTGTGCAAAAGGTCACCTTTTTCGGCCACTTATATCGGGCCAACTTGCCATCGCACATGGCAATGACGTCGGATTCATTGATCGCGGAACCCGGAGAGGCGATCACAAAGGCATGACCTGATTCGCCCCAGGTATCGTCGGCCACTCCCTTGACCGCCACCTCCTCTATGTCCGGGTGGGCTTTGAGCACCTTTTCCACCTCAGCCGGATACACATTTTCCCCCCCGGAAATATACATATCCCCGGCCCTTCCCTCCAAATAGAAAAAACCGTCCGCGTCCATGCGTGCCAGATCCCCGGTATGCAGATACCCGTTTTTAATCGTCTCTTCGGTTTTAACCGGGTCCTGCCAATACTCTTTCATCATGATGGACCCCCGAACCACAATCTCTCCGATTTCCCCTGGGGCGGTTTTTTTCCCCCGGTCGTCCAGGATCGAAACTTCGGCGTGGAAGACCGGCCGGCCAACGGTTCCCGGCTTGTTGAAGAAATCGTTTTCAGATGCCCATAACAAAATAGAGGTTTCCGTCTGCCCCATGATCTGGCGGAACCCAAGGCCTGCCTCAGCACAGTTCCGGATCAGATCTTCGGTCAGGCTTTCCCCGCCCCCGGCACAGACCCGAAGGGAGGAGATATCCCCTCTTGCTTCCGGGGGCACCTTGAGCAATTCCCTGTAAACCGTTGGGACCCCTAAAAATTTGGTCACCCGGAACCGGTCGATATCCCTGAAAACCTGCAGGGGATCGAATTTACTGTGCAGCACCAGGGTGGCCCCTTTATAAAAAATCGGCGCGGCCTGGATGAAAAGACCGCCTGAATGAAACAGGGGCAAAAACACCAACATGATATCGCTGGGATGGAGCTTGAAAAAAATGTCGGCATTGAGGCAGTTGAAAAATGTTTTCCTATGGGAGAGCACCGCTCCCTTTGGTTGGCCCGTGGTGCCCGAGGTATACATGATCACCTGGGGCTCTTCCGGGTCGGCCGGCCCAAGACTCCGGGTCAAAAACGCCCGTTGCCCGTCAAATCTTCGGGTGACATTGTCAAAATCAAACACCCGGCCCCGAAGGTCTGCCCCGCCCACCTGGGCCACCATCATGGGCGGCAGATAGCTTTCCAGCACCAGCCCGTTGACCACCTCAGCCACCTCCTGCCCGTGGACAAACAGGCGGGGCCGGCAGTTTTTAATAAAATAATCCAGTTCACTTGCGGTGATGCGAAAATTGATAGGCACAAAAATAGCCCCCAACCTGGAACAGGCCAGAAACAGATCCAGAAACTCCGGACAATTGTGGAGCATCACGGCCACCCGATCCCCTTTTTCAATCCCGATGGACTGAAGCCAGCAGCTGGTCCGGTCTGCCCGCCGGCAAAGGGCCTGGTAGGAAATGGTCTGCCCCTCAAACACAATGGCCGGTTTATCGGG
>CAYWNB010000140.1:0-2112 GCA_964459195.1 uncultured Desulfobacula sp.
ATGGAGACAATGGCCAGTTTTGAGCCATTCCATCCCCGCATCATTCGTAAGTGCAAAAAAATGGCATAAACAAACCAGGTAATTAAAGACCAGGTTTCCTTGGGATCCCAGGACCAGTATTTGCCCCAGGCGGAATTGGCCCAGACAGCTCCCGTGATAATACCGATGGTCAGAAAAAGAAATCCAAATACGATCATCTGATAGGTGAGTTCATCAATCATTTCCCAGGAGGGCAGCCGGGAAAAGACGGAAGTGCTTTTGGGATCCTTGGGTTTGACAAAATAAATAAAACTGAACCCGAATGCCAGGGCAAACCCGGCATAGCCTAGAAAACAGGCAATGACATGGGCAATGAGCCAATTGCTTTTCAGGGCCGGAATCAAGGGACTGATCTTGGAACTGACATTGGGATCAAATGAAGCATAGGCAATGGCCAGAAAAATCAGGGGTGATACAAAAACACCGATGATGCTTTCCTTGTATTTTAATTCAACAAAAATATACAAAATTGCCACGGTCCAGGAGAAAAAGACAAGGGATTCATACATGTTGGAAAAAGGAGCATGGCCGTATCCCATTTGATAGGACTCAACCCACCGCAGGAGTATCCCGGCGGTGTTGGTGATAAAACCGATGACAATCACCCAGAACCCTGCACGGGCCAGCACTTGTTTCTTAAATGAAAAGGATCCGATATAAAACACCGAAGCCAGTGCATAAATAAATGTGGTGGTTGATAATAGAAAAGAACTATTCATGGGCGTTATTTATCCTTTAATAGGGTTACTAATTTCTTAATTTTAAGTGTCATGCCAAAGTTGTTTCGGTTGGCTTTCCCTGAAACCAGGACACAAGTTGTGTTTTGATCTGATGTTTTTATTTCAATAAAATAGGATTGATGGGAGACAAAAAAGGTGATCCAGCATCCCAGAATCATCAGGATAAACCCGGCATATACGTACCAGATCCCCGGATCCTTTGTGACCTGAAGACCTGTATAATACCGTTGATCAAATTTTTTTACAACAAAGGAGAACTGACCCTTTCTCATTTTATCAAAGGTGGGAAATTTGGTGGGAAGGGGTATCTGAAATCCCTCCTTGCCGGTTAAGGTTATTTTTCCAAAAAAGGCCTGTCCCAGGTTATGCTCCCTGAATTTAAAATTGGGCAGAACTCCTTGGAATTCAAATATTCCGGCATCCCCGGGCAGCGTTAACTGCTCTCCAACGGCCAGGCTTTTGGTAAGGATCGCCTGGGTGGTATTATCCATGATTTCAAACACCGCACTGTCCGGCGCTGCCGTTCCATAGGAAGACTGAAATATATTAATCCCTTTATATCTCAAGGGCTGGTTTACCCGGATATCCTTGGTAAAACTTTCCTTTCCCTCTTCAAGAATGGTCAGGTTTGACCGAAACTCATCCGGGGCACCCGTGTCATAGAAGCGAACCTCAAACTCATTGCATTGGATGGAAAAGGGTAATTGAATGGGAGTTCTGGATTTGGTGGTAAAAAGTGTGTCGGTCTTGGCACCTTCATCCAGCCGCAGGTTTGCCTTAAAACCGAAGACAGCACCGATCAATGCGCCGACCACCAGCAAAATTATACTGGCATGGACCACATAGACCCCCAGGCGACTCCAGCGGCCTCGTTCCGCATACATGACACCGCCATTTTCGGTTTTTTCGTATAGAACCTTGCCCACCTTTTTAAATAGAATGGTCTGATACTCAGCGGCCAGGGTATTAACCCCTTTTTCAGAGGTAAAGGTCTCCCGGTTTTTCAGTATTTTGAACCGATCCGGATTAAAGGTGATTCGCTTGGGAAAAATGATTTTCCAGGTCAACGAGAGTCTTTCAATCGAACAGACAATAATATTAATACACAAGAGCAACAGCAGAAAAAGAAACCACCAGGCCTGGTACATGTCGTCAAGCTTCAATACCTTGATCAGGTTGTAAAACCCCTTTCCGTAGAGATTTACATACTGTGTTGGGGAACCGTTCTGTAGAATTACGGTTCCAAAGATGGACGTGCTTGCCAGAAGCACCAGGGTATAAACGGTTAATCTAACCGAACAAAAAAACAGCCATATTTGCTGGGGTATACTTT
>CAYWNB010000140.1:2212-3653 GCA_964459195.1 uncultured Desulfobacula sp.
ATCCTGAAATCCTGCCTTGATAACCTTGTCTTCCTCATAAACAATTCCTGTGTCACCATTAAAAAGCCCCCTTGAATAATCATTTGCACTGATCATCACAATCTTTTTAAAAAACTGGGTCCTTATATCAAAATTAGGGTGGGACCGCAAAATATTTTCACAAAGATGATTAATTTGTAATGTTCCGGTTTCCCCCATATTATGGGCGCACAGTATCCTGAAGCTATCCAGATTCTCCAGGCTGTTTAAAAGGTCTGCCTGTTCGGTCAAAGGGGTGTATCCCCTGATGATATATTTTTCCAGGATCTGATCAAGACCCTCTTCCTTTCGGGTATCTTCATACCCGATATCTGGATATTGGGACCCCGATAAAATGGTTTCCATTGAGGTGACATCATTGCGGTTAATGGCCCGGGCCAGGTTCTCAATACCTGTTTTTCCCCTTGACCTGAAATTATAGGTCAGAAAAACCAAATGGGCCTCAAGCCCTTTTACCCGGCAGATATCCGCAAAGACCGCACCTGCCTGGACAGGAGACAACTGGTCTTTATCCCCCAGAAAAATCACCTTTGCTTCAAGGGGAATAGCTTCCAATAGTCTTGTCATTAAAGCGATATCGATCATGGAAGCCTCATCCACTATCACCACATCAACGGGCAAAGGGTTCCCTTGATTATATAAAAAACCGCTTTGTCCTCTTAACGGGCTTAATACCGAATGAATGGTACGGCCATTCGCAAGTCTTGAGGCCGCCTTTCCCGTTGGGGCCACAGCAAGGATTCTGGGTTTGGAAGTTTCACAGGATTCTGCATATCGATCCAGAAGGGTCTTAATCAGTGTGGTGATATATGTTTTTCCGGTACCCGGACCGCCCGAAATCACCAGGAAATTGTGGGCCAATGCTTTTTCAACGGCCTCTTTTTGTTTCTCCGCCTGTTTGGTTGTCTGGCCTGAAAAAAGGGGATCCAGGTATATACGATCAAAACCTGGATTCATTTGCACGGGTGGTACCCCCACCCTGCAGCACAAATTATGCACCAGACGTTTCTGGAAATCATAATACCGGGACAGATACAGGTTGCCAGAATCAAGAACCAGGGGAAACTTATTTTCCGGGCCAAGCGCCCCCTCCTCCCACAAATATTTGTCTCGCCCGACCATGTCAGCGCAGGCTAAGGCTTTTTTCCATTCTTCAAAAGGAGGAAACTGGATACAAGCCTCTTGTTCCGGAATTCTTAGACGGGTGCCAGCCTTTTTTTTAAGATCAATACATATATACCCATCAGAGACTGCCTGGGAAGCAAGGGCACAGGAGACAAGGACCAGTGGACTTGTTTCATGAAATGCAGCTGCCATGGTCTTTGCAAAATAATAATCCAGATGGGAAACCAATTGAAGGTCATGCAAAGTGGTAAGATCAAGTTTTAATTGCCGTGTCATA
>CAYWNB010000140.1:3753-7646 GCA_964459195.1 uncultured Desulfobacula sp.
ACAACTTTAGTTATTTTTTGTTTCTATCATCAATGAATTGGTGAATTCTCAAGAAGGGGATATAGAGGGAATCTGTTGTCTCAATATGGTGAATGAGCCAATCCCTCAGTTCCAGGATCGCCTCAATCGTCAGGTTATTGATATCTTCGGTTAGCTCTCTTCTCAGACTGATAGAACTTCTGATGAATTGTCGATGAGCCTTGGCATGACTGTCAAAATCAGGATATCCTCTTTTTTTCAGAATTTTTTCTTCCCTGGAAAAATAAAGCTTGCCATAGTCATTAATATCAGAAATCAAACCCGCATAGGATTTGGCATCTGCGTTTGTGTCTTTCATATCAATAAGTTCATTAAACATCTCAAACATTTTTTTTTGAAAATCATCGATTTCTTCTATATCCACACTGTACTTGGGGTCCCACTCAATTTTTGCTATTTCAGTCATCTTTATCTCCTTTAACGGTTTTTCTTATTACCAATCCATAGGGTTCCCAAAACAGCTATGGAAATTACCACAGCTGTGACAATGGTAAATGCCAATCCATTCTTTCCATATCGTGGGCAAATCACAAAGGGAACCAAGTACACGTATAAAAACATGTGAAAAATACCAATACCGACAATGCGAATCCATGCGTCTTTCACTCAAGCCTCGCAAGAAGCCTGGCATGGATATTATCAAAACCCCCATTTGACATGATCAAGACAAGGTCATTTTTTCTCAATTGGGGGATCAGATAGTCAAGCACGCTATCGGGTGTCTCAAAATGATAGGCTTCGCCCCCCTTCCCATTGATATCGGCCACCAATTGTGCAGGTGAGAACCGCTGATCTTTGGGAATATTTTTCTTCACACAGGGATCGCAGATCAAGGTCTTGTCTGCCGCCAAAAACGCCTCTGGATATGTCGCTTGGAAAAAACGGCGCATGCTGGTGTTGGTTCTGGGCTCAAACACAGCAATAACCCGCCCATTTTTATAAAAAGGTTTTACTGCCGCCAGGGTTTCCCTGACCGCCGACGGGTGATGGGCAAAATCGTCCATAACAGTTATGCCCCGCTTAACCCCCCTGATTTCCTGGCGACGCTTAACCCCGGAAAAGGTGGCAAGGGCTTTTTGCACCAGGGTATCGGGGATGCCTAATTTTCTTGCCACAGCAACACAGGCAAGGGTATTCATCAGATTATGCCGACCCACAAGCCCTGTTTCGATATCAAAACGCCTGTCCGGTCCCTGAATCCTGGCCTGGGTTCTGCTGAATCGTTGGCTATGGTCGAAAAATTGCCAGTCACCGCCCTGCCCATAGGTTTCAACCTTTGTTGTGTATCCTTCAAGGATTTGATTCAGGTTTTCATCTTCCATGCAGGCAATGATATGGCTTGTGGGCGCTATTTTTTGAACAAAAGTAGAAAATATTTCCTTGATGTGCTCAATGTCCCTAAAAATATCAGCATGGTCAAATTCCACCCCTGTCATGATGGTGATATGGGGATCATAGTGCATGAACTTTGGGCCTTTATCAAAAAAGGCAGTATCATATTCATCCCCTTCGATGACCATGTAATCGCCTGAGCCGATTTGAAAGCTGGAATTAAAATCCCGTAAAATTCCCCCCACCAGAAAAGAAGGGGCGAGACCGGCAGTTTCAAGCAAATGGGCCATGATGGATGAGGTGGTGGTTTTGCCGTGGGTCCCGGTAACAAGAATAATCTTCTTTCCCTTGGCAATAAACTGATTTACGGCCTGGGGCATGGACAGGTAGGGAATCTTTTGAGCGAGCACAGCTTTGGCTTCAAGATTTTCCCTGGGAACGGCATTGCCGATGATGACAAGATCTGGACCATGGGCCAGGTTTTGGGGGTCAAATCCTGAAAAAAGTTTGATTCCTTTTTCAGCCAGAAAATCACTCATGGGCGGATAGATATTCTGGTCAGACCCGGTTACCTGGTATCCCATTTCCTTTAATATGCAGGCAAGGGTCCCCATTCCGGTTCCGCAGGCGGCAACCAGGTGTATTTTTTTAATCACCCCTTCCATTAAAGATCTGCCATGACAGCTCGGGCCGCCTCAATGGTGGTATCAATATCTTCGTTAGTATGGGCTAAAGAAACAAAGCACGCCTCAAACTGAGAAGGCGCCAGATAGACCCCACGGCTCAGCATCCCCTGATAAAACAAGGCAAATCGTTTTAAATCAGAGGTCTTGGCATCTTCAAAATTATAGACGTCCCTTTCGGTGAAGAAAAAACCTGCCATGGATCCAATGTGTCCTGCCTTCATTGAAATTTTGGCATCATCTGCTGCCCCCTGTAATCCTTTGATCAAGCGATGGGTTTTTTGATCCAGTTCAGCATACACGGCATCATCCTTAAGAACCGTCAAGGTGGCAATGCCGGCAGCCATGGCCAGAGGATTCCCGGACAGGGTGCCTGCCTGGTAGACAGAACCCACCGGCGCTATCTGCTCCATGATCTCTCGTCTTCCCCCGTAAGCGCCCACGGGCAGCCCCCCCCCAATGATCTTGCCAAAACAGGAAAGATCCGGTGTAATTTTAAAATATCCCTGGGCAGACCCTTGGGCAACACGGAATCCGGTCATCACTTCATCAAAAATCAATACAGATCCATGCTTGGTTGTCATCTCCCTCAGGCTTTCAAGAAATCCCTCCTTCGGGCGCACCATGCCCATGTTGCCGGCAACGGGTTCAACAATCACTCCGGCCACCTGGTCTCCCTTTTGAACCATGAGCCGTTCAAACCCCTCAATGTCATTGTAAGGCAATGACAGGGTGTTTGAAACAACCGCTGCGGGTATTCCCGGGCTTCCCGGAATACCAAGGGTTGCCACCCCGGATCCGGCCGTTACCAGCAAGGTGTCGGCATGGCCGTGATAACATCCGTCAAATTTGATAATAATATCCCGGCCCGTATACCCCCGGGCCAGACGAATGGCGCTCATGGTGGCTTCCGTACCGGAATTGACCATGCGGATCATATCCACGGAAGGAACCATATCGACCACCAATTGGGCCAATTGGGTTTCAAGGGCAGTGGGGGCACCAAAGCTGGTCCCGGTAGCAAGAACCCTTTCAAGGGCCTTGATGACCTGGGGCGGCCTGTGCCCTAAAATCAGCGGTCCCCAGGAAAGAACATAATCAATATAGGCGTTCCCATCCACATCATAGATGCGGCTTTTGTCTCCCCGTTCAATAAAAACAGGCTGCCCGCCAACAGAGCCGCAGGCCCTGACAGGAGAGTTCACCCCACCCGGAATAAGTTCTTTAGCCGCATTATACAGTGCATTTGATTTAGACATTTCCATATGATTTTTCCTTCTATATTTGTATTTTGATATGATTCCCTAAAAGTATTGAATATACCAGACCTATCTTTAAAGGGTCAACCGGTTTATTGACCCATTCGGAAAAAGACAAAAAAACATTGACATCCTGTTGGATCACTGCTATTTTCGCGACGTTAAATTAATGGGCCGTTAGCTCAACTGGTAGAGCAACTGACTCTTAATCAGTAGGTCCCGGGTTCGACTCCCTGACGGCCCACCATTAATTACAAGGCTCTTGTCGATATTCGTCAAGAGCCTTGTTGCTTTGTATGGCTCTTGGTACACCCCTTGTACACCATTTTCCAGAACTACATTGAGTGTCATCAAACATATTACGAGTCCTGTTTAATAAACATTTAACCACTTCTTCACAGGGCAACATATCTTTTTGTTTGTCTTTACAAGCCCGTCAATCCCCCTTCCGACGCAATCATCGCTCGCTACGGACCTGGGGTTTAAAATTCCACCAGTTGCCTCAAATAGCTTATATCATGGGGATGTACCCAGTGGGGAAAAAGACCTTTAAATTTTCAACCATTTCAATGAAGATATT
>CAYWNB010000141.1:0-7614 GCA_964459195.1 uncultured Desulfobacula sp.
TATCCCTATTGCCCAACGATGGGTTTTGTGATACTTAAGGGCTCGAATTTACAGATGAATTTTTTATTAATTTTGGAGCATATATATGGAACCAATAACCACACGTTTTCCCCCTTCCCCCAGCGGATACCTTCACATTGGCGGCGCCAGAACCGCTTTGTTCAATTGGCTTTATGCCAGAAAAACCAAAGGGAAATTTGTTTTAAGAATCGAAGATACAGACGAAGCAAGGTCCACAGAAGAATCGGTTACAGCCATACTGCAATCCCTTGAATGGCTCGGGATCGATTGGGATGAAGGCCCCTATTTCCAGACCCAGCGATATGATATTTACAACGAGTACATTGAGAAACTAGTGGCCTCGGGCCATGCCTATAATTGTTCTTGCACTCAAGAGCAGGTCAATGCCATGCGCGAAGAAGCCCGGGCAAATGGGAAAAACCCCCAGTACAACGGCCGTTGCCGAAACCTTAACCTTCCCATGTCCGACAATACCGTGGTAAGGCTGAAAACTCCCGCCACGGGGGTCACCCTTGTGGAGGATGTGGTCAAGGGAAACACCGCCTTTCAGAATGCCGAAATCGACGATTTCATCATCCAGAGAAGCAATGGAGTGGCCATGTACAACCTGGCCGTGGTGGTGGATGATTTGACCATGAATATCAACACCATTATCCGGGGGGATGATCATCTGGTCAACACCCCCAAACAAATATTAATCTACCAGGCCCTGGGGGCTGATTTGCCCCTGTTCGGCCATGTCCCCATGGTACTCGGGGCGGACAAAGCCCGGCTGAGCAAACGCCACGGCGCCATGTCCGTGGGGGAATACCGGACCATGGGATTTCTGGCCGATGCCATGATTAATTATCTGGTGCGCCTGGGGTGGTCCCATGGAGACCAGGAATTTTTTGAACGCAATGACCTTATTGAAAAATTTGACCTGGAGCACCTGGGCCGATCTGCTTCCATGTTTGATCTTGACAAACTCATGGCCTTGAATGCCAAACATATCCAGAAAAAATCCCCCAAAGAATTGGGAGAGCATCTCTTGTTCCACCTAGAGGCCCTGGGCATTGAGGCCCAAAATGATGCCTTTACCCAAGGCGTGATTGAAACCCTTCAACCCCGAAGTAAAACCCTGGTGGAAATGGCAAAATCAGCTGTTTTTTATTATCAAGATGGTGTTGAGTTTGATGAAAAAGCAGCCAATAAATTTTTAAAACCCGAAGCAGCTGCGCTGTTGACAAAGGCGGCAGACGCCATTGAATCTCTTGATGATTACAGCCAGGAACCGCTTGAAACTATTTTTAAAACCCTGATGGAAGATACAGGTCTTGGGTTCGGCAAGATTGCCCAACCCCTGAGGGTGGCCATCACCGGCACCACCGTAAGCCCGGGCATATTTGAAATGCTTTTGGCCCTGGGAAAAGACAAAACAATCTTGCGCATCAAAACGGCCGTCGCCTTTATTCAGGCACGCCCATAAACAAGGCCTGCGTATCCCACGAAACTGTCTGAACGGGAACGCTCAAAACTAGTGGCGTAGTCAAGCTTAATTGCCTTGACTGCGCCCTTTTTTTTGCAGGCGGCAACAGCTGCGGCGGCAGCCCCGGGGCAACACATGTTTTTATGAATCAGCCCCTGGGCAATAATCTTGTCTGTATCCATTTGTTTCATTACGGCAATGGCATTTTTATCATTTACCGTTGCCACCCATTCAACGGCCTTTTCTCCTAATCCTGCCGGGGAAAACCCGAAATCAGGGCCATAATGGGTCATGTCCGTGGAACCGATTATCCGGATACAACGGCCCAGCCTGTTGGATTCTTCCACGGCTCTGCAGCCGATGATGGCGGCAATGTTCGAAGGGGCCACCCCCACCACCACAATTTTGGCTCTGGGAAAAAAATACTTAATAAAGGGATATTGGAGTTCCAGGGTATTGTCATCGGGAAATTTTTCAGGCGCTCGCTTTTGGATACCGACGCCGGCGGCAATTTTTTCAACCAGTTCGCCATCCACCTCCATTTCGCCTAAAGGAGTTTCTATCAACCCCCGGGTCATGATGAAGGAATCTGATTGTGGATGCATATGGGCACCAAATAAAAGAATGGTGTCAATCGCACCTGCTGTAGCCGGTTCATCTGTATCCGGTTCATCTGTATCCACACCGGTGAGGTTGGCCTCCGGGGGCTGAAGGGAAGCTATCACTCTGGCGGCAATACTGCCGGAAAAATGCCAGCCGGCATGGGGAACAATGCCGCCAATAAAATCGCCTTGAAGTTTTCCCTGGCCTTCCCTTAAAAATTGCCGGATGGCTCTTTCACACTCCCGGGCAGTTCCGGGATACCAGGTACCGGCAAAAACGGCCTGTTTTTTTTCCATGGGTCCCTCCCTAAATTTATCTGACCCTAGGTTTATCTGGTCCTAGGTTTATCTGGCCCTATATTTATCGGGCTGTTTTTTCTTTTACCCTTTCCCTGAGCCATTCAAGCCAGGGTTCAAACCCGACTTCTGTTTTAGCAGAAATCTCGAACACAGGCATGCCCGGATGAACCTTTTTCATATTATCCACGGCCAGGGGCGCATCAAAGTCAAGGTAAGGCAGCAGATCCACCTTGTTCAAAATAGCGATATCTGCCACCTGGAACATGAGGGGGTATTTCAAGGGTTTATCTTCCCCTTCGGTGACACTCAGGACAACCGCCTTTGCATCCTCTCCAATATCAAATTCCGCAGGGCATACTAGGTTGCCGATATTTTCCACGATGAGCAAATCCAGGTCATCACACCCCAACTTTCTTGCCGAAGCGTCTATGAGATGGGCGGCCAAATGACAGTCTCCGCCGAATTGATCCGTATTGATCTGGGTGACCTTGGCGTTGGTGACGGCAAGCCTGTCTGCATCATTGGTGGTGCAGACATCCCCCACAATCACCCCCACCCGAATTTCCGGCATCAGATGTCCCAGGGTTTTACACAGGGTTTCGGTTTTGCCTGATCCCGGAGAGGACATCATGTTCAGGACAAATACATTTTTTTCCTTAAAAAAGGCCCTGTTCTGATCGGCATCTGTTTCATTTTGCGCAAGTACCCGTTTTTGAATATTTATTTCCATGGTTCTTTCCTTATGTTGTCTGTTCCAAATTTACACCTTGCCACTCTTAACTCCCAATCCCCAAACCCGGCCTTATGAATCAGGCATAGGGGGTCAGGCCTTCTCATCGGCCAATTCAATGGAAGTGATCTCGATCTCCCTTCCGGCGATCATCTCCACTTCCCCTTGCTCGCAGTCCGGGCATTTAAACATGGGACTGTCCACTTCCCACTCCTGGTGGCAGACCTTGCAATGTATTTTAACCGGCACCGATTCAATCACCAACATGGCATTCTCCAAAGGGGTATCCTTGGTAATAATTTCAAAACAAAAGGTCAGGCTGTGTTCGACCACAGAGGCCAGCTTACCAATTCTCAAATTAAGAATCTCTACCTTGGGGTCTGTCATATCCTCGGGGATTGCATCCATTGCGATTTTTACCAATTCTTCGGCAATGCCCATTTCATGCATATTTACGTTCTCCTTTTTGCGAAAAAATCTTGTTTAAATTCAAAAAACCGATCCTCTTGTATGGCATCTCGCATTTTGGCCATGAGGTCAAGGTAATAATAAAGATTATGGATGGTATTCAAACGATAGGCCAAAAGCTCACGGGATTTGTAAAGATGTCGAAGATAAGCCCTTGAATAATTTTGACAGGTGTAGCATTGACAGGTCTCATCTATGGGCGCCTTGTCCATCTTAAATTTTGCGTTGTAAATATTAAGGGTCCCCCTTGATGTAAACAACTGGCCGTTTCTGGCGTTGCGGGAGGGCATGACGCAATCAAACATGTCACAGCCCATATCCACAAGCGTCACCAGGTTTTCAGGGGTGCCCACCCCCATGATATACCGGGGTTTATTTTCAGGCAAAAGCGGCAGGGTATGGTCTGCCATTTCATACATCAGCTCGGTGGGATCCCCAACGGAAAGGCCGCCAATGGCAAATCCGGGGAAATCGATCCCGGTAATCTGCTCGGCGGACAGGGACCGCAAGTTCTTGAACATCCCTCCCTGGACAATGCCGAAAAGATTGTTCTTTCCCCCCTTTGACTGCCAGAAATCATAGCCTCTTTGGGCCCAGTGGGTGGTTTTGACCAACGCATCCATGGTCTGTCTTTGGGTGGCCGGATGTCCCATGCACCAATCCAGGGACATCATGATATCAGATCCCAGGATCATCTGGATCTCTACAGCTTTCTCCGGAGAAAAAAAATGGCGGGACCCGTCAATATGGGACTGAAATTTTACCCCTTCATCGGTAAATTTGGCAAGCTTGGCCAGGGAAAAAAATTGAAACCCCCCGGAATCGGTGAGCATGGGTTTTTTCCAGCCGGTAAATTTGTGAAGCCCCCCCATATGTTCGATAACATCCGGCCCCGGCCTTAAATACAAATGATAATTATTACCCAAAATAATCTGGGCTCCGCAATGGTCAAGGTCTTCCTTGGAAATACCCTTGACAGACCCCTGGGTGCCCACGGGCATGAATATCGGGGTCTGTATGGACCCATGGTCTGTGGTCAATTCTCCCAGACGAGCCCGGCTGCTGTCAGACCCACTGGTTTCCCTTGATGTTTTTATTAAGCTAAAGTCTAGCATAAACTCCTTATTTTATTCAATGAACATGGCATCGCCATAACTGAAAAATCGATAATCCGCTCGAATAGCGGTTTCATAGGCCTGTATCATTTTTTCCCTCGTGTAAAAGGCCGATACCAGCATGAGCAAAGTGGACTTTGGCAGATGGAAATTGGTGACCATGGCATCCACGCATTTAAAAGTATACCCCGGATAAATAAACAGATCACAGCTTCCCATGCCAGGGCTCACCCGCCCCTTGTCATCGGCGAGATATTCCAGGGTCCTAACCGAAGTGGTGCCCACGGCAATCACTCGCCTGCCCTCTTGTTTGGCCCGGTTAATTTTTTGGGCAGTTTCAGAGGAAAGCGCATAATATTCAGAATGAATTTGGTGTTCCCGGATATCATCCACCCGGACCGGAACAAAGGTACCATACCCTACATGGAGGGTGACATTGGCAATTTCAACCCCACGGGTTTCAAGGTCCGCCATAAGCGATCGGGTAAAATGCAGCCCTGCTGTAGGGGCTGCCACCGCTCCTTCCTTTGCGGCATAGACCGTCTGGTAGGTTTTTGAATCCATTTGGGCCACCTCCCCCCCCGTCCTTTTTATATAGGGAGGCAGGGGAATCTGCCCGGACCTTTTCAGGTCATTGATAAAATCCTTACCCCCCAAGAACCGGATTTGGGAAATATATTGCCGAACGCTTATCACCTCGGCTATAATTTTATCCCCCAAATGGAGAATCGTGCCGGGCTTTGGATTTTTTGAGGCCTTTACCAGGCAATCACATTGGAAAAAACCAGTTTCCGCCAAAGCTTTCACACCGCCTGCATAGTCAATGATCAGCACTTCCACACGCCCCCCGGTCTCTTTTTTCCCAACAAGCCTTGCCGGAATCACCCGGGTATCGTTCACCACCAGCAGATCCCCGGAGCAAAGCATACGGGCAAGGTCAAAAAATTGATGGTGGCAAACCGCTTCCTTTTCCCGGTGAACATGCAATAATCTGGAATTGCTTCTTTCCTGGCAGGGGACCTGGGCAATCTGCTCTTGGGGCAGGTCATAATCATAGTCGGACAATCGATACATTAATTGGCCCCCATGGCAAGGTAAACAAGGCCCAGACCTGCCAGCATCAGGAAAAATCCAAACCGCCGAAGATGCGCATCATCAAGGGTGAGGATCATTTGAACCGTTGCCTTCATTTTACCAGGGAAAGCAAAATAAGGCAGGCCTTCAACAATCATGACCATGCCGATAACACTCAAAAAAAATTTCATACAGACTATCCCCTGTTATTTCCTGTGGTTATAAAATCAATAAACCCTTCTTTTATAATTTTAGATCTGGTATTGCAATAAAAATTATATTGATTATTCAAAATATCAAGGTTATAAAGAAAGGCTGTTGTTGGAAAACCATATATAATACCAAAGGAACCTATATATTTATGGCATTTGAACCTGTCATCGGCCTTGAAGTCCATGCCCAATTAAAAACAAAGACAAAAATTTTTTGCAATTGCTCTACCCAATTTGGAAAATCCCCTAATGCCAACACCTGTCCTGTGTGCACCGGTATGCCCGGGGTCTTGCCAGTGCTCAACCGGCAGGCCGTCACCTTTGCCATCAAAGCCGCCCTTGCAACCGACTGCAAAGTTGCCAGGGAAAGCCGGTTTGACCGGAAAAATTATTTTTATCCGGACCTGCCCAAGGGATACCAGATAACCCAGTTTGCCGCCCCCATTGCCGAGCACGGCCACCTGGACATAGAAACTGAAGAAAGCGGCAAAAAAAACATCGGCATCACCCGGATTCACATGGAAGAGGACGCTGGCAAACTCATCCATGACCCGGTTCGCGCCAGAAGCATGGTAGATCTGAACCGCACCGGTGTTCCCCTCATTGAGATTGTCAGTGAGCCGGATATCCGCACGGCCAGGGAAGCTGGGGCCTACTTGAGAAAACTCCACGCCATCTTAAAATACATTGATGTCTGTGACGGCAACATGGAAGAGGGAAGTTTTCGGTGCGATGCCAATATCTCCCTGCGGCCCGTGGGCCAGAAAAAATTTGGCATCCGGGCGGAACTGAAAAATCTCAATTCCTTTAAAAATGTCGAAAAAGCCATCAACTATGAAATCCAGCGCCAAACCTATGTGCTGGAAGAAGGAAACAGCGTTGTCCAGGAAACCCGTCTCTGGGACCCCAGCAAGAACAAAACCACTTCCATGCGGGGCAAGGAAGAAGCCCATGATTACCGATATTTTCCAGATCCGGATCTGGTTCCCCTAATCGTGGATGAGAAATGGATCAAATCTGTGGCCGATCAGATGCCCGAACTGCCCGAACAAAAGCAGGCCCGGTTTGTTGACCAGTTCCACCTGTCCCCCTATGACGCAAAGGTGCTGACCGCCACCATCGATCTGGCCAATTATTTTGAAGAGACCATACAGGGCCTCACCGATATCAAACAGGCGGCCAACTGGACCATGACCACCCTTTTGGCCATGCTCAATGCAAAGGGGCTGGATATTACCCAGGTACCGGTATCAGCCAAGGATTTTTCCCGCCTTTTGAAGCTCCTTGAAGGGGGAAGTATCAATGCCACTGCTGCCAAAGCCGTGTTTGAAGAAATGGTGGAATCCGGAAAAGCCCCCGAAAAAATTGTCGAGGAAAAGGGTCTGGAACAGGTGTCTGACCAGCCAAAACTTGAAAAAATAGTGGGGGCCATTATCCTTGACAACCCAAAAGAAGCCGCAGCCTATCGCGACGGGAAAACCAAACTCTTCAGTTTCTTCATGGGACAGGTAATGAAACAAACCCGGGGCAAAGCAGATCCTAAAATTGTCACCCCCCTTATTAAGTCCAAATTGGACAAAGCCCAATTGGCTAAATCCTAATTGATTAATTCCTAACCCTAAGG
>CAYWNB010000142.1:0-7601 GCA_964459195.1 uncultured Desulfobacula sp.
ACAATCTGTTTTCTTGCCTGTTTTTCCTTTTCTTTGAGTTCTGCAAATCTTGATTCAGCCACAGATAATAACCCTTATTTTATTTTTTACTCTTTTTTGGGATTGAGCGCTTTGATTGGGCGCACTAGTGAATTCTTTTTTCACTTATCATTTGTCCGCAACTCTTACAAGGTAAAAGCCAAAATTTCATGGCTGAGTCTGATATGACTGAGAAAGTATGGCTGAATAGAATAAAAAACTTTTACCTTTTTGAGAACGCTTTAGCGAAGATGACTTTTTTGCAAAATAGTACATCTTGTCATACTCTTTTTTTTTAAAGGCTGACAACGCCTTATCCAGGTATTCTTCAGCCTGGTTCTCAATCTTCAACAGTGTATCCAGATCAGATTTGCACCGGTGACATCTCCCCCGGCCCAGGTATTTTGCATTGCATGCAGGACAATTTTCCATTTTTGTATTCTTTACTCTATATAAAAAAGGATGTCTTCAAGTTCTTGACTGAGTTCAAGTGCTTTGGCAAACTCTTTTTGAGCGTTCAATCCTTTTATATCTTCCATTAAATTGATGATTTCATCCTTATCCTCTTCTGGTGCAATGGAAAGTTTTTCCTGGGCAAGGGCCAATGTTTCCATTACAAATACAGGAGGCGCTTCTTTTTGAATGCCGTTGTCACAGGTCTTGTCATCTTGTCTTCCATCATTGAAAAGCGTATTGATTTTGTCCATGGACTCACGCATCTGTGCTTCGCTGGTATTGGAAAAAACATTTTCCAGCACGGCATTAATTTTCTTTCCCGTATCTTTTTCCACAGCTTCAAGCTTTAGAATGCCGTTTAAATCAAGATCATATCTCAGGGTGATAACACTTCCTGCAGGGGCTCTTGAAAGATCAAACGAATAGCTGTTGATAAAAATATTGTCCAGGGCATTTTTATTTTCCCCTTGGAACACTTTCAGCAATGCCGCTTCCTGATTGTCCATCATCGTCTGAAACGCTTCGGTTCTTGATGCCGGCAATTTTGTATTCTTTTTGATCAGGGGAACAAAGCAGTCATTCATATATTCACCATCAACCTCTCCCCATGCCGCTGTTCCGAATGTGTAAGGTGTGATGTCAATGAGCATACTTGCAATATCTTTTCCCATTTCACGTCCGGCCTGTATCCCCGCACCAAGGGCCACGCACAGATCCGGGTCAACCCCAAGACTTGGCTCTATTCCCAATTTTTCCTTAAGAAGCTCGGAAACCATGGGAATTCGGGTGGAGCCCCCCACAAGCAATATTTTATCGATATCCTCCGGTGTAAGCCTTGCATCGGCCAATGCAGTGGTGACGGACATGATGGTTTTTTCCAAATATTCTTTTATCATCTCCTCAAATTGGGTCCGGGACAATTCATAGGACAGATGAAGACCTTCGGCAAGATGATCCTCCTGGATATCGGCAAAGGGCAGGGTCGAAAGCTGTATTTTCGCTCGTTCAGCACTGTTTTTCAGGCGTGCCATTATTGTTTTCTCATTTGCAACATCCTTGCCAAAAGTGTCTTTGATCTGCTGGACAAGAAATTGAACAATCAGACTGTCAAAATCATCTCCGCCGAGCCTGTTATCACCAGTACTTGCAAGAACTTCAACTATTTTATTTTCAATCTTTACGATGGAGACATCAAAGGTGCCGCCCCCCAGATCATACACCAAGATATTTTTCTGATCCGCGGAATTGAGCTCTTCATAGGCAAGTGCCGCAGCCGTGGGTTCATTGATGATCCTTAGAACATTAAGCCCTGCAATGGTACCGGCTTCCTTTGTGGCCTGGCGCTGGGCATCTGTAAAATAAGCAGGTACGGTTATAACTGCCTTGTTTACCTTTTGGCCGATTGCCTGCTCAGCCCGGGTCTTAAGCTCCTTTAAAATCAATGAAGAGATCTCCTGGGGTGAATACCCCTGGTTGCCAAGAATAAAATGAAGATTCTCCCCCATCTGCCGTTTAACCGCCAGAATCGTATTTTCAGGGAATGCCGCAGCCTGGTTCCTTGCCTTTTCCCCCACAATCACTCGGCCCTTATTGTCGATTCCCACACATGAGGGAAGAATCCCTTTATCAGTGTTTTCGATATCATTGCTTTCAATTATTTTTACGGCGTCATCAAAAGCAAATGAAACCTCTGAATTTGTGGTACCAAGATCTATTCCTATTACAGGTTCTACCATGTCACCTCCTGTTTATCTATTTTGTTCATCTATTTGTTTACCGTTACCTGGGCAAGCCTGATCACCTTGTTTTTTCGGGTGAATCCGCCGCATATTTCATCTATTACCATCCCATTTTTGACACCGTGTCGGTGCTGAGTATCGACTGCCATCATGGTTCCAGGATTAAATTCCTTATTATGCGTATAAATGGGAAAGGTATCGAGCATGGCAAGGGACAGGTCGAATTTTCTTAAGGCCATCACATGGCCCTCTATCATATCTGCAATCTTTTTTCTGCCGAAAAGGAAAGATGCAGACCCTATTTTCCCCCCTGAATCAACCCCTCTCACCAGGGTATCCCGAACATCCAGAAATGCTTTTACTGCTGTTTCCAGGGCATCTTCTCGTATCTTTTCTTCCAGGGAATTTAATCGATCCATTTTTTTTTCCAGCAAAGAGAGTATGGCATGACCCTGTTGGGCGAATTCATTAAAATCCTTAAGGCATTTTATATTTTTGGATTGCTCCCTGTTTTGGAGCTGGATCTGCTTTTTCAGGGATAGGAATTCAGCAAGCAAGGTGAATAAATCACATTCGTCCATGGGGTCACCCCCTTGCGGATCAGAACGATTCTCCACCTGGGAAATCCAGACTTTAAAATCGGCAATGGTTTGTTCCCTCCAGTCGTCAATATCCTTGTTAACCTCTCTTTTATGAATCTGCTGCCCTGAAAAATTATAGATTTTTTTTAAAATCCAAAGCAAAATTTTACGATCAAAATAGAGGTAGCCCTGTTTTATCAGGCGGGTTAATTTATTCATTTTTATCCACCGCTAGGATATCCCCCAGGCCTGGTGATTTTCTTTCCAGGTCAATTGTCTTGACAAGATCCGTTAAAGCCTCTGTCCAGAACTGATAATCTTTAAGGCCCGTAATTTTTGATTTTATCCTTGATCTTTTGTCCTTAATTGCTTCATAGGCTTTTGTTATTCTAATAAAGCTTTCCGGATGCTGTTCAGGGGTAAATTTTCGTACCAGCTCCAGGTATCGGTTTCTAATCTCCTGATCTTTAGCATTTTCATTTAAGCCCAATATTTGGTGATATATAAACATGTTCTTCCTTTCTGGTTCAAATTTTGTTTCAAATCCCGGTTCTCATGCCCATGATAAAGTGCTGTGCTTCCGAAGAAGACAAATCCGTCATCGCTATTTTGCACATGTCAAGAGCCTGGATAATGATGTTGGCCGACTCACACTCTGTTGCAAATTTTTTACCGATTTGCCTGAATTCACATAGGGATTCGATACCTGTCTTTTTTATCAGAGAAATCAATTGGGAAAAATCAGCGATAAATTCTGCTGAGATTTCTCGTCTCTCTGACCTTTGGACACTCACCAGCAAATCAGCCGACTCCTCAAGGTCAAACACCACATCATTAAATGATCTTTCATCACAGTTTTTCCCAAACACATTTTTCGGCTTAAAATTTGACTGGAATATTTCAGGCATCGTTTGTCCGGCTGTTTTGAAAAATTCATCAATTACGTCACCAAGTAAACCTTCAAGCAGTTTTTTATCCGGCAGGGTAAAATCTTCATCAAAGTCATCTTCATCAAAGCCGTCTTCACTCAAACCGGGAAAAAAATTATAGGGATCAAGCCTCTGAAAATCAAAGCTCTCAAAGGCACCCTTCATAAAAACGGGTGCTATTTTTGATAGGGTTCTTGATATTCTTCTCAGGCGTTCTTTTAGCGGATCATCTGCCCGATTGATAATTTCTTCAAATTGTGAAAAATCATTCATACCGCCCTGGAAATGGCAAAGAGCTGCATAATAAAAGTCAAAGATAACCGACAATTCCGCCCGGGCAGTTTTCCTTCTTTTTCCCAACTCTTTGATCACCATTTTCATATAATCATTTTGAACAAGCGCCACAATCAGGTTTGTAAAATCATCGTTGCTGAGCCTGGATAAAATCTTTCCTTTTTCTCCTATCAAGGGACCGGCAAAAAAAGGCTTCCAAAAAAGCGGTCCAAAGAGTTCTTTCATCGGCTTTAAAAGTGAATACACCTCATGGGAAGACAAGGCCGCCACCCTTTTTTTAAAAGAATTAAAAACTGTCGCAAAACCTCTGGTCTTGACGGATCTAATATGGTCCGGGTCTTCCATATCAAGGGAGAGCAAAAGAAGGACATTCATGGTTTCACACAGACTGAACCCGCAGGTGACCGTTTCAAACATATTTCTGGAAAATTTATGGGTTTCAAGCGTATGCGAAAACAGTTGTTTTTCTGCAAGCAATATTTTCAAGGAGTTGATCTTAAATTTTTCGGCTTTTTTAAGGTCCCTGGCTACCAGTGCCCATTTTTTGTGTTTAAGATTTCTTACACCGGAAATGATAAAGGACACTGCATATTTTTCTTGAACCTGAAGATCATGGGGGGCTCTTGTATACGCCAGCAAAAGGATATCTTCCGCTTTTCTGACCGCATTTTTCATATAATAAAGTTCTGCAAGCTTCAGGCAGGCAAGATGGCCTTTATCAAAAATCTCAACCCGTTTCAGCAAAATCTGTTCCATGGATTTTCTCATGGCAGGAGATTCTAAAGGAAGGTCCATAATAATGTCGTAGGCATCTGAGTTTTCCGGATCAAGGTCAATGGCTTTTTTTGCAATTTGAAAAATAATCTGCCCCTCATCCTCATCCAAAACATCATCGGGTATATCAAAAAAATCAAATATCTCGTACAGTTCCTCATCATACTCATAGGCAAATTCAGAATCATGGTTCAGGGCATTTATAATCTCTAAAAGTACAATGGATTTGGCAATCTGCCGCTCCTCTCGATCAGGGAAATCCTCTTCAATGATTTCTAAATATTTTACCGTATAAAAAGACAAAAAATTCACATTTGAACTCATCCCTTTTACAAACAGTCTGTTCCTTTGGGTTTCAGAAGAAAGATTGCTTTTCAGAAGCTTTTTAAAGGTATCATGATTCATTTGCACCTGGTTTATCCCTGAGCCGATGAGCTCCAAAATTGAAACCACTGCTGTTTCAGGTGTGTCAGGGCACAAAATTTCTGACAAAAATTTAATCCATTTATTGATGCTGCTTATATTTCCGGAATTAACTGCTCGTTCAAGATTGCTTTGATAGGTCTGCCCATGTATATTTCCGCCCATTAAAAGCGCGGCTGTTCCTGGATATTTGTCTGAAGATTCAAGCCTGCCATCGGCTGCATACTCTCTTAAAAGTATGGATACACTGGAAAAGGGAAAATCTTTTTTTAACATGCAAAGGGCTTTTCCCAAAGCGTTCCTGTCATCCTTCACATAAGAAACCATCGCCTTTGCAAAAACTTTCATCTCAAAATAGGGAGATTTTCGTGACACAGCCCTCATTTCATGGAGTGCATTTTCCCAGTCACCCGCTTCCATTTGGGCTTTTGCATTTTGAATCAAGCCAAGGTCGCTTTTAAGGCGGGACCCTTCATTCAACTCCTGTGCGAGAAAAAGGCTATCCTCTGCCACAAATCTATTGGCAAGAGATGTTTCAATTTCCGTTACGGACGGATTTGCTTTTATATAATTTTTATAGATCTCAAGACTCTTTTGGACAGGGAAAAATAAAATGCAGTCCTTTAACAGGGCAGACGTCAAAACAGGTATGCTGGAAAATATCTTAATGCCCATGTCTAAAACGACATCTGCTTCCTTAAACAATTTTTGATCTTTTAGCTGTTTATGCCTCAACGCATATGCATGAAACAGCTTTGGCATGACAATATCAAGGGATGCCTTGTTCATTTTTGCCTGTTTATAAGCCTCCAGGGCACCCCGAACATTTGAATTCTCCAGACAGGTATCTCCCTTGGCTATCAGTTGATCGCCAGACATATTTTTAAATTTCTGTTTTTCCTGTAATCTTTTTTTTCTGCTGGTGTTCTTTTTTTTTCCTTTTCCCATTTACCTTCCCGAACCTATTGTTTGTGGTTGCTTAAAAAAATCCAAAACCTAGGCGCCGTTTAAATCAGCCCAACTCTTTTTTATTTTATGTATCTCAACTTTGCAATAAAAAACTTGAATTCAGTACAACCCATTCTTTTTTGAAAACATTGATTGGATATTGACGATCCGCAGTAACGTATATATAATAATACTTTTAATAATTTAGATATGAATGCATATGGACAATTCAATAAAAAGAGATCTGTTTGATTTTGAGATTGGTTATTTAACCAAGAGCCCCTGTCTGAATTGCGAAAACAAAAAGGATCTGCCCAAGTGCCATGACCAATGCGTGATTCTTGATAAAATCCAGACAACCCTTGCCCGGGGAATATCCTCCCAGGCCTCCGCCTATAGAAACTAACATCTTAACCTGATGCCTTTGGCCTTTCCTAAATTTCATCCAGACGCCAGGTCCCTGATAAATCAATATTTGACCCCGGCTGTATATGAACTATTAGCCCCCCTGAAAACCCAGACCGGCTTCACCCTGGCGTCTGCCATCCAGTCAGGTCTTAAAAATCCAGACAGCCATATTGGAATCTATGCAGGCGATGCCCCTTCCTATTCTCTTTTTGCACCTATATTCGATCCCATTATCCATGCCTACCATGCAGCGAAAGAACCCTTTGAACACAGCCCCGGCCTTGATCAAATCCGTCTTGCCCCCCTGGATCCGGACAAGGCCTTTATCCTGTCCACCAGAGTCCGGGTGGCCCGGAATCTATCAGGATTTTGTTTTCCCTGCCACATCAATTCACAGGACCGGACCCGGGTTGCATCCCTTGTTTCAGATGCCGCTGAAACGATGCCCCGGGAGCTTGGGGGAAGTTATCTCTCGTTCCAAAATCTGAGCCCTTCTCAGCTGGACGATCGTCTATCCCGAAAACAAGCATTTCCCAAGGGGGATAGATTCCAGGATGCTGCCGGCATAAACCGGGATTTCCCCGATGCCCGGGGAATTTTTGCAAGTCAGAATGAAAAATTTATGATCTGGGTCAATGAAGAGGATCATTTAAGAATTATCTCAATGGAAGCTTCTGCTGATATTTCTGGGGTGTTTAATCGTCTATGCCGTGGCTTGGATTATTTGAGCACCCGGCTTGAATTTGCCTTTGACAAACGATACGGCTTTTTGACCTCCTGCCCTACCAATATTGGAACCGCCATGCGGGCAGGGGTTCACATTCGGTTAAGAAAACTTGAAAAAAACCAGGCCCGCTTAAAAAAACTGGTAGACGAATACCAGCTCCAGAT
The DNA here is from genome assembly GCA_964459195.1 of uncultured Desulfobacula sp. Taxonomy (GTDB): domain Bacteria; phylum Desulfobacterota; class Desulfobacteria; order Desulfobacterales; family Desulfobacteraceae; genus NBML01. The sequence continues at coordinate 7,462 of CAYWNB010000142.1, forward strand.
CCGGGGAACCGGTGGCGAAAAAACATCTGTGGAGAAGGGTGTTTTTGATATCTCCAACAAACAACGACTGGGAATCCCCGAATCCCGGATCATCCAGAACCTCCATTCAGGTCTTGCCGCCATTATTGAAGCAGAAAAAA
>CAYWNB010000143.1:0-7589 GCA_964459195.1 uncultured Desulfobacula sp.
CGATGGGGAATTGCCGGGTCAAAATGGATGGCATCCCCCTAGTCAAGCCGGATTGTTTTTTTCCCGTAAATAAACTCACTCTTCCCCTTGATCACAAATATAAATTCCTCACCCGGGTGTTCATACAGTTTTGTAGGGGTCTTGTTGATGACGGGGTATTTTACAATAAAGGGTTCTATGAGTTTGTTGGATCGCGAGCTTGACAGTGAATAAAAGTTCAATTCTGCAGTTGCCTCTCTTTTGTTCACCTGTTTACGCTCATTTTTCAAGGTGACGGCATAGGTTTCTTCGTCTTTTTTTTCATAATATGCAACTTTCGAATTATGCGTCAAGGCTTTAATTGAAAATCCAGTGTCTTTTTTTAGAGAACTGAATTAATATGATTTTCCTATAATATAAAATAGATGAATAGAAAAAAGAGAGAACACAAGGAACATTATCATGGCAGACAAACAATTTGAGTTAAAAATAGGAAAAAGGACAGAAACCTTTTCAATACCCCCAGAGCAGGTTCTTTACGAACTTGTCGGTAAAAACCGTGAACCACCAGAGGATATGGCTGCAGCCTATCGACACGCGCTGGAACATCCCATTGACAGCCCCCCTTTAAAAGAAATTATTAATCCCGGTGAAACAGTGGCCATTGCCGTCAGTGATATCACCCGGGTCTGGCAGCACAATGAATTAACCTTGCCGATATTGATAGACTATCTGAATGAAGCGGGGATAAAAGACAAGGACATAACCGTCATCATAGCCGTTGGCGCCCACCGACAGAATACGGCAGCGGAAATGGAAGAATTGTGCAGCAAAGATATCTGCAATCGGGTTCGGGTGGTCAATCACAACGCCTGGGACACGGAAAACATGATCTATTACGGTAAGACCAGCCGGGGAACCGCAGTTTCTTATAATCGTATCGTGGCAGATGCGGACCGGGTTATTTTAACCGGCGGCGTTATCTACCATTACATGGTGGGGTATGGGGGCGGACGAAAAAGTATCATGCCGGGTGTGTCTTCCCTTAAGACTATCCAGCAAAGCCATATGTGGGCCATGGGCAAGTCCCTTGGCGACGGGTCAAACCCCTTGGCCGCCAATATGAAAACCAAGGGAAATCCAGCCCACGAGGACATGATGGAGGTGGCTGCCTTTCTTAAAGCCGATTTCATCGTGAATGTGGTTCCCAATCTGGATGGGGATATCACCGGCATTTTTACCGGCAACTGGATCACGGCCTGGTTAAAGGCAACCCAATTGGTTGACGAAATTTTCGGTGTAACCATTCAGGAACAAGCCGACATTGTTGTCGCATCCGCCGGTGGTTACCCCAAAGATATCAACCTCTATCAATCCCAAAAAACCATTGATAACGCTGTTTACGCCATGAAAAAAGGAGGAATTGCCATTATCCTGGCGGACTGTCCAGATATAAAAGAACCGGGTGAGTTTTTTGACTGGTTCAACCATCCTTCGGCATTTGCCATGGAAAAGGCTGTACGGGAAAATTTTCTGATCTCAGGCTGGGTTGCGGTTCGGCAGCTGGAATATGCCAACCTGGGTCTCATTATACTGGTGACCCAGGAAAAGAACATTGAAGTGTCAAAAAATGCAGGGGTTATAGGTGTGACCACCATGGAAGAGGCCCTGAAAATTGCCTATGAAAAATGTGGGTGTGACGCCCCGAAATTTACGATCATGCCCCAGGGCGCCAACACCTTTCCCATTCTTGAGGCGTAACCGATTGCTCAAAATAAAAAGACAGGATCAAAGGAAAGAAAATGATTAAAGTTGGAAAACAAAATCTGATAACAGACGTTCCGGGAATACGAGTCGGGAATTTTCATGATCAAAGGATTCGATCCGGTGTGACCGTTATCATCCCCGATGAACCCGCCGTTGCCGCAGCGGATATCCGGGGCGGGGGACCCGGAAGCCGTGAGACCGAAGCCTTAAACCCCGATTGTCTTGTGGATGTGGTCCATGGGATTGTTTTAAGCGGAGGGTCTGCCTTTGGACTGGATGCAGCCGGAGGGGTCATGGCAAGCCTGAGGGAACAAAAGATCGGCTTTAACCTGGGGGATGCCATTATTCCCATTGTTCCTTCGGCCATTTTGTTTGACCTATTAAATGGCGGTGATAAGGAATGGGGCATTCGATCCCCCTATTTTGATATGGGGGTGAAGGCGGTTGAAAAAATTGGCAAAAACTTTGACCTGGGAAATGTGGGTGCAGGGTATGGGGCAATCGCTGGCGGGCTAAAGGGGGGGCTGGGCAGCGCCTCCTTTGTTTTTTTTGACGGCAAATCAGAGATAACCCTTGGGGCCATTGCAGCGGTAAATTCCATGGGATCCTTGACCATGCCCGGCAGCCCGACCATGTGGGCCTTTCCCTATGAGCAAGACCAAGAACTTGGCAACCAGCCCATGCCGGATAAAAAAATAAAGATGGATTTGGACTTTACCTTTGAGCTGCCCATTGGTAAAAATACAACATTGGTGACCGTTGCCACGGATGCAGCTCTGACCAAACCCCAGGCCAGGCGGGTTGCCATCATGGCCCAGGATGGGTTGGCCCGGGCAATCAGACCCATTCATTCACCCTTTGACGGGGACAGTCTTTTTGTCCTGTCAACGGGGAAAAAAGCACTTTCAGATCCCGTAATCGGTGTATCCAAGCTGGGTATGCTGGCTGCGGATTGTGTGGCCCGGGCAATTGCCCGGGGGGTTTACCAGGCTCAAAGCCTGGGTGACTTGGACAGCTACCGTGATCGGTACGGCAGCTAAAAACAAAATTATTCAAGGAGACAAGATGCGTAAAATGAAAACCCTTGTTACTTTAATCGTTCTAACCCTGGGAATCGTCATAGGTCCGTCGGCTATAGCAGCAAAAAGCAGCTTGAATTTAGGGATGGTCCTGGAACCCCCCCACCTTGATCCCACTGCAGGGGCAGCCGCTGCCATTGATGAAGCGGTCTATGCCAATATCTTTGAGGGGCTGACAAGAATTGATAAAAATGGTGCTGTTAAACCGGCACTTGCCAGCAGCTGGACGGTTTCAGACGATAAAAAAACCTACACCTTTAATCTGCAAAAAAATGTATCCTTCCATGACGGTGCCGTCTTTGATGCCGATGATGTGGTCTTCTCCCTGGACAGAGCCCGTGCCAAGGACAGTGTGAATGCCCAAAAGGCATTGTTCAAACCCATTGAATCGGTCACCAAACGAGATGCCCATACGGTGGTGGTGACATTGGCCCAGCCCACGGGTGGTTTCTTGTTCAATATGGGTTGGGGAGATGCCGTCATGGTGGATGAGGCCAGTGCGGCAAAAAACAAAAGTCATCCCATTGGCACCGGGCCCTTTAAGTTTTCCAAATGGGTAAAGGGTGATCGGGTTGTGATGGTCAGAAATGACAGCTATTGGGGAACAGCAGCCAAGCTCAAATCCGCCACCATTAAAATCATTCCAGATCCTGCTGCGGCTGCTTCGGCAATCCTGTCCGGAGACATTGACGCATTTGCCAATTATCCTGCGCCGGAAAGCCTGGCACAACTTGAAAGCGATCCCCGATTTAAGGTGGTCATCGGCACCACCGAGGGCGAGACCATCCTTTCCACCAACAACCAAAGAGGCCCTTTCAAACGCTTAAAAGTCCGCCAGGCCATCGCCCATGCCCTAGACCGTAAGGCCGTTATTGACGGAGCCATGTTTGGTTACGGAACCCCCATCGGGACCCATTTTGCACCCCACCACCCCGCCTATGTAGACCTGATCGCAACCCATCCCTATGACCTTAAAAAAGCGAAGCAACTTTTGACCGAAGCCGGTTACCCCGATGGATTCAAGGCGGTTATCAAGCTACCGCCGCCTTCCTATGCGCGACGGGGCGGTGAAATCGTGGCCTCCCAGCTCCGAAAGATCGGGATTGACCTGGAAATCATTCCAGTGGAGTGGGCCCAATGGCTGGACCAGGTCTTTAAAAACAAAGATTATGATTTGACCATTGTCTCCCATACCGAGCCCATGGATATCGGCATCTATGCCAGGAAAGACTATTATTTTGCCTACGACAGCCCCAGGTTTCAGGAATTGATGAAAGAATTAGACGCCACCGTGGATACCCAGGCCCGGTATGACATCCTGGGACAGGCCCAGCGATTGATCTCACAAGAATGTGTCAACGGATTTTTGTTCCAGCTGGCCAAACATGGGGTGTGGAACAAAAAGTTGCGGGGATTATGGGAAAACAGTCCGGTCCAGGCAAATGACCTGACAGAGGTCTATTGGGTTGATTAACAGTTTCATTTAATGCAAGACATATCGGTCAGCTGTTCCAACAAAATGACTGGCTGATACCATTTTTTTAAAAGTAGGGCAAATGAGAATTTTTCTGATAAAAAGAATCTTTACGCTGTTGCTGACCCTGCTGGTGGCAACCCTGGTGGTCTTTGTTGTCCTTGAAATCCTGCCGGGAGATCCAGCGGCAGTGATGCTGGGAATCAATGCAGAGCCCGAGACACTCAATGCTCTGCGGGCACAACTGGGCCTTAATCGTCCGGTTTGGGTCCGGTATCTTCATTGGGTGGCTGATTTGACAACGGGAAATCTGGGCATCTCCTACACCTATGATGTACCGGTATCGGAGTTGATTTTAAGCCGCATCACCCTCAGTTTTCCCCTGGCCTTGCTGGCCATGACTCTGTCTACACTCATCGCCATTCCCATGGGTATCATGGCCGCTTCCCATCACAATAAGCCCATGGATTTTTTAGTAATGAGTTTTTCCCAGATGGGTATTGCCATTCCCAATTTCTGGTTTGCCATGCTGCTGACGCTTCTGTTTTCAGTCACCTTCAGGCTGCTGCCGGCTGGCGGATTTGCCGGTTGGGATGCGGGAATACTCCCTGCCTTCAAGTCTCTTTTGCTGCCCACAATCGCATTGGCTCTGCCCCAGGCAGCCATCCTTGCCAGGGTCACCCGTTCGGCATTGCTCGAGGTCTTAGAGGAGGATTTTATCCGCACGGCCAGGGCCAAGGGGGTTAACAACCAGGGAACCTTGTGGAAGCATGCCCTGCGCAATGCCTTGATACCCGTTGTTACCATCATGGGACTGCAATTTTCTTTTTTGCTGGCCGGAACCATTATCATTGAAAACGTGTTTTATCTGCCCGGGATCGGACGGTTGATTTTCCAGGCCATTTCCCAGAGAGACTTGATTGTGGTGAAAAATCTGGTTGTTTTGTTGGCAGGGGCGGTGATCATGATCAATTTCATGGTGGATTTGCTGTATGCAGCCATTGATCCCCGGTTGAGAGGGGGCGAAAATGTTTAGAACCCTGGCGGAGATTCTGGGACACGGGCTTAAGAACCGCAGTTTTGTCATTGGCGGAATGATGTCGATGCTCTTTTTCATGGTGGCCTTCCTCTCCTATTTTTGGACGCCCTATCCGGTTGAAAATATCAATATCGCAGAAAAATTACTCACCCCCAGCAGCAAATATTTGCTGGGGACCGATCACTTTGGCCGGGACATCTTGTCCATGTTGATCAAAGGGGCACAAAATTCTATAATTGTCGCCTTTGTTGCCATTGGCATCGGAATCGGTTTCGGGGTTCCCCTGGGACTGACCGCTGCCGCTAGAAAAGGATGGGTTGATGAGTTGATCATGCGGTTCAATGATTTAACCTTTGCCTTTCCTGCCCTTATTTCCGCCATCATGATCACGGCAATTTTAGGCCCGGGATCGGTCAATTCGATCATTGCCATCGGCATTTTCAATGTACCGGTTTTTGCAAGGGTTGCCCGGGGGGCTGCATTGAGCATTTGGAAGCGCGAATTTATTCTGGCGGCCAGAAGTGCGGGGAAAGGTCAATTTAAAATATCTTTGGAGCATGTCTTGCCCAATATTGCCAGCATGCTCATTGTCCAGGCCACCATTCAGTTTGCCTTGGGCATCCTGGCAGAAGCCGGCTTAAGTTATCTGGGCCTGGGAACCCAGCCCCCCATGCCCAGCTGGGGAAAAATGCTCAATGAAGCCCAGACCTTTATGTATTTTGCCCCTCAGCTGGCCATTTACCCCGGAATCGCCATTGCCTTGACCGTCTTGGGGTTGAATCTGTTTGGGGACGGATTGCGGGATGTTCTTGACCCAAAACTCAGGAGAAGCCGGTAAAAACATGAGACGATTAAAAGCATGAGCCTTTTAGAGGTACAGGACCTGTCCGTCAGCCTGAAAACCGCCCACGGGCTGCAAGATGTCATCCACCATATTAATTTTTCCATGGATGCCGGAGAAACACTGGGGATCGTGGGGGAATCCGGCTGTGGAAAATCCATCTTTGCCCTGGCGCTCATGTCCCTTTTACCAACCGATTCCCAAACCAAGGGAAAGATCATCCTGGAAGGCCAGGATGTGTTAGGCTTAAATTCCACCCAAATATGCAGCATCCGGGGCAATCGGATCGGGATGATATTCCAGGAACCCATGACCGCCCTGAATCCTGTACAAAAAATTGGTGCCCAAATAGGAGAAAGCATCCGTCTGCATTTAAAATTTTCCCGAAAACAAACCCTTGAACGGGTGACCGAGCTCATGGACAAGGTCGGACTTCCCATCAGCAGATTTCCCTTAAACCTTTATCCCCATCAGCTTTCAGGCGGACAACGGCAACGGGTGATGATTGCCATGGCAATTGCCTGTAACCCCACCATCCTCATTGCAGATGAGCCGACCACGGCATTGGATGTGACGGTTCAAGAGCAAATTTTGGATTTGATCCGGGATTTGGCAGATTCTTCCGGCATGGCCCTGATAATGATCAGTCATGATTTGGGGGTTATTGCACAAACAACCCAACGAGTAATGGTGATGTACACAGGTAACATTGTAGAAATGGGAGATACCGTGGATGTTTTCCAGAACATGTGCCATCCCTATACCCATGGTCTTTTTTCCGCCATTCCCCATGTGAGCGCCTCAACGGATTCCAAGCGGAAACGACTGACCAGTATCCCCGGTCAGGTACCGGAACTGCATAACAGACCTGCGGGATGTAATTTTGCCGATCGTTGCCCACGGGCTTCCCACAAGTGCAGAAAAAATGAGCCCCCTGCAACAAGGGTGTCAGATCATCATCGGGTGTGGTGCTATCACCCTTTACATCAATTTGAGTCGAAATAGAGAAGATACAGATGAAACAGCCATTGGTTAAAATTCAAGACCTGTACAAGGATTATTCGCTTCCCAAACGCTATTTGTTCCAAAAGGCGCTGGTTTTCCGTGCCCTTCACGGAATTAACCTGGAATTACAAAAAGGCGAAAATTTTGGCATTGTGGGAGAATCGGGCTGCGGAAAATCAACCCTGGCCAGAATCGTCATGGCCCTTGACGAACCAACAGCTGGCACGGTTTTTTTTGAGGGTGAGAACATATTTAAAATATCTGCGGCCCGGCTCAAACACGCAAGGCACAATTTCCAGATGGTTTTCCAGGATCCCTATGGCTCCTTAAATCCGCGGAAAAACATATTAAAAATTGTCTGTGAACCCCTGGAAACCTTGAGAGAAAAGGTGTCAACCGCCCAAA
>CAYWNB010000144.1:0-7542 GCA_964459195.1 uncultured Desulfobacula sp.
TAATATATAAAAAACATAGCAGCCGTTTCTTTAGGCGCCCACTTTCTTTGTTTCCTTCAACTTACCCATTAATGGTTTCCCCCTCGGTATCTATAAAAGCCTGGTATGCGGTGATTTTAATTTTTAATCGATCCGATAAATATAAGCTGGCATCCTTAAATTGCTCATAAATCAGTTCTGCCTGTTCCAGATACTTTTTCTTTTTGGCATTGTCCCAATTGCCTGGAGGGGGTTGAAGGTTTGTAATCCTGTCAGCCAGTTTCACCATCCAGATTTCCTGGGGTTGCATTTTGATCCTTCTCAGGCTGTCGGCCATCTGCCCATCTTTTGCAATGCTTTTATCTTTTGTCAGTGCCAGTACACCACTGGCTATTTTCTGGCTAAATTACAAATTGTAACTCTTCATATGTGGTGGTGTTCGTATCTTCAATTACATCATGGAGGATTGCAACCTGGACTGCAAGATTCCCATTCATCTCTGATTCATGACTCAGGGCTGCAATTATTTCCATCGTCACCATGCTCAGATGGACTGTATAAGACCAATCGGTTTCCGGGAAGAGTCCAAGCTTTTTTATCATCAGAAGCAGTACCACATTAAAATCGGTTTCAATATCAACCACGCCGTTTTCTATAACCCTTTAAAATAATCCGGAATTTATCTCCCTCAATGGTAACTTTTTTGTCATTCATAATAAACCTCCTTAAATAGTACGTTAAGCTGTGGTCTCTGTTTGGGCCATTAGCCACAAGCAGTATGTGATAGCCTTTCCAGAGCTGGAGAAGGCTTAAAAAACATTAATTTGTTGGAATTAGCTGGGGATAAATAAATGCCAAGCTCCCCTTTTTTTAAGACGAAATGTTTATTCGTTTTTTTAACAAGTTTTAATGATTTTTTTTGTAGCAGGATTAGCTACACTTTTAATATACCACAAATTGGGATATTATCAACTATGGAATCGATTATACTGGAAATTGGCGGTTATATCTTTATTAACTATGATCTACCGGCAGTGGTATATGCCAGGTATCTTAACCAAGATATCCCATGGTTACAGCAGGAGAGGTGAAGATACCGTAAGTGCCTAAAAAAGCAGAAATTAAAGCATGGTTGAGTAAATAATTAAATCAATGGCAGGCACACAGGTAGACATAGCGATTCCCTAAAAAATGTGGTTTTGCAAAAAGAGACTAAACGCAAAGAGCAGGCAGGCGCATTTTGCGCCTGCCTGCTGAATACTATTTCATACTGCGATTACAGGGCTGTTATTTCTCAACAGCGGCAGCCCAGCTTTTGAGGAGTTCGTCATAATCGATGGTTTCACCCTGGGGTTTCTCGTTGGCAAGTTTTGCTTTAGGGGAACCAGGTTGGCTCAACCAGTACTGTGGGTCTCTTTTTTCATTTAATATTGGTCCGCACTCGCCTTGAATCTTGGAGCGCTGTAAACGTTCCATAACCTTGTCCTGTTGTTCAGCAAGGGAATCCATGGCTTCCTGGGGAGTTTTATCGCCGGTGACGGCGTCGGCAACATTCTGCCACCAGAGTTGAGCGAGTTTCGGATAGTCTGGAACGTTTGTTCCCGTCGGAGTCCACTGGATTCGGGCGGGGCTGCGGAAGAATTCCACCAGGCCGCCGAGTTTTGGGGCCCGTTCGGTAAAGGATTTATCCCAAATATCGCTGTTGCGAATCGGGGTGAGTCCGACATGAGTTTTTTTCAGGCTGACGGTCTTAGCGACGACAAACTGGGCATAGAGCCAGGCGGCTTTCCGGCGTTTGACGGGGGTAGATTTCATCAGGGTCCAGGAACCGCAATCCTGATAACCCAGTTTCATGCCTTCTTCCCAGTAAGGGCCGTGGGGAGAGGGAGCCATACGCCATTTGGGCATATTGTTCTCATCAACAACGGGAATCCCGGGTTTTGTCATATCGGCGGTGAAAGCGGTGTACCAGAAAATCTGCTGGGCAATGGCGCCTTGGGCGGGAACCGGACCGGATTCTGAAAAAGTCATTCCGGCTGCTTCCGGCGGTGCATATTGCTTTAACCAATCGATATACTTTGTGAGGGCATAGACGGCCGCGGGGCCGTTGGTGGCGCCACCACGTGAAACAGAGGAACCCAATGAATTACACCCGTTTGCCCGGATACCCCACTCGTCTACGGGGAGACCATTTGGAATGCCTTTGTCACCAGTTCCTGCCATTGACAGCCAGGCATCGGTGAAACGCCAGCCAAGGGATGGATCTTTTTTACCGTAATCCATGTGACCGTATATCCGCTGGCCGTCGATGGTCTTGACCTTGTTGGTGAAGAAATCGGCGATATCTTCGTAGGCAGACCAGTTGACGGGAACACCAAGCTCATAGCCGTATTCTTTTTTGAACTTGGCCTTCAGATCCGGTCTGGTGAACCAGTCATAACGAAACCAGTAAAGGTTGGCGAACTGCTGGTCAGGAAGCTGCCAGAGCTTGCCATCGGGAGAGGTGGTGAAAGATTTACCCATAAAATCATCAATGTCAAGCATCGGGTTGGTGACGTCTTTTCCCTCGCCACTCATCCAGTCACTCAGCGGGATGGCCTGTTTGTACCGGAAATGGGTACCGATCAGATCGGAGTCATTGATGTAAGCATCGTAAATATTCCTGCCCGACTGCATCTGGGTCTGCAGTTTTTCGATGACATCACCTTCACCGATAAGGTTGTGGTTGATTTTAATGCCGGTGATTTCGGTAAACGCCTTTGCCAGAATTTTGGATTCATATTCGTGGGTGGTGATCGTTTCGGAGACTACGTTGATTTCCATGCCTTTGTAAGGTTCGGCGGCCTTGATAAACCACTCCATTTCCTTCATCTGATCTGCTTGCGAGAGTGTCGAGGGTTGGAATTCATCGGAAACCCATTTTTTTGCTTCGTTGATACCCGCATTAGAGATAACGGGAAGCGTAAGCATGACAGCTAAAGCAGCCGTAATGGCCAATTTTTTAATCATCTGATACCTCCTCTAAAATAAATATTTTCTGTAGAATATTTTGATTACTACAGCGTAATGGGTGATAGCTTACACCCACTTGAATACGCAAACGGCGTATATACAAGCCAATCCCAATGCCCACCAGAGGGGAAGCCCAGTCAGTAAAATCCAGAAAATGTGGATAAAGGCTGCCCCGAGTAAGGACACGAACAACCGGTCGCCCCGGGTTGTTTCAAACCTCAAAATGCCATGACGAGGGGCACCTCCGGGAACCATAATCTCCCAGACCGTCATGCCGATTAGAAACAATAAGATAATTAGAAAAAATGTTGCGGTCTGGGGTGTCCAGGCCATCCATTTAAAATCCATGATATTTTTCCTTATACGCGGCCAAGGGCGAAACCCTTCGCGATATGATTACGTACAAACCAGATGACAAGCGTGCCCGGTATGATGGTGAGTGCGCCAGCCGCGGAAAGCACTCCCCAGTCGAGGCCTGAGGCGGAGACGGTTCTGGTCATGATGGCGGAAATCGGCTGGGCGTGAACGGAGGTGAGAGTCCGTGCCAATAATAACTCCACCCAGGAAAACATGAAACAGAAAAAAGCGGTAACGCCGACGCCCGAAGCGATGTTTGGAATAAAGATCCTTACAAAAAAACGGGGCCAGGAGTACCCATCAATAAAGGCCGTTTCGTCGATTTCCTTTGGTATGCCGGACATGAAACCTTCGAGTATCCAGACTGCAAGCGGCAGATTGAAGAGACAGTGGGCCAGGGCCACGGCGATGTGGGTGTCAAACAGGCCAATCGACGAGTAGAGCTGAAAGAATGGTAATGCAAAGACAGCAGGTGGTGCCATGCGGTTGGTCAGCAGCCAGAAAAAGAGGTGCTTGTCCCCGACAAAGGTATAGCGAGAGAAGGCATAAGCGGCCGGCAGGGCAAATGTCACGGAAATCAGGACATTGATGCTGACATAAATCATCGAGTTTATATAGCCGGAATACCAGGACCTGTCAGTGAGAATTACTTTATAATTATCAAAAGTCAAATGTTGCGGCCAGAGGCTGAAGGTGGAGAGAATTTCTTCGTTGGTCTTCAGGCTCATGTTGACCAGCCAGTAGATCGGCAGTAACAGAAAAATAATGTAGAATACGGGGATCAACCATTTCCAGCGCATCGTTAGTTTTCTCCTTTATTTTCCTGGCCAACGTTGTTCATAGCCGTGTAGAACACCCATGACAGCAGGAGAATTACCAGGAAGTAGATAAGAGACATGGCCGCTGCAGGGCCGAGATCAAACTGGCCTATGGCGAGCTTGACCAGGTCAATTGACAAGAAAGTGGTGGAATTGCCGGGGCCGCCACCGGTGAGCACAAACGGTTCGGTATAAATCATGAAGCTGTCCATGAAGCGGAGTAGCACCGCAATGAGCAATACCCGGTTCATTTTCGGAAGCTGGATATAGCGAAAGACTGACCAGCGGCTGGCTCCGTCTATTTTAGCCGCCTGGTAGTAGGCGTCGGGAATGGAGCAGAGGCCCGCATAGCAGAGCAGAACGACCAGGCTTGTCCAGTGCCAGATATCCATGATGATAACGGTACACCAGGCGGCAAAAGGATCGAGCACGTAGTTGTAATTTATGCCCATAGATTCCAGGGTATGGCCAAGCAGGCCGATATCCACCCGACCGAAAATCTGCCAGATGGTGCCGACTACGTTCCAGGGGATCAACAACGGCAGGGACATACTTACCAGACAAACGGGAACCCCCCACCCTTTTTTCGGCATGGCCAGGGCGATAATGATGCCTAAGGGAACCTCAATGGCCAGGATAATGCCCGAAAAAAGAATCTGCCTGAAGAACGCATCGTGAAACCGTTCGGAATGCAACAGGTCTGTGAACCAGCTCATACCCGCCCAAAAAAACTGGTTGTTTCCGAAGGTGTCCTGAACCGAGTAATTGACTACGGTCATCAAAGGGAGTACAGCACTGAAGGCCACAATCAGAAAGACCGGGAGTACCATAAACCAGGCTTTTTGGTTTGTTTGTTTTTTAATCATAATGGTGTTCCTTCCACACGGTTATCGTCAACGTAGATATTTATGTGGGTTGGGTCGATGGCAATTCTGCCTTTTTCTCCAGTTATTTCAGTTTTTTCATTAACGATGACATTGAGCAGCGTTTCACCAAGGGCGACCTTGGCGATTTTTTGTCTGCCAATATCGGCTATTTTTTTTATGGTCACCGGCAGGCCAGCCTGGGTATCATCGCCAAGGGAGATATACTCGGGCCTCAAGCCGAGTTCCAGCTTGGCAGAGGCGGGAATATCAGGGTATGATCGATTCAGGGCAATTTCATGTTCATGTACTTTGAGGCGGTTACCTTCTATGGCGCATGGTACGATATTCATACCCGGAGAACCGATAAAATAGCCGACAAAGGTATGCTCAGGTCTCTCAAACAGGGCCTCGGGTGAGCCGACTTGTACCACATTGCCATCGTAGATGACCACCACTTCATCGGCAAAGGTGAGAGCCTCCGTCTGGTCGTGGGTGACATAGATCATAGTGAAATTAAACTGCTTGTGCAATTGTTTGAGCTGTGAACGTAATTGCCATTTGAGCAGGGGATCGATAACCGTCAGCGGCTCATCGAAAAGAATGGCGTTGACAGTTTCCCGGATCAGGCCGCGGCCCAAAGAAATTTTTTGTTTGGCATCTGCAGTGAGGTTCTGGGCTTTGTCAAAAAGGTTTTGTTCCAGGCCGAGCATGGCTGCCAGTTTTTCCACACGTGGTTTGATCTCATTTTTATTGTGCCCTCTGTTTTTCAGGGGAAAGGCCAGATTCTCATAGACCGTCATGGTGTCATAAATAACGGGAAACTGGAAAATCTGGGCAATATTACGTTGCTCAGTTGCAAGCCGGGTTACGTTGGTATCATCGAAAATGACGCTGCCACGGGTTGGCACAAGCAAGCCGGAAATAATATTGAGCAGGGTCGTTTTTCCACAACCGGAGGGGCCAAGCAGGGCATAAGCACCTCCATTTTTCCAGGTCAGGTTAAGTTTTTTCAGCGCAAAATCATCAGGTTTGTTAGATTCACCACTGTATGAATGGGCAATATCTTTTAGGGCTATTGTTGCCATGGTTAGTTCCTGTCCCGGTAATTAGATCTCTTCGGAGTAGCAGCGAGTGTGCTGTCCTCACGAAAAAGATAGATTCGATCTGGATTAAGAAAAATTTCGATGGCCATACCAATATCAAACGAATGGATACCGGTGGCGAGAAGGACCCAGCGAACTCCCTCTATATCGACATGGATATAGCTCTCTGAACCGGTGATTTCAGTGATCACCACAGTGGCCTTGATGCCGATTGACCGTTCATCAACATTGGTCAGGCTCAGATGGTGTGGACGGATGGCAATCGTGTACGGTCCGTCGGCAAGATCGGTGAGTCTGCTGTCGGTTATGGGGATAGTCACCGAGCCGTTACAGCTGAGGGTTGATTGAGATTTGAGAACCGGTAGCAGGTTAAGTGGCGGATCTGAAAATGTCTGGGCTGTAATCAGATCATTTGGGGTACGAAATACCTCAACGGTTGGGCCAAATTGAGAAATAGTCCCCTGGTGCAAGGTAGCTGTTTTTCCGCCAAGCAGGAGGGCTTCCGATGGTTCAGTGGTGGCATAGACGAAGATGGAGCCAGTCTCCACGAAGATCTTCGGAAGCTCCTCCCGGAGTTCTTCGCGCAATTTGTAGTCGAGATTTGCCAGGGGCTCATCAAGGAGTACAAGGTCTGCACCTTTGGCAAGGGCCCGGGCCAGTGCTGTTCGCTGCTGCTGCCCCCCAGAAAGTTCCTCGGGATGGCGCTTCATCATATCAGTGAGCTTCAATAATTCAGCAACCCGGTGAACTATTTTATCTCGCTTGTCAGCAGGAGTTCCCGCAATGCGTAATGGGGATGCAATGTTTTCGTAAACCGTCAGGTTTGGATAATTGATAAACTGCTGGTAGACCATAGCCACATTGCGTTTCTGCACGGGGACGCCAATAATATTTTGGCCATCCTGGGTGATGGTCCCTGAGGTGGGTTTGTCAAGGCCAGCCATTAGGCGCATTAAACTAGTTTTGCCAGATAAGGTTGGCCCGAGCAGAATATTGAGACTTCCAGCTTCAAGCGTCAGGCAGATATCGGACAGATGCATCTCCTGGCCAACCTGCTGCGAAACATTTTTGAGTTCAAGCTGCATCAACTTCTCCTATCTATTTATCGTTTTATCCAGTATACTTCATCTCTTTTGGGATTCAATTTGGGTCCTTATATCACCCTGAATACCTGCGCGCTCTATTCTCCCCATAATCCACCCCATCTTCCATTGCAACAGCAGGTACACTATATAACGCACTTATTTAATTCTCCTCCTTAATTTGATGTGTAAATTCAAACCACTTTGTTAATCGATACATCAGCAATTGCCGTGCCATTTTATCGTAAAAACAGGTAAAGGCTTCACCGGCAAGCCAATACACCATTTTAAACGCAACCAAAATTTCTATTCATTCAATACCCTG
>CAYWNB010000145.1:0-7531 GCA_964459195.1 uncultured Desulfobacula sp.
GTGCAGCATCAATTTTAAACCATGCCGATCCCGTGGGGAAATTCAGGGTCTTGGCCGTCCCGATATATTTTTGATTTCCCGACAATTGTATAACCTGGGAGGCCAATGCGGTACCATCTTTCTGATAAGGGGCAATGGTAAGGTTACAGGCCAGGGTGGACGGATTATAGGCCACAATCCCGGTCCACCAGGTTTCATATTTGGCAATATGGGGATAAAAAAGAGAATCGCTTGTCTCATCCTTTAACAAGATACCGCTCAAATAATTTTCACCCGTACCCTCATTGCTGCCAAACAATTCAAGACCAACCAACCCGGCACCATTTTTAATCACGCCGGACTTGATGGCAGGCTGGGATGTATTACCAAATAAACTTTTAATGGAAAATACCTGGTGCTCCCCGGCTGCAATGGTTTTTACTTTTGTGGTCCCGTCACTGAATTCAATGGTTAACTCTTTGGAGGATGCCGTGGTGTTTAAAAGGCTGATGCCGGTCCACCATTTTGGATTTGAAGCGATATGCGGGATAAAGATATCGCCCGAATTGATATCCGAAGTGGCCGGGATCGCTACCCTGTATTTTGAATCAATATAAAATTTGGTATAACCACAGATTGTGTCTGAACTTGATTCAAAAAGGATATATCCAATTTGAGCAGGATTTTTAATAACAGTACCTACAACCATTTCATGTCTGACACCTGGTCCCAAACTTATGGATGTTGAGGTTACCGGGCTACCGGAATTACTATAAGCTGTAAGAGTTCCTGACAGGCTTTGAGTGATACTTGTATTAATCAGACAAATCTCTGTTTCCCATTTTGTGTTACTTGCAATATGTGAAAAATATAAAGTTTGAGCTGATACAATATTTGATATCCCAAGAATACAATTAACAAAAACGATCAAAACCAATCGCCTCATTATCCACCTCCTGTTCCAATGGAATAGACTCAGAGCCAGTACTTATCTTCCAAGATGAACATAAATGGTACACCCGTTTCTGTTATACGCCAGTAAGTAATTTCCATGCTTAGTAAATTTAGGATTTTTTATCTTGTATAGCAAAACAATTGTTATAAAAATCGATTTCGTTTGTCAAGCAAAAATCTTGAATACACAATTGAAATCAATTCATCATCAAGATTTATTTTTTTATCCGTACACCATTTGGCATGAATTACGGTGAAACCATAGTTGACCATAAAAAAAGTCGCTGCATCTCAGGTCAGACTTTAAAATTCAACTATATTTTCTGACAATCATAATCACAGAAATATTTCCGCATCCCAATATATAAAGAACACGGCAGCCAAAGGAGGCTGCTGTTATTTTTTAATATGGGTATCCCGGTGATATTGCTTCGGTTCAGAGAGTTTGGGAAGTGGACTAAAATCTACCAAAAAATCATATTGTAGTTTATGGGTTTTTTTAGAATTTATACCCTTACCCCATTTTTTTTGGTGGAAAGGTCATTGTCTGCCACAATGCTAATGGTTTTATAAGGGTATTGTTCTTTGATAATTTCAGCCACCCGTTTGAGATTCCCAGAATTAAAAGAGACAACACAAGGTTTTCCTTCGGCTTTATGTATCGTTGCCAACGTGGCGAAGCCTTCACCAATAGAAATTTTGTCATTATCAAAATTCCCCATTGTGAAATATCCACCTTGAACTTTGCCACCGGGCATAAATTTTTTTGTTCCATCTGGCTGGATGTCTTTCAAAAGGCTGCGGAGTCTCTTGATATTGATAAACATCTGCATCCATCTATTTTGTTATTACGGCTGCGACCCATTTAAACAAGGTAGCTGACCCTGAAATAAGCAGACAAGAATGTTCTGGGTCATATGAGAAGCAACAGCACCCGAAAATATACCCACCTGAATCCGGATCAATATGCGGTTTATATGTAAATCCATCCCTATATGGAGGTGACCCATGATTGCCCGTGCACGGATGTGTGCATATTTCAGTTGGCTTGTACCGGTAAATATGCTGCCTGGCTCAAACCTTATGGCAAATGTCCAGGGCAGTTCTCCGTGCTTGACACACGCAAATAGCTCATCTATAATAGCCTTTATTTTGACATACTTAAAATTAAGGATTCCATTGTGAAAAAATGTTGGGTATTCTTTATCATGTTTTTATTTTTTTTCCCCTGTCACGGTATGGCCCAGGAGGATTATATTGGTATTATTAAAACAATGTCCGGCAAAGTGTATGTTCAACGGGATGACAGGAGAATTATTGCAGTGCCCAAAATGTCTTTATCCGCTAAGGATACCGTAGTAACAGGACACAGCGGTTATGCAGGTATTCTATTTACAGACGGGACAGTCATCACCCTTGGAACCCGGGCTGAATTCAGGATTGACACCTATATATTTGCCCCGGAGGATGATGCCTATTATTTTTCATTTTTCCTGGAACAAGGATCTGCCATATATAACTCAGGAAAAATTGGTAAATTATCCCCTCAATCTGTAAAGCTTTCAACCCCCAAAGCCACAGTGGGTATTAGGGGCACTCGTTTCATTGTTGATTTAAACTAACAGGTGGAATTATGATTCGATATATTGCAATTTGTTTGTTTCTGTTAAGTCTTTTCTCCTGTGCACAAAAACAGACGAAAGTAATTCTACTGCCCCAGGACAATAAAAAAACCGGCGCGGTCATAATACAAAACCAAGGAACTGATCTAACCCTGGACAAACCTTACACATCTGTAAGTGCATCCGACAAAAAAGGGGGAATGGTCGCTGAAAAGGTTGATCCGGAAGAAATCAAAAAACAATACGCAGACCTGTTCAAGGCTGAACTCAAGCGGCCGTATCCAATGATTCGAAAAGACATGCCCAAACCATGTGCCGAATTCATCCTCTATTTTAAAAGCGGAGGGGGTGATATGACCTCCGAGTCCTTGGCCGTTTTACCCCAAGTCGTAAAAACCGCTCAAAAAATGGCACCGTGTAAAATCACCATTATCGGATACACTGACACAGTGGGGCCTGCAATTACCAATATTGATCTATCCTTGGAAAGGGCTAATGAGATTGCAGAGGAATTGAAATCTAACGGTATTGCACATAGGCAAATAACGATTAGAGGGTATGGGGAATACGGCCTTATTGTTCCAACCCCCGATGAAACACCTGAAGCCAGGAACAGACGGGTGAAAGTGTTGATACATTAACCTGTTTAATCTACAGCGTCAATATTCGGTTGAATTTTGTAATTACCTTAAAATATAGCTAATACCACCTTCAAAAGGGTCCTCATTGAATCATTATTTCCAATAAAACAATTACTGAGTTCTTGTAACCTATTGATTTTATATAATTCGGGTTTGCAGTTCGACTCATTTTTTGATATAATTATGGTGCACTCATCCCGGTCTGTGATAACCCTTTGCATTGCCCTGTTTGCAGTGGGTCATGGCATGTTCAAAAATCTGTGCTCCATCTTTGCAGAACCAAAGCACAAGGGTATTTCAAAGCTCAAGAGACCGTTCATGTTTGCGCAAACAGATGCCGTTATGATTCTGGAAAGCTGGTTACATGCAGGGCGGCGGCCTCACTCGCCAAGCATCTCATTCCAGGGATGGGTATTGGTTATGATGTGATGACTTTCGTTGGGCTCCAGCGTTTCCTTTATCATCGCCAGAGAGAAGAAATACGTTCGTCACTTTTCCATGAACACGGAATATCAGTATCCTCAGGAATGATAAGCAATTTGGCAAAGCTCTTTTTGGGATATATGCGGGAACTCCATAATAGCCGTTCTGATCAATTTCAAGATGCAATGGGTGCTCGGCTCTTGGAAGATTCCGACCGAAAATGCCGATGCGATTTTACCGTGCCTTCATGATATTGTGAACCGGTTTGGTTCACCCTGCTCAGTTATGCGGGATCTTGGCCGGGCAATGATTCTTGCGGCCAATTTTCTTGTGGAACAATTGGAGCTGAACATTCCTGTTCTGGCCTGCCACCTTAACTTTTTCAAGGAGATTGGTAAAGACCTGCTTGATCCGGCATATGGAGAGTTACGGGGGCTTTTTATACGTTACAAAATTTGTTCAAAACTCCGATTATTAAGCCGGGTGAAGCGAAAAGGGAGGGCTGCGGCCTCCATAATTTAAAACCACCTAGGGTCTTTTATTCTTTTGCACATGGGCAACATACCGCCCCCGCCCTGTCTTTTTAGCTCTATACATGGCGAGGTCTGCATTTTTTAACAAAGCGCTGGGATCGGTTGTTGTTTTTTCCATAAAACTGATCCCGATTGATGAATCAATAAAAACGGTTGTCGCGCTCATCTTGAAAGGTTTTTTAATGCTGATCAATATTTTCTGGGCAATGGTAACGGCGTGTTTTTTGTCCTTCAGATTCGGCAGAATAACGACAAATTCATCTCCGCCAAGGCGTGCGGGAATACCTGAATCTCCAACCACCGTCTTTAATCGCGATGCGACCTGGATTAAAAGTGCATCCCCTGCATCATGACCGTGGGTGTCGTTAACTGACTTGAACCCATCAAGATCAAGGAGAAGCAAGGCCAGTTCCCCGCCCTCTTTTTGCGAGACATCAAAGATCTCTTTCAGATTTTCATAGAAAAGCCCGCGATTGGGCAGGCGGGTCAATGGGTCAAGCTTTGCATCATGAAGTTCATTGCTGGTTTTTTGAAGGTTCTGGTTCATAAACTCCAGATGAAGCTCCCGTCCCTCTTTCTGGATCATTAGCATGGCAATGTTTTCAGCAAATTCCCTGAGGTCTTTGTCAATATCCTCGCGTACAGTATAAGTAAACAGTTTTTTCCCGCTTTCCATCTGACTTTCGTGGGTATTTGCCGTGATGATATTTAGCACAATCTGGTTGAGTTCTTTTATTCCATTCATTTGGTCTCGGCCTCTTTTATACGTTGCATCCACTCCTTAAAAACCTGAGGGAAGTTCAAGGGTTGCATCACCCATTATTATGAAATACCTCTCTTTGTGTAAGGATTGTGACTTTTTTCATTTGCCTCACCAATTCCTGAAAAAGGTTGGTATTGGAAATCGTCTATTGTTTCGTATCAATATTGCTCAGGGTTGTAAAGTGACTTTATCCTTCCAAAATTTACAGGAAGGATAGAGAAAACAAAAGAAGGTTTGTTTATGGCTCTTTAGTATTTTTGGGTTCAGGGTGCTTATATATTATAAAGAACACTATGGGGAAATGTCTTTGATTAATATTGGCATAAAATAAAGTTGAACTCCTGAACAACAACAGCTGCAGCCTTGAAGCTGAAATATTCATGACTTTTGTAACATTAGGGTCAACATTTAAAAAAGGAGAAAAATGATCAAAAAATTAAAGAATCAATTGCTCTCTGTGGCCTGTGTTGTGAGATATATTTTGCCCATGTTAATGGAAACATTCGCAAGTTCAGCATAAACTTAAGGAAAAATTAGGGAATTTTCACATCAATGCCGAGCGGTTTGAAACCCTGCTGGATGATCCGATTTTTAAAAAATATGCTGATTTCAAAGAAATGTTCGACTATTTTGCATCAGAAAATTGTGGCGGGTATAGGAATGAACAGTGCAAGCTGTTCAAAGGGAGTGGTGTTCGTAAATGTCACCAGGAGAAACAAATTGATTTTTGCTATCAGTGCGACCTGTTTCCATGCGAAAAGACCAGGAACCGACCCCGATATGCATAGGATTAATGACCTTTGCCTTATCATCGGGTTTAGTGTGCAGGATTAATCTTGGTATTGTTTGAAACTTCCTCTTTTTTAAGCAGTTCTACAAACGTTTCTGCCGGAAGGGGTTTACTATAATAATCCCCCTGCACAATATCGCATCCATGATCTCTTAAAAAAGAAACTTGATTTTTATTCTCAACACCTTCGGCAACAGTTTTTAAATCAAGGCTTTTAGCCATATTTATAATGGAATGCATTAATGCGGCAATGGAATCATCCGTTTCAACATCCTTAATAAAAGTCTGGTCAATTTTTAAAGTGGAAACGGGAAAATTGACCAGATATTTCAAATTCGAATAACCGGTTCCAAAGTCATCGATGGCCATGCTCAAACCTACACCGATTAGCCTTTTAAGCTTTTTTATAGCATCTTCGACATCACTCATCAGCATGCTTTCCGTTATCTCAAGTTCAAGAAAATCAGGATTCATTCCGGATCGTTCGATTGCATAATTCACATCTTCATAAAACCCCGGGTATTGGAACTGTCTTGGAGATACATTAACTGCCATTGAAAGGGGCTTTAAATTTTGCTTCTGCCATTTGCGATTCTGCTGGCATGCTTCGTTAAGCACCCATCGGCCGATGTCTATTATCAAACCGGTTTCTTCAGCTACGGGAATAAACTTAAAAGGAAGAAGCAAACCCTGTTTTGGATGATTCCATCGAATCAATGCTTCCACCCCCATAATCTTGTTGGTGATGATGTCAACTTTTGGCTGATAAAAGAGTAAAAACTCTTCTTTTTCAATTGCATTTCTAAGATCCTTTTCTATTTCAATGCGTTGTCTGGCGGTTTCGTTCAAGTCAATGGTAAAAAAATGATACATGTTTCCACCTTTTTCTTGAACATGGTGCATGGCGCTTTCTGCAAAATCCATAATCTTGTCTGCACGCTCACTGTCATCTTGGCATGTTGCAATACCAATACTTGTCGTCAAAACTATTTTCTGATTATCGATTGTGATCGGTTTGGATAGGATCTGCATTACCTTTTCTGCCACTATGGCAGAATGTGTTTCCTCTGTTACTTTGATTAACAGTCCAAACGTATGTCCTGCAATTCTTGAAATCGTATCACTCCTGCGAAAAGAATTCTTTAATCGACTGCTGATCCTTTTAAGAACCTTATCTCCATATTCACGTCCCAATCCATCTTTGATTAAAGCAAACCGGTCAAGATTAACAAGAAATATTGCTATGTTGCTCTTGTCCCGGCGGTTGGATATAATTGCCCGGTCAATACGATCCAGAAAAATATCAACCTGGGGCAGCCCCGTAAGATCATCAAAATTTGCTGATTCAACTTTGTTTTGAGTGGGGAATAATACCAGATGCAGGGATGGTTTACCTTTTTCCCAATCAAGATTGAGGATTACACTTGCGTGCTTTTTTGTTTGGATTTTCGGAGTGGCAAATTCAATATCACCCCGCCAGGAATCCACATTTGGGAAATCATCTGAAATCTCCTTGAAAAATGACTTATCATATTCCGGGGAACAAAAATCTTCAAGGCTATTTCCAATCACTTCGCCTTGTGTGAACCCTATCATTCTTAAAAAGGGGGGATTTGCATATTGAACAATGCTTTGATTATCTATAAGAATCAAACTTTCGCTCGTATTATCCGATATCTTTTTTATGAATTGAAAATAACCCATTTGGATACCTCACCTGTTTAAAATAGTATTCGCCAAGGCGGATCACATAATTTGTACAGCTATAGAATCAAGCTAAGTTCCGGCTTTGTTTTCATACTATCCGTTGGATTGACTGTAAATAG
>CAYWNB010000146.1:0-1909 GCA_964459195.1 uncultured Desulfobacula sp.
TCAGGATACCTAAATTTTTATATTTAATCAAATTGCAGGAGTACTATTTTGAGTTTAAAACTTGCATTCGGCGGTAAAGGCGGTGTTGGAAAAACAACCGTGACATCACTTATAGCCCGGACCATTGCCGCTTTAAATAAAGGAACCAGCGTTATTGCCATTGATGCGGATCCTGTTGCCAACCTGGCAGCGGGGCTTGGAATTGATGAAACTCAACCCATAACACCCATTGCCGAGTTGTCGGATCTCATTGCAGAAAGGACGGGTGCCGTCCCCGGCACAATGGGAGGATTTTTCACCTTAAATCCCAAGGTGGATGATATCCCGGACCGGTTTTCCATTGAAAAGGACGGGGTCAAACTTTTGGTAATGGGAACCGTCTTAAATGGCGGTTCTGGCTGTATCTGCCCTGAAGCTACTATTTTAAAGGCGTTGATGAATCATTTGGTCCTTGCCAGGGATGAAGTGGTTGTCATGGACATGGAAGCCGGGGTTGAACATTTAGGACGGGGCACCTCAGGCTCAGTGGATGCCCTGGTGGTGGTTGTAAACCCGGGAAAAAGAAGCCGGGTTGCGGCAGACAAGATCCGGAAACTGGGCAAGGATATTGGAATTAAAAACATTGTCATTCTGGGTAACAGGGTAAAATCCGAGGCTGATAAAGATCTTATCAGGGAAAGCATGCCTGATTACGAGATCCTTGGTTTTATGCCGGAAATGGATGAAATTGTTCAGTCCGACCGGGACGGTGTCCGGCCCTTTGAGGATATTTCAAATATTCCCGAAGAATTAAAGGCGATTGCACTCAAACTCATGGCCCTGGATAGGTCCCAATAATTACAATTTTGCTTCCTGGACACCTTCCATTGGGACCAGGAAGCATTTTTTTGTCAAAAAATCCTTCATAGGTATTGATACCGGGCCTTCAAATCAACCCATTTTTTCAAAGTCCGAAGAAAGTTTTCTCACGGTTCTGTTAAACTCCTTTGTAAATCCATGATTCTCTGCATTGGTAAAATTCTTAAAATCCATAAGATCGAATTTTTTTACCACATTTAACAAATCAAGCAGATAGTTTTCTGCCAGGGCCTGCCGGGTGAAACTCTTTTTTTCCTGGCTTTCAGAATTTTGGTCTACTCCTAATAATTTGTGAAGTCCTTGTGGATCTTCCTTGAAACGTTGTTGTAATACCTCGTATAAAAGCAGAAACAACCCATCAACCCGATTCATCTTGACCAGTGTGGGGCTATGGAAAAAAGAGTGACTTTTATCCACACTCACTTCTGCCGTACCAAGGTAAACAATTTTTTCAAACCAGCTTAAGGTATAGGCCAGATAATCCCCGGGCTGCCACTTGTCTTTTTGCCATGCATGGGCCCGTACAATTTTTGTCAGTTCTCTGATACAGACATCCTGGGTATCATAGTCAAATTTTCCCAAAAAGGCTCCCGACTCAAAGATGTCCACGCCTGGCCGATGGGCATATTCTGAAATTTCTGCACAGAGAATCCGTTTATTTTTACCGGGCCTTTGAATAATAATTTTATAGGATGGTTTCTCTTTTTCAATCCGCACCAATTCTTCGGCCGAATCCGGCGGAAGAATTAAATCGGCTTTGGAGGGAGGCAGAAAAGCAGCTATAAGACCAGGACTTAAATCTATAGTTTCCAAAGCGGCTTTGAATATGGGCAAATCCTCTCCTTCCAGGGGACAAGCGGGTGTCAACTGACCCTTTTCCATGACTGGCAGAAACAATTCCATAACGGCTTCAAGACCAGCTTGCCACCGGGCACTTCTCGGATCTTTTTTTTCATCAATCCACTGCTTTACATTTGGTTCCATTGGATCCATTAAAACACTCCCTGTTATTCAATTTATTTTTACACCACAAAATACATTTCATTAAACC
>CAYWNB010000146.1:2009-7495 GCA_964459195.1 uncultured Desulfobacula sp.
AGCATCCGATTGGAATAGCCCCACTCATTGTCAAACCAGGCCTGGATTTTGATCAACCGTTTGCCTGAAACCCGTGTCTGAGGCAGATCGATAATGGCAGACCTCGGATCGTGGTTAAAATCACAGGAGACCAATTGCTCATCACAGACCCCGAGAATCCCCTTAAATTGCCTTGCAGCGGCCAGGGTTAACATCTGGTTAACGGCATCGGCACTGGTATCGGATTTTACCAGAAGCGTAATATCCATTAGGGAGACATTGGTGGTGGGAACCCGAATGGCAAGGGTTTCAAATTTTCCTTTCATTTGGGGCAGAATCCTTACAATCCCCTTTTCCAGGGAGGTGCTCACGGGAATTATGGATTGCAGAGCGGACCGAGTTTTGCGCAGATCCTTGCCATAGGCATCGATCACCGGCTGATCCTGCATGGCCGAATGGATAGTGGTTATGGATCCGCTGTCTATGCCCAGGTGCTGCTCAATAACCTCCAGAATCGGGATCAGGCAATTGGTGGTACACGAGGCATTGGAGATAATGGCATGCTCAGGCCTTAGGGTATGATGGTTGACCCCGTATACAATGGTGGCATCCATCTCATCCTTGGCCGGGTGGGAATAAATCACCTTGCTGGCTCCTGATAAAAGATGAAGTTCCGCCGATTCCCTGTCATTGTGCACCCCGGTACAATCGAGAACCACATCCACTAAAAGATCCTTCCAGGGCAGGTTAACGATATTTTCTTCCTGAAAAAGATGAATTATGTCCCCTCCGATCAAAAGTCCTTCCTTGCATTTTTTAATCCCAAGGGGAAACCTGCCATGGGTGGAATCAAACCGGGTCAGATGATAGAGGGTTTCAGCCGGGGCTGTTTCATTTATGGCCACCAGATTCAATTTTTTATAGAATCTTCTTGATTCATACAAGGCCCTTACCACGCATCGCCCAATTCTTCCATATCCGTTAATTGCTATATTGAATGTCATCCCATTTCACCAAACCCAAGTATTATTTTAAATTTTTCGGCCGCATCCATAAGAACACGGCCTTGGGAATATATACCATAACCCGGCATAAAATTTAAACCAATTCTTTATCTTCCATGGCAGATCCCCAAAACAAACACAGAAGATGTTGACACCAAAAAAAACACATGTTAAATGAGAATAATTATCATTTAAAGAACAGAGGTTCCGATTGTCCGATTATAAGAAAAGGTTTGAAACAATTGTTCAAACCTTAAGAGAAAATTATCATAAAATAACGCCTCAACGGCTAGCCATTGTCAAAATCCTAGCCAAAAGTACAGGACATCCGCGTGTAGAAGATATCTATGGGCAATTAAAACAAGATTTCCCCACAATGAGCCTTGCCACCGTGTATAGAAATATTGTATTAATTAAATCGCTTGGTGAAGTTCTTGAGTTGGGGTTTCCGGATGGAAGCAACCGATATGATGGAAATAAGCCCTACCCCCATCCACATTTAATCTGTATAAAATGTAAAAAAATTATCGATCCCGAATTAGACAGTTTGGATGATATGAAAAATGAAGTTGCCAATGAGACTCATTTTAAAATTTTGAGTCATCGGTTGGACTTTTTCGGTATTTGCAGCGATTGCCTGGCAAAAGAAAAATAAATATTTTTTGTCCATTTATTGATAATCATTATCAAATGATATCTAACATCCTAAAAATCTCAAAAAGGAGTGTTCCATGTCTGAAAAGAAAAAATTAACAAACAATGCCGGCGCACCCATCGCTGACAATCAAAATTCAATGACAGCTGGACCTCGAGGACCACAATTATTGCAGGATGCCTGGTTCTTAGAGAAAATGGCTCATTTTGACCGGGAAGTAATCCCCGAGCGCCGGATGCATGCAAAGGGGTCCGGCGCCTATGGGACCTTCACCGTTACCCATGACATCACCCCGTATACAAGGGCCAATATTTTTTCTGAAATAGGAAAAAAAATAGAGATGTTCCTTCGATTTTCCACTGTGGCAGGAGAACGGGGTGCTGCTGATGCAGAAAGGGATATTCGCGGGGTTGCCATGAAGTTTTACACCCAAGAGGGAAACTGGGACCTGGTGGGCAACAACACCCCTGTATTTTTTTTAAAAGATCCCAAAAAATTCCCGGATCTTAATCATGCGGTAAAACGGGATCCAAGAACTAATATGAGAAGCGCAAAAAATAACTGGGATTTCTGGACATCTCTTCCGGAATCGCTTCACCAGGTAACCATCACCATGAGTGAAAGGGGAATCCCCTTGTCATATCGCCACATGAATGCCTATGGCAGTCATACTTACAGCTTGATTAATGCCGACAATGAAAGATTCTGGGTTAAATTTCATTTTAAAACACAACAGGGAATCAAATGCCTCACCGATGGGGAGGCTGAAGCCATTGTGGCAAAAGACCGGGAAAGTAACCAGCGTGATCTGTTAGAAACCATCGAAAAGGGTGATTTCCCAAAATGGGATTTGAAAATCCAGGTAGTACCGGAAAAGGATGCATCAAAATTTCCCTTTAATCCCTTTGACTTGACCAAAGTCTGGCCCCATGCAGATTATCCCCTCATTGATGTAGGTGTTCTTGAACTAAACAAGAATCCTGAAAATTATTTTGCTGAGGTGGAGCAATCTGCATTTAATCCGACCAATATTGTCCCGGGAATTGGATTTTCCCCCGATAAAATGCTCCAGGGCCGTCTCTTCTCATATGGAGATACCCAGCGGTACCGGCTTGGCGTCAATCATCACCTTATTCCGGTCAACCGTGCCCGATGCCCGGTTCACAGCTATCACCGGGATGGTGCCATGCGGGTGGATGGTAACCACGGCGGCATCCTTGGCTATGAGCCAAACTCCTATGGAGAATGGCAGGAGCAGCCTGAATTTAGAGAACCACCCCTGGATCTTGAAGGTGCAGCTGATCAATGGAACCACCGTGAGGACAATGACGATTATTACAGCCAGCCCGGCAACCTTTTTCGAGGTATGAATGCGGATCAGCAGCAAGCGCTTTTCGGCAATACGGGTCGCGCAATGGGGGATGCGCCCGAAGAAATTAAAATCCGCCATATCAAAAACTGTACAAAAGCGGACCCAGATTATGGTAAGGGTGTTGCAAAAGCGCTTGGAATTTGCCTTAACAAGGTACAGGAATAATTTAGGTTGACCATCACTTAAAAGGACCGCAGATGAAATAAGTTGCCGGGAAAACAGACAGTCTGTTTTCCCGGCAAACCCTTTTTTATGAATCTGTTTTATGATTTTTGCAATGGGATGTCCCACTTTTTCATATACTTCCAGACGGCAGTTCTGCTTTTATTAATCTGTCTTCCAACCTCTGCTTTATTCCACCCACAATCGTCCAGCAATTGAATCAAGGATTCTTTGGTTAAAGAAGAAATTTGGTAATTTCTTTCCAGGACCGCATTTTTTTGCGGGTTTAATCTAACATCAGTTGGATTTAATTGGGCTTCTCTGATTTCCACGGGCAGATCCGTTACTAAAATTTGATCGGAATCACAGATAACAAACCCATGTTCAATGGCGTTTTCAAGCTCCCTGATATTTCCCGGCCAGGAATGCTCCATTATCCTTTTCATCCCCTGTGCATTCACATGGGTAATTTTTTTATGTTCCCGTTTATTCCCTTTTTGGATAAAATGCTGAACCAGCAAGGGGATATCCTCCCGTCGTTTTCTCAAGGGCGGGACATTTATGGGAAATACTTTGAGCCTGTAAAAAAGATCTTCACGAAATTTACCCTGGGAGGTAAGGTCATACAAATTTTTATGGGTGGCGGCAATAATTCTGATATCAATCTTTATTTTCTTTGAGTCCCCCACCCTTTCGATTTCTCTCGCCTGAAGAACCCGGAGCAGTTTCACCTGCATATAGGGTGTCAGCTCACCAATCTCATCTAAAAAAATGGTGCCCGTATCCGCCTCCTCAAATCTCCCTTTTCGATCCCTGTGGGCACCGGTAAAGGCCCCTTTTACATGGCCGAACAATTCACTTTCAAGCAGACCCTCGGAAAGAGCTGAACAATTAACGGTTATCATGGGACTTTCAGCATTGGCAGAGTTATAATGGATGGCAGATGCAACCAATTCCTTTCCGGTTCCGCTTTCCCCTTGTATCAGAATATTGGCCTGGCTGTTGGCAGCAGCCCGGATGGCATCAAACACATTCTGCATGGCGGTGCTTTTCCCGATAATATTGCCAAGCCGATAAACATTTTTCAGCTGTTTCTGGGCTCGTTCAGCCGTCTTTTTTATTTTTTTAAGCTCGGTTAAATCCGTAATCGTCTCTACAATCCCGAGTACCGTGCCATCCTCATCCCTGGACAGCCTGGCATTTTTTATCACGGCAATGTCATGACCGTCCCTGTGCCGGATAAAGCATTCCTTGACTTCGGTTTTTCCATGCCGGATCACACCACACTTTTTTATATCAGCAGGACAGTTTTCTCCGAAACAGCGACTGCATTGCAGCAGGCTGCATCCTTTCCCTACGGCTTCCTGGGCAGGATAGCCGCTTATTTTTTCCATGGACTTGTTCCAGGAGGTTATAATTCCATTGTCATCAAGGGTAAACAGGCCTTCAGCCATGGTGTCAAGAATCTGATTTAAAAAGTGAACATTCCATAATTCATGGGTTTCCATTTTAATTCCTTTCAAAGCCAAAAATAATAATGGGTTACCTGTTCAGTATAAGTAACGTTACCATGATCGTCAATACCCTTAATATGAAAAAAAAGTGTAGACTCATTTTTTACAATTCAGTTTATATATAAAAAAAACAGAACATGTAATAATGACAATGTAAAGCAGGAAGAAATTTTGAAACCCAAAGGTTTTAATCAGATATCCAGCCGTAAGGGGAAATATGGCAGGAAGAATACTCCCTGCTCCTGCGAATCCTGTGTAAATAGCCCTATTTTCCTTTCCAGAGACTTCCAGTAAAACACCATTCATGGTTATGGAAAAAATTGAATAAACAATCCCGCCTGAAATAAAAATATATTTTATATGGCCAGCTTCACCAATGAAAAGTGTACCGAGGACCATGGACAATGATAATATCACATTGCCATAAAGCATCCATTTGTATTTTATTTTTTTTGACCAGAATAAAATTAAAAAACTCACCAGCACAATGCCCAATACTTTAAACACCAGGAACATAGCAATGTCATTGCTTTGTGTTTGAAATTTTTCTTTGGCGTACAGGGTTAAAAAAGGAAGAAAAGAAATTGCAATGCCCTGTGTATTTAAAAAACCGAGGAAATAGGAAAGTTTGGGATTGGTTTTAAATTCAGATTTCAATACCTGGATAAAATTTTTAAACCCATTTATTTTTAATACAGAGGGTTCTGTTTCTTTGAGATTCCAGAATCCCAGTGAGGCAATTAAGAGAGCAGATGATCCAATGATAAAGGTATAGGCATAATTTAAAGGAAAGCTTGAAC
>CAYWNB010000147.1:0-6195 GCA_964459195.1 uncultured Desulfobacula sp.
ATTATTTTATGCGCCATGAGGTTAATATCTTCGATAACACCTCTGATTTCCATACGTTCGCCCAGAAGGCCTTTCAAAATAAAAACGTCTTTACTGGCCGGTGTAATGGCAGCCACATTTTCCATTATTAGTTTTTCCACATCATTTTCTTTGAGATATACATTTGATTCACACATGGGATCTTTCCTTTACTTTTTTTTATATGAATAGTTATATCAATATTAATATCAATGGGGATCATTTCCATTATATGGGGACTCCGCACCATGGTATGGGTTTCCATACCATCCTCATTTCAGGGTTGCAAGAAATTTACCCGGGGCGGGGTGTCTCGTTGAAGGTCAATGATGGCACCGTGGTGGTCTTTATTCATGGCACAGTTTACAACCAGGGTGCCGGGTATACAATTAGGCACAAAATCCATGCCGGCCTGTTCATGTATATGACCGCACAGGACCATGGCGGGGTGTGTTGCTTTAATAAAGTCCAATAGATTTTGACTGCCTGCACTGAATCGATTGCCCACCTTGTCACAAATGCCCCTTGGCGGCGGATGGGCCACCAGAATGGTTTTCTTGTCCATGTGGGGCAAAAGGGTTTTGAAGAGTTTGTTTTCCCCCAGACAGACCCTTGAGGCAAAGGGCAGGGGGATGCAGCCGTTTGTTCCCATGAAAGGAACGCCTTGAACTATGTGGGGGGATGTGCCCAGAAGGGTTAAATTTTTGGTTTTTGCAAGGCTGGGTTCCATTCGTTTAAAATCTGAATTCCCCCGGATGCAGAGAATAGGCAGTCTGCTCTTTTCACCCGGTTGCCCTATTTTATCTAACTGGTCTATGGTTGATTGCCATCGAAAATAACCGGTTATATCCCCGGCAATAACAATCACGTCTGGTTCGAATTCTCTTGAGACCCGGGAGAGTGTCTCAATGTATTCTGTTTTTCCATGTATGTCGGCCACCGCATAAATACGCATGGTTAGATAATCTACGCTTGTGTATGGCATAAATCAAGTTGAAAAGTGCCAATCGGAATATTTAAAAAAATTGCAATTTAGATTGGATTTTGATAATTATAAAAAATTTTTACGATACACAATTAAGGAAAAAATCATGCCAAAATCCATTGGAATAGATTTGGGGACAACTAATTCAGTTGCATCCATTAAGAAGGTGAATGTTGAAATTATAAAAAATAGTGAAGGGGATCAGATTACACCTTCATGTGTCAGTGTTAAAAAAAAGAAATTATTGGGCTTGATTAACCAAGAGGAATTTATTGTTGGAAAGCATGCCCTGGAATGGATCAAACAGGAACCAGCAAACACAGTGACCGCAGTTAAGCGCTTAATGGGAAGAAGCTTTTCCAACCCCGAGGTCCAAAAAATTGTATCCGATCATCGGCAGTCCATGACCATTACCTGCCAGTCCAGGGGGACTGAAAACAGTCTGGTGATCCTTTTAAATAAAAAAGAATATACCCCGGAACAGATTTCATCTAAAATTTTAAAAAAAATACACAAGGACGCTGAAGGATTTTTGCAAGACAGTGTTGAATATGCCGTGATTACCGTGCCTGCTTATTTTAATGACAAGCAAAAGCATGCGACGAGAACGGCAGCCTCTCTTGCCGGTATGAAAGTGCAGCGGCTGCTTCCTGAACCTACGGCAGCTGCCATCTCGTTTGGCGTTGATCAGGTAAAAGAGGATGAAGCCAAAACAATCATGGTGTTTGACTTTGGAGGCGGGACCTTTGATTTGTCTGTGCTTACCATTAGTGGGGGGCAGTTTATTGAACAGGGCAAGGGGGGCAATATGTGGCTTGGCGGAGAAGATATTGACCGCAAAATTGAAAGTTTTGTCCTCAAGGAGACGGCACAAGAATATGATATTGAAGATATCGACCCGATAATAGACCTTCAGGAAGCCGGAGTGAAAAATCGCTTTTTAGGGGAGCTGAAGGCTGCTGTGGAGCAGGCAAAAATCAATTTAAGTGATCAGGAAGAAGCCTATATTGAAATCCTAGGGCTTTTAAAGGACACTGATGGTGACCTTCTGGACGTGGATGTCACCCTGACAAGAAAACAGTTTGAAAAGATGATCCAGCCCGTGGTTGAAAATGCTGTAGCACTGACTCAAAAGCTGCTTGAGGATATTTATTTTACACCGGATCTGATAGATCAGGTATTGCTTGTCGGTGGAAGTTCGAAGATCCCTTGCATTATTAAGGCAGTGGAAGAGATATTCGGACCGGATAAGGTGCTGGTTCATGAACGGCCCATGTTAGCCGTTGCTGAAGGAGCTGCCATCTTAAGTCATCGGCTTTCCGACACCTATGAGTGCATCGAGTGCGGGAACACGGTTTCCCAATCAGACCTGGTTTGCAGCAAATGCGGCTTTGATCTGGAAAAGCACACCATCGATCAGGGGGTGTTTGATATTGTTCATTCAGCTGCCCATGATTATTATGTTGTCCTTGAAAATGGCGATAAATATCTATTGATTGAAAAAAATACCCCTCTTCCCTGTGAACAGACAGAAGGTTTTAAGCTGGTTCATGTGGACCAAAAATTGGTTCACATGAAATTTTTTAATATTGTCACTGATAAGGAAGAATCCATTGGCGATTTCTGGCTGGGCATTGATAATAACGCCATGGATGATTATTGGACGGAACATTCCGAGGAGACCCGGGAATTGCCGTTCAGTATCAATGTGACCCTGAAGATTGATGAAAATAATCTTGTCGAGGTGGCCGCATCGCTCAAAGAACTGCCCAAGGTTGAATTGAGCAAGACCTTATCCCGGGGAAAAGCGGATGAAAAACTATTCAACACTCTGGAAGAGATGATTAATGAGGCCAATGAAAAAGGATACAGCACCTATACCATTGATGATATGACAAAACGAATCATTCCCGTTATACAAGATATCCATGGGGTGATTGATAAAAAGACCGGTGAGGTAATCGAGTCTGTTTACGCCCTTGCACAAATGAAAATGGACAAGACAAAGCGGCTGGCAGAAGAAGATGTGGACTGTTATGCGTTAATATACTATGCACAGGCAGTTATTGAAAATTTTCCCATGACCTTGTCGGCAAAAGAGATGTCTTTGTTTCAAAAAAAGATTGAACATCTTAAACGGATGAATCTTGATGGAACCTATGAAAAGAATATGGCTGCCTATGACGATCTGGATCAATTCCTTAACAAGTTCCCATTGGTCGATGTTCTCATGCGCCTCAACAAGGCAGGCGGATTGTGTGATGAACATGACCCCTCCAAAGCGCCTAAATTCTATGCTGCTGTTTCAAACACTATGGAGGCAGTGGTAAAGGAAAACGTTGAGCGGGTGGATGCTATCCTTGACGAGATAATGCCTGAGGTGGAAAAGGTGATCAATCAATATGATTTTGAAACAGGAACGATTCAAAAAGGTATTACCCGATAGATGAATTCTGAAATGATCTGCCCTGTGTGTCATTTCGGGCATATTCCCCGGGACAAAGATACCTGTCCCCAATGCGATTCAGATTTGATCTGTTTTAAACTTCTGGATGCGCTTCCTGATTTGCCAACGGATTCCACCAAATCAGTTCCATCTGACAAAGCCCTTAACCAAACCGTTGGTCAGGAAGGATCAGGGTCAGATGTCGGCAGGACAACCAAAAGCAAGATCCCATGGGGTGGGGTTTTATTGGGGGGAATTTTATTAATCCTTGTCTGCCTTGTGGGATATACTGGCCACCGGTTTTTGGCCATGGAATCCATGGTGGAAAAAATAGAGTCCCACAAGGTTCAGATGACCGCTACCTTTAACGAGAATCGAAATAGGAGGGTTGAAACTCTGGAAGCCAGCACAAGTCAGATGAATCACCTGGAAAAACAGGTTGAAAAACTGGTTGGAATGGCAAAAGAGAATGAACTGAGACTGACCCCCATTTTGATGAAAAAAGAAAATATGTCTAAAATTTCTGAAAATCAAGACAAACAGAAAAGCGCCTGTTTTAAAACCTACCGGGCAAAGGAGGAGGATACCCTTTGGACAATTGCCCGGGATCTTTATGGTTCAGGGATATTTTATCCCGTATTGATGGAAAACAACCCGGAATTAAGCGTATACAGCATCGGAAGCAAGGATTCAATACGGTATATGTGTGATAAAACAAGGGTTGCCGGCGTTTATAAAACCATAATCGGTTATAAACAAAACAGACCTTTCTGGAAATACAGGGTTCGAGCCGGGGATACGAGAAAAGGCATCATAAAGCGATATTGTTTGAACCCAAAGAACTGTCTTGTTGAAGACAGTTCTTTGGAACCAGTTTTGGAACCAGGAATGACAATAGGGGTTTTTTTGGAGTAGAAAAATGGCTAAAAAAAAGAACAAAATTGACACCATCCTGACACGGGCCGAAAAGCTGTTCAAGTCCGGCAACTTTCTTCTCGCTGAAAAAGAGTTTGAAAAGATCCAGAAAAGACTTAACAGAAGTGACATTGACGAAAAACTTAAAATATGCCGCAAAGAAACCAGAACCATTAAAGGTAAAGACTTCGTAAAACAAGGGCACAAAGCCGTCAACAGCAATCAATTGTCCGAAGCGATTGCCTGTTTTCAAGAAGCGGAAAAATTATTAAATGAACCCTGGTTAACAGAACCCTGGATTACCGATAAAATTAAAGAGTTACAACAGAGGCTTACCCGGCACAAGATTGACGCGAAAGCGCAGGAAGCTGAAACAGCCCGTGATTATCTTACGGCATCTGAGCTTTATGTTAAGGCATGGAAAAAAAAGGGCAGCAACGGGTTTCTTTTGAAAAGTGCGTTTTGCCTTGTGAAAGTGGAACGTTATGGTCAAGCAGCAGAAATGTTTGAAAAATCAGACCTGTCAGATGACCGATCCCTTTATTATTACGGGTTTGCCCTGGCAAAGACCGGAAAGTATATTAAAGCACTGAAGCTATGGGAAAAACTGGATACCCATGACAAAACCTTTATCGAGCAGAATAGGCAGGTTCTATCCCTTGCCTGCTCAGACCTCGATCGCACCCTTGGACGCACCCTTGGACCCACCCTTGGAAAAGTTGAAGATATCAATGATGTCCATAATCGGGCAAAGGACCTTCTCGGTCTGGCCATAACCCTGGGCAGTAAAGAGCTGATTCCCCATCTTGAAATCCTTTGTTCCTACTATAAATTGGTTTTAATAGAAAGTCTGTGGGAGCAAGAAAAGTTTGCCGCTATCCCGGAATTGCTTTTACAGATGACGGCCGTCCTTGATCCGATTATCTTTGCCCCGATTATCCTTGCTTTGAATGCCAAGACCTATTTTAGTTTGTCCCGAAATCAAGCAAAATTTCTTGAACCCATGATGACCTTCTGGCTCAGTGCAATCTATTCCAAAGAGATATCAGCAGAATTCTCAGACAATCCGGACAAGAGACAAAAGGTTCAACATCAATTGATTCGCTTTGCCGAACAACATATAAACAGCCATCCGGATTCCAAAAATGTCGGCCCTGCAGCAAGTTATCTGGCAATTGAAAGAAAATTGTTACAGGATCTGTCGGGTATTTTTCAGAAAAAATCCCGGGTCTTGGATCAGATTATCACCCCTCAATATGCATCAATTTGTGGTCTTTCGGACATCATTTTAGATTTGATTAAACACAACGAGCGTTCTTTTAAAGACCCGGAGCATTATCTGGAAACCGGGGGGTACTATTCCAATGCCGGGAAAGCTCTCTATGCATTAAGAACCAATGGGGTTAAAAAAGCAATGAGTCTGATTGAATCAATTGAAGCAAGCTTCCCAAAGGATGAATTTACAGATTATGTTATAGCACTTGTTCAGTTTGAATTTGGGCAGGTTGCCCTGGAGAACCAGGAAAAAAATTATCTTCAATATTTTGCCCTGACCGCAAAGCTGTTTGAATCTGTCCCTTCCATTGAGAAACGATTCTCTGACAAGATTCTTCAATATGTTGGTGACCAATTGATCTCCTATGAGAAACTTTTAACCTTTCTCCATAAAGAACGACGGTCCGATTACCTTGCCGAGGCGCTTTCTTTTGTGATGACCCATTCTGCCATAAGAAAACATAATCGCAGAAAAATTAATAACAAACAGATGAAGATTTTCATTGAAAAAGCGCTTAAAATATCTCCGGACAATGAATTTGTACTTCATACCCTG
>CAYWNB010000147.1:6295-7489 GCA_964459195.1 uncultured Desulfobacula sp.
CATTGAAAAAGCGCTTAAAATATCTCCGGACAATGAATTTGTACTTCATACCCTGGAACAAACCAGGGTGGATTTAGAAATTGAAATCCTTTTTCACGCCATGAACAAACACAAACTGAGTAAAGGCGCCAGGCTTGCCAGGCAATCTGCATATCCGGAAGTATGTGACAGATATTTTGAATTTGGTGAACAGATTCTTGAGCAGATCAACAGCAGTGGTCTGGATCTTCATTCTCAAAAAATTGATCTACTTGACCTGTTGAGTTCTTGCGTGACTGTTGACCCGGATCATCCGCTTATTGATTCAATTAAAAATAAACTTCAATTCCTAGGAGATTAATGGATGAATCCTTTTAAGGTTTTAAATATAAACAGACATGCGGTGAACAAGGACATAATTCAGGCAGCTGCCCTGGGGATGCGTGAAAAAAAGTATTCTGCCCGAGAAATTGCCCAGGCCCAGAAAATGCTTCTTGATCCTGTCACCAGAGCCTGCCAGGAGTTCCTATACTTTATTGATCTTACCGATGCAAAAGCAAGGCTGATTCAACGCATAAATGAAAACCAGAAAGCCCCGGAAGACCCAGAAAACCCGGTAGATCTTGAAATATCAGATGGCTCTCAACTGAGGTGTTTAACCCTTTTCGAAAAAAAATCATGACCACTGAAAAAGAGCTGTTAAAACAGAAAATAATTGAATTTCAGCAAACAATAGCGGCGCTGAAATTGAGCAATGTCCAAAACCAGGAACAATTTTTTAAAAAGGAAAAAGATTCTTTTTTAAACCTTCTTGACATCATGGATGCCTTTGCAACCCTGGAAAAAAATCTTGAAACTAAAAAAGACAAGCTTGATAAAAGTGCAAAAATGCTGGGTAAAAATATTCTTTCTATCCATCGAAAATTACTTCGGCATTTTAGATCTGCATCCATTTTCCAAATGGAGTTCCCCGGGAACAAAGCAACAATGGAATACTGTAAGATTATAGAGACCCGGGAACATCCTGAGTTGGAGAATGAAACCATTCTTGAAATCGTTAAAAATGGGTATATTTATAAACAGGACAATATGGTTTTGAGAAAAGCTGAAGTGATCACTGTTCTTAACGATGATTTTTAAGTTGATGGGCAATTTATTTTTCCGGGGCCGCGCTATAAACTCAAGGGAAAATTTAGCCGCAAATAGTCCGGTATG
>CAYWNB010000148.1:0-7460 GCA_964459195.1 uncultured Desulfobacula sp.
AAGAGGAAAGGTGATGATGAGAAAAAAAAATATTCTTCAAGGTGAAAAAGCAAGAGATAGTTTGAACTATTCTTCGTCCGGTTATATGCCAAGATTATCTTCCAAAGGCTTTACGCTGATTGAAATTCTTATTGCAATGGTCATTTTCTCAGTCGGAATACTGGGCGTTGCAAAAATGCAGATAGCTGGGATCAATGGAAATGCTACTGCAAGGGGGGTCACAGATATAGTTGTACAGGCCACAGATCAAATAGAATTGCTCATGCTTTTGCCATATGATCATGCTGATTTGACCCAGGGAGCACATGCCGGAGTTGCTTTGCCAGGTTATACCCTTGGGTGGGTGGTGGATCCAGACACAAATGCCGTTGATATCAATGGAGACGGCACTAACGACATAGTCCAGATTATAGTGACCGTAACCGATTCCAGAGGGAGATTCCGAACCTTATCTTTTACTAAAGCAAACGGTGTGTAACCTTATGTTTTTAACAAAGGGAGTTTTTATGAACCATCCTTGTTCAATATTAAATAATGAAAAAGGATCTGCCATCGTAATTGCCTTGCTTGTTCTATCTGTCCTCACCATTATTGGTATCTCTTCTACCAATATCAGTACGACCGAGTTGGGTATCGTCAGAAATGAGCAGATATATCAGATCAATTTTTATTTGGCGGAATCCAGTGCCTATGAAGCTGCTGTGCGCCTTGAAAGAGAAAGCGACACCACACAACTCATTCCTGGTACCAGCGGCCATAACTGGTTAAACGATGATACAACGGATAATTCAGATGCTTCACAATTTGATGCCAATGCAACTTACTCAGCGGTTGCAAAGGGAGTAAGGGGGGGCAGTTCCCTGGATATGGGTTCAACAAGACTTTATGAGTTTGCGGTCTTTGGCAGGTCAGCGGCAAATAATGGCGCTGAGTTGATCGAAATAGGTTATTTGAAACGGTTTTGATCGAAACCGGATTTGTTTGGGGGGATTCCAGCTGTTTTGGTGCCAGTGGTGAAATATCATTAGTTTTGCGTCATATTTCATTGTTTTGACTGGATAGAAAGGGTGGTCTTGTTGCTGGCGTTTGCGCCATTGGTTCTGTTCAAAGGAGACGGGTTTTGTATTTTCCGGATATTTGTTCAGTGGTTTCAATGGGGCTCCTTTCTTGCAAGTACTACTTTAGGTTAACAACTGACATTGATGTAAAAAAGGGGAGGGAGAATGGATACAGGCAGATATAAGAGGACAATGGGATCAAAAGAGTTTTCTGCCAGCCGTTTGAACACAAAATTTATATTCATGTTGTTTGTTTTGCTGGCATTGTTTTGTACCGGCCTTGCCGGGAAGGCGGATGCTGCAAAACTGACAGTTCATATTGAACCGGAAGCCGCAATAGATGCCGGTGCCAAATGGAAAATTTCTCAAAAGAATGGAAATTCCTGGAATCAGATAGGCGGATGGAGAGACCATAACACCGACTATGATGTCAATAAGAATAGTCGGTATAAAATCGAATTCTTGGATGTTGACACCTGTACCACCCCTCCAAATATTAGAGGTAAGGGCAAGAACCTGGAACCATTGCAAACAGGAAATTACACATGTACGGTAACGCACACCATTACCGCCTCTGCCGGGAGTAACGGCAGTATCAACCCCAGCGGCACCGTGCGGGTGACCGATGGAGATGATCAGAGCTTTTCCATTGTTCCGGACGGGGGGGTTACGGTTGACACGGTTCTGGTGGACGGTGTTTCCGCAGGGGCAGTCACCAGTTATACCTTTAATAATGTATCAGCTGACCATACGATTTCCGTCACCTTCAGATCCCTTCCCGCCTATATCATTTCGGCAACGGCCGGTGACCATGGGAGTATTTCGCCTTCGGGCAGCCAGACCGTGACTCAGGGAGATGATCAAACTTTTACCATGGTTGCAGATACCGGATACCAGGTAGCAGATGTCTTGGTGGACGGTGCCTCCCAGGGCGACATAACCACCTACACCTTTTCCAATGTTGTTTCCAACCACACCATTTCCGTGAGTTTTGAGAAAAAATCCTATACCATTTCGGCCGGTGCCGACACCGGGGGAACCATCTCCCCGGCAGGCAGTGTGGCAGTGTTGTTTGAAGAGAGCCAGACCTTTACCATTACCCCTGATTTGACCTATGAAATTTCAGAGGTGCTGGTGGACGGTGTCTCCCAGGGGGTGATAAGCTCCTATACTTTTTCCAATGTCAATCTGGACCATACCATTTTGGCCAGGTTTGCCATTCTTCCTGTACTCTACACCATCACAGCCAGCTCAGGGAGCAATGGTATCATTTCTCCCACCGGTGCGGTTTCTGTACTTGGGGGCAATGATAAAGTTTTTAATATGACCCCTGCATCTGGGTACCAGGTAGACGATGTCCTGGTGGACGGCACCTCAGTGGGAGCGGTTGATTCCCACACTTTTTCTGCCGTGAATGGGGATCATACCATCCATGTCAGTTTTAAAAGTGCATTGTCTCCCACTAGTTGCGTGGACATTGCTGACACCCCATTGAGCAGCCAGATTCAAGCCGCACCTGCCAATGTCATGTTTATCCTCGACGATTCCGGTTCCATGGACTGGGAAATGATGACCAATGAGAGTGATGGGGTTTTCTCTGACAAGTACTATGTGTTCAGCATGGGGGATAACGTGTTTTCCGGTTACTGGTACTACAACTACAGCTTATCCGGCGATGAAAGACGGTTATGGAAATCTCAGTTTTATGACTATAACAAAATGTATTACAACCCGGCATCTGTCTATCTTCCCTGGCCCAACAAGGCAAATGCCTCTCCCACATCGGCCAGGTCCAATCCCCAGAGTTCCAGCA
This sequence comes from uncultured Desulfobacula sp., assembly GCA_964459195.1. Lineage (GTDB taxonomy): Bacteria > Desulfobacterota > Desulfobacteria > Desulfobacterales > Desulfobacteraceae > NBML01. Next base: position 2,872 of record CAYWNB010000148.1, read on the forward strand.
ACACGCTCAATCTGACCAGCGAATATACATCAGATGGGTCTTTGTCCATCAAAAATGCCCACTATTATGTGTGGTATGATGCGGATGGAGACGGCAACTGGATTGACGAGACAGATTCGGGCAATGATGCGGATCCCAATGAGATTTATCTGGTGAACCTTGAAGGATCATCCATAAAATATTATCGTTGGAACGGAGAAGGACCGCACGTGGATGATTCAGAAGTGACCCTTGTGGCATCTCCGCCCAGTACTATTATTCCGAAAAATGAAGACGGAATCACACGGTCTTATACAGAGGAACTGCAGAATTTTGCCAACTGGTTTTCCTATTACCGCAGGCGGGAGTATGCTGCCAAAGCAGCCGTGGCAAATGTTGTCAATTTAATGAAGGGGGTTCAGATCGGATACCTGTCCATCCAAAACCGTTTGATACAGGCTGTTCAAAAGGTGAAAGTTCAGGAATCGGGTGGTTTTGTGGATAATTCTGCGACCTTGCTGACCAGCCTTTATGACGATTATAACTCCAGCGGCGGCACGCCCTTGCGGTTGGCGCTTAAAAATGTGGGGCGCTACTATGACAAGGATGACGGTAAAACCGGTGGTCTGGGCAACTCGCCCTATGCCAGTGAAGCCGACGGGGGGGGGTGTCAGCAGAGTTTTGCTATATTGATGACCGATGGATTCTATAACGGCAGCAGCCCGGTCGTGGGAAATCAGGATGGAACTGAAGGGGTGCCCTTTGCAGATACCTATTCAAATACCCTGGCTGATGTGGCAATGAAATACTCTAAGGAAGACCTGGCAAATACCATTGCCAATATGGTGCCCAGCAGTTTTATTGACGCTGCCACCTACCAGCATATGATTACCTATACGGTTTCTTTTGGGGTGAACGGCACACTGGACCCTGCAAATTTTGATCTGTACAATACCGACCCTGCCAACCGGGTGTATCCCACCTGGCCTGACCCGACGGACGGGGACCAGGAAAAGATCGATGACATGTGGCATGCCAGTGTCAATGGGAGAGGCAGTTTTTTAAATGCTTCCAACCCCAAGGAGCTGGTTGATTCGCTGATATCCGTTATGCAGAACATTGATTCCAGAACGGTGTCCGATGCCTCTGTCTCTGTTAACGGTGAGGAACTACAGGCTGGGACCCGAATATTTCAATCCAGTTATTCTTCCGACGGATGGGTGGGGGATGTAAAAGCCTATGCCATCAACCAGACCAGCGGGGAAGTAATCCGGGATACAGTGGTTTGGTCGGCAGCGGAAATGCTGGAAGACCAGGATTGGAATGTCGGCCGTAATATCGCCACCTTCAACGGATCAGAGGGCATACCCTTTATGTATGACAGCCTCAGTGTGGACCAACAGGCATTGGTTACTGAAGATGAGGTCAACTATTTGAGGGGTGATTTTTCCCTGGAAGTGCAAAATAATGGTGGTTTCAGAAATAGATTCTCCAGCCTGGGGGACATTGTCAATTCAGCACCCCTTTATGAAAATAATGTGCTGTATGTGGGAGGCAATGACGGCATGGCCCATGCCTTTGATGCCAATACAGGTGCTGAGCTGTTTGCCTATGTGCCCAACCTGGTATTCCATAATTTAAAGCGGCTTACCGAAACCAGTTATGCCCATAAATTTTTCGTGGATCTGACCCCCACTTCCAGCAAGATCGGGAGCAATACCTATCTTGTCGGCGGACTCGGCAAGGGAGGGCAGGGCTATTATATGCTGGACATCACGTCTCCTGCAACCAATACAGAAGCCAATACCAGTACCTGGGTGAAATGGGAGTATCCCAAGGCCAATACCCCTGCAGCCGAGCTGAATGATCTGGGATACAGTTTCAGCAAAGCTTTTTTGGTTCGGACTAATGATGATAACATTTCGGGAAATGGATGGGTGGTGATATTCGGCAATGGATATAACAGTGCCAATGGACATTCCATGCTGATGGTGCTCAATGCCACCACCGGTGAATTGATTAAAACCATTGATACGGGGGTTAATTCCTGCAATGGCCTGTCAACCCCTGTTCCCATTGATGTGGACGGTGATTTGAGGATGGATTATGTCTATGCAGGAGATTTAAAGGGGAATTTATGGAAGTTTGATTTTACCGGCAGTTCCAGCAGCGATTGGGAGATCGCCTATAAAAATGGTATAATCCCCATGCCCCTTTTCCAGGCAAAGGATGCCAGCGGTTTTTCCCAACCCATCACCTCCAAGCCGGATGTCATGCGCCATTGCTCAAAAGACGGGTACATGGTGATTTTTGGCACGGGACGGTATCTGGGGGATGTTGATTTCACAGACCCGGCTTCCCAGACCCTTTACGGTGTCTGGGATTATGGAGACGATGCAGACAACACCGAGTACCTGGGCGTTTTTGACCGACCCGGGTTTTCCAATCAGTCCTCTTCGGTTAAGCTGTTGGCCCAGACCCAGGTGGACTGGAGAACGGTAAACGGAAATGAATTGAGAACTCTCAGCGACAATACCGCCAACTGGGAGACAGTGGACGATGTGACCGGGCAGCAGCCAAATCCGGGAACTGCCACTGCCGGCACTCTGGTAGATGCTGGCTGGTACTTTGATCTACCCATAAATCAAGGTGATGAAGGCCATGAACGGATCATATCCGATATCATTATTCGGTCCGGAAATGTCATTGCCATTACCTTCAGGCCCAACAGGGATACGCCTTGTTCTGCCGGGGGCAGTTCCATTGTTCATGAACTCAATGCCTGCTCAGGCGCAAGGCTTTCACAAGCCCAGTTTGATATAAACAATGACGGTCTCATTAATGATGATGACCTGATAAACATCGGCACGCCTGAGGACCCGAATTTGGTTCCGCCAACAGGGCTTTATATTCCCGGGCGGTTGTTTCGTCCGGTTATTGTAACCATACCACGAACGACCGGACCGGATATTGAAGCCAAGTATTTTAGTTCCACCTCGGGCTCCATTCCCATTGTCAGGGAAACAGCAGAGAAACGGGGGGTGTTTTATTGGCGGCAGATTGAATAATGATTTGGATGGTGGGGCGTTGATACACCAAGGGGGATGACATGAATTTGAATAAAAAAAAACGCAGCATAAACCAATGTCTGGTCGCGTTGCTTTCTTTGGCGTGGCTGGCAGGCATGGTCCCTGGGGTATCGGGTGCATGGGCCCAGGAACAGCCGGTTAAACTTCTTGAAATCTTACCGGTGCCGGCCATTGAGCCGGACGTCACAATTGTTCCAAGGGTCTTTGACGGGAAAGGGCGTATCGACCGGGTTGACGGAATGGAAATTGTTGTGGGGGACAGGCTTCGAAAGTTTGCGGTTGCGGTATTGTTTTATACGAAACAGGGCAAAGTCAGCAGCAAAAATCAATTTCGCAAAGGAAATATGGTCGGATACTTGAAAAACAAAAATAATGAAATAACAGCATTGTATAAATTGGAGTAAAACAATGGCTTTTGATACTCTTTTTTCATATGCTGAAATTAAGAAATGTCTTGGTTTGTTTAGAGGAGGCGATATGCGGTGGTTTTTTTGTCTTTGTGCCGTTTTTGTCCTGGTGAGTATTGCACCGGTTCATGGAGAATATTTTCGTTATGTGGATGAAAACGGTGTTGTTTCCTATACGGATGATCTTTCAAAAGTCTCAGAAAAACAGCGGGTTGATATTAAAACCTTTGTCAGTGAAAAACAGGGAACAAATAAAAATTTTGACCCGGAAAAGCAAGCACCAATAGATGAAGATGTTTCCAGTTTTTTGGACAAATCCGGGACCGATGAAAAAATGGCCTATCAAGAATTCAAAGCCTTGAAGGAATCACTTGACCTTGAATTCGATCTGTTGAACAAGGAACGGGATGAGTTGGCCATGGAACGGAAAAAGATCAAAAATAAGGCCGCCATGAAGTCGTTTAATCAAAAGGCATTGGCTCTCAATGATCGAATTCAAGCCTATGAGTCTAAAAAACAAGCTTACCTGAAAAGATTTACCCCTGAAAAGATTTACCAATGATGTTCAATATAATACACCCTGATTGTTGTTGGACGAAGCCGCCACAAGTCAAGACGATTTCTGATATTTTTACTCCCGTTGAGATCGAAAACCTCATTGCTACAACATGCAAACTGCGGTATCGTGTTTTTATTTTAACCACCTATTCAATGGGGTTTCGTTTAGAAGAAACCTTGTCACTTCAGGTTGGTGACATTGATGCAAGCCGAAAACGTGTTCAATTTCGTCGTGGAAAAGGTCATAAAGATCGGCTGGTACCACTACCGGATCTTGCGTGAGCTTTGGAGAAAACATCGTCATCCCCAACTATTGTTTCCCAATGCCACAGGATCTTTAAACACAGTTCAAAAAGCTACAACTCATATGGATAAAAGCGGTACCCAAAAAGCTATGAAAACAGTTATAAATGAATGTGGTATAAACTTTCTCAATTGCTTTTCGCTTCATTTCACTATCTGCCCTGGCATAAATTTCCGTCGTAGAACAGTTAACATGGACTAAAAAATCACGGATGTAGATCAAATCAACACCGGATTGAAGCAAATGCATCGC
>CAYWNB010000149.1:0-4319 GCA_964459195.1 uncultured Desulfobacula sp.
GGGCCGGTGTTAATATCTGGTTTAAGTCTTCGATCATTTTTTTTCCGCAGATACCGCAACTGGTCTGGCTGACGTAACTCTTTCTTTTTAGAAGATGGGGAATCTTTTTTCGCCGCTCGGGGGTCAGCCAGACGTCCACCACATTGGCATCCATTTCCCGGTCATATCCAATGGTCTTGATATCATCGAGACTATCGATAATGCCCTCTCCAAGACAAAACCCGGTTGCGTGAACCAGCTCATCGCCCGGGGTTCTCATCACCACTGAATAGGGATTGTCCTCGATGCGGATCAAAAAGGGTTCTTCTCCGATCAGTTCAAGGGAATCTTTTGTACAGCTCCCCTCTTTACACCAAAAGGATTGATAAAAGCTTGTTTGTTTTCCCGGGCTCAATTGTTTTTATTCTCCTGTTCCTGGTTTAGATGGTGGAAATGAAAGGGCCTGGGCTAAAACAAAGGCGGCCTGGAGATAGGATGTCGGGCAAAGGGGAAAACATTCCTTACAGTCATTGCACTCAACAGCCGCTATCTCAGGAATAAAACTGATCTCTTTGTTGATGCCTCTGTCAACAAACCCAATGGCGTTCTTGCCCTTCACCTCATTGCAATATCTGACACACAGACCGCAATGGATACAAAAGGAGGTATCTTGTTCATACCGGTCTCGATCGGCACCATATTCTTCGGCAAGTTTAACCAATTCCGGAGCCTCGGGGGCGTGGGCCATGAGAAGTTCTATGATGGTTTTCCGGATTCTATCTATTTTTTCCGACCGTGTTGTGACCTTTATATTTTCTGCCACCGGATAAACACAGGAAACAACCATTTTTGTCCATCCCCGTTCTTCAACTTCCACGATGCACAGCCGGCATCCCCCAAAGGGCTCAAGTTTTTCGTGGTGGCACAGGGAGGGGATGTAAATCCCCTCTGCCCGGGCTGCCTCAAGGAGGGTCGCGCCTTTGGCGGATTTCACTCGTTTCCCATCAATCTCAAATTGGACTTCACTCATTTTTACCTGCTTTCCCCTGATTTTTTTTAGGGCTTTCTTTGGGGGCTTTTTTGATGATCATTCTTTTTTCCTGGGCAAGGGGAGCCGGAACCGGCACACCTGAGATCTTGGTCACGGCACCAAATTTTGCGGGACAGACTTCAAAGCAGGTACCGCAATTGGTGCAAAGTTCCTGGTCAATGATATGGATGATTTTCTTGTCCCCATCAATGGCACCGGCAGGACATTTCTTACGGCATATCCCGCAGGCCAGGCACTTGTCAGGATCAATATAAAAGGAGATCAGCGCTTTACAGGCCAAGGCAGGACATCGTTTCTCCCGAATATGGGCTTCATACTCCTCTCGAAAATAGCGCAGGGTGCTTAAAAAAGGATTTGGCGCACTTTTACCAAGGGCGCAAAGGGATGCTTCAACCGCTGTCTCGGAAAGTTCCTCTAAAAGTTCTATGTCCCCTTCTTTTCCCCTTCCTTGGGTAATATTGGTCAAAATCCTGTCCATCTGCCGCAACCCTTCGCGGCAGGGCACACATTTACCGCAGGATTCATCCGTGAGAAAATGGATAAAATACCGGGCAACATCCACCATACAGGTGTCTTCATCCAATACGATCATCCCGCCGGAGCCCATCATGGAACCAGCCTGGGTCAGTTCATCAAACCCCACCTGTAAATCCAGTTGGTCTTCGGGAATACATCCGCCGGAAGGTCCCCCTGTCTGTACGGCTTTAAACTTTTTGCCATCCGGGATGCCACCGCCGATTTTATAGATAATATCTCTGAGGGTCATGCCCATGGGCACTTCCACAAGACCGGTATTGGTGATCTTACCCACCAGGGAGAAGATCTTGGTTCCCTTGCTGGAATCGGTTCCCACCGTATTAAACCAGTCCGCCCCGCGATTAATGATATGGGGAACATTGGCCCAGGTTTCAACATTGTTCAACACAGAGGGTCTGTTCCAAAGGCCCTTGATGTTGGATCTTGTGTACTTGGGTCTGGGTTCTCCGGCTCTGCCTTCCAATGAGGTCATCAAAGCCGTTGATTCACCGCAAACAAAGGCCCCTGCCCCCTGGTGAACCATCACCTTAAAATCAAACCCGGACCCCAGAATATTTTCCCCCAGAAGGCCGTAGCTTTCGGCCTGTTTTATGGCAAGATTAATATTCTCCACGGCCAGGGGGTATTCCTGACGAACATAAAAATACCCTTCATGGGAGGCAATGGCATATCCGCCCAGGATGAGCCCTTCCAAAATTGAATGGGGATTTCCTTCCAGAAGCGCCCTGTCCATAAAGGCCCCGGGATCCCCCTCATCGGCATTGACAATGACATATTTGATGGGTTCATCCGCATTCCTTGAGCCTTCCCATTTCCGACCTGCAGGAAAACCGGCCCCGCCGCGGCCCCTTAAATTTGAGCGTTTAACTTCCTCGAGCACCTCAACATCTGTCATCTGGGACAGTGCTTTGGCCAGGGCAGTATATCCGCCAAGGGCCAGGTAGTCATCAATACTCTTGGAATCAATCTTGATATTATTGCAAAGAACGGTCCGTTCCTGGGCTTTATAAAAGGAGATATCATATTCATGGACAGCCCGGACACCGGTCACAGGATCCTTAAAAAAAAGCCGCTCAACAATTTTATTCTCCTTGATGGTCTCGGAAACAATCTCGGGAACATCCTTGGCGGTCACCCCAAGATAACAAATCTCTTCAGGATAGATGACCACAACCGGCCCCTGCTCACAAAATCCCGGGCACCCGGTTCCCTTGGTGTCCACCTTTGCTGCTAATCCCTGGCTTTCGATCTCAGCTTTAAAGGCTTCTATGACTTCAGCGGCCCCGGAAGCGATACAACCGGCCCCGGCACAAATGGAGATACAAGGCTTGTTTGGGTCTCTTTTGGACACTAGTTCCTGTCTGAAACCCTCTAATTCTTCAGGCGTATTTAACCGCGGCATAATTTTCCCCTACTCATAAATTTTTAACACTTCAGACGCTTTAACCGGTGACATTTTACCGTGGACTTTGCCGTCAACTTCCATCACAGGCCCCAGGGCACAGCAGCCAAGACAATTAACAGTTTCCAGGCTGAATTTCAACTCCAGATCTGTTTCACCCGGTTTAATCCCGATTGCTTCCTCCACCGTGTCTAAGATACGGGTCGCCCCCCGGACATGGCAGGCCGTCCCCACACAAATGTGAACCTTATGACGTCCCTTGGGGACCAGACTAAAGGCTTTATAAAAGGTGACAATATGCTGAATGCGATTCAAGGGGACTTCCAGGCGTTCACTGACCCTGCCCAATGCTTGCTTGGGAAGCCAGGAATTTTCACTCTGAATGTCCAACAGGACTTGAAGCAACGCGCTTGCTTCCCCCTTATGTTTGTCAATGACCCGATCAACGAGCTTTTCGAGCTGCTGGTCAATTTTCCGGTCACTCTGCTGGCCAACCTGCTGATTAATTTGCGGGTCAACGGGCGGGTCAGTTTTACTCAATTTTGTACAAGTATCCATAGCCGTTTTCCTAATATTATCCTTTACGCCAATGCGTAGCAATTGCAGGTTGTATCATACCTCACCAATCCGTGCCGGGATGAACTGATCATGTGTCTGGACACATCCGATGGGTTCAGGCCCAACTTTTGGGCGATGTCACTGGTGGGAAGCGGCTTTTCTCCCAGCAACATCATAATCTGGCTGATGGCAAGCTTATCCCCGAATATCTCATCAAACAGCTTATTCATCTTGTCGCTTTCAAAAAACTCAATATAGGCATCCTCTGCTTTCACCGGCACCCGAAATCGCTCCCTTTCCGCAAGTCTTAAGAAAGGAACCAGTTTCCTGGCAGCATCCAGCTTGAATTTCACCGTTTCGGCGTCCATTCCTTCACTGCTGCCAAGGGGTCCCAGCTCTTTTATCTGCTGGGTAAACTCATCGGTATAGTCTGCCAGAAGATTGCCATCCGCCCCGGACATAAAGCTGGTTCTCAGCCGGTCAGGGTTCAGGCCGATGTGTTTCAATATTCGCTTTGCAATGTAGGTATTGGCCAGGGCATCATAATTGCCGTGGGTCACATAATTACATTCATCTAGCTTGCAGCCGCCGATAAACACGCCGTCTTGTCCATTTGCAAAGGCCCTGAGGATAAATTCCAGGTCCACTCTGCCCGAACACATCACCCGAATAAGCCTCATTTCACTTGCATATTGTAGTCTGGAAACTCCAGCCAGGTCAGCCGCGCCATAGGCTCACCAATGACAGACGAACCCTATTAATTTCGGTTTAAATTCAATAGCTGCACTCATT
>CAYWNB010000149.1:4419-7293 GCA_964459195.1 uncultured Desulfobacula sp.
ATTTGTAATGGCCGCATCAATCTGGTTGAACAAGGCATCATCGGTAAAATGTTTTAACACAATGGCGGATGTAGGACATTTTGCATTGCACAACCCGTCTCCTTTGCAAAGGATCGGGTTCACAAAGGCTTTTTTGCCCTTTGGTGTATCCCGAAACTCGATGGCACCATAGGTACAAGAGCTAATACAGGCGCCACAGGAAACACAGTCATATTCATTTACGATTGCCACAGATCCAGAAGCCACCACCGTATCCCTTGATAAAAGGGTTAAAACCCTGCCTGCCGCACCATAGGCCTGGTTAATGGATTCAGGTATATGTTTGGGATAATGGGCTGTTCCGCAAAGAAACACACCGTCCGTGGCAAATTCAACGGGCTTTAATTTCACATGGGCTTCCTTAAAAAATTCATCCGGGCTCAGGGTGACCTTGAAATGTTTGGCTATTTCATGGGTTGATGCTGCAGGAATAACCGCCGCAGCCAGGGAAAGAATGTCGGCGTCCAATTCAAGGCGCTGGCCCAGGATCGGGTCGGCAACGGTGACCCGTATCATCTCTTTGCCCCCCTCTTTTACCGCTTCCACAACCGGTGGATCTTCAGGCGTATACCGGATGAACTGAACCCCGAGTTCAGAAGCCTGTCTGTAAGCATCTTCCCGAAACCCATAGGTTCGCATATCCCTGAAAAGAACATAGATCCGCATCTCGGGGTTTTTTTCTTTCAGCTCCAAGGCATTTTTTACGGCATGACTGCAGCAAACCCGTGAACAATAATTATTCTCTTCATTTCGACAGCCCACACATTGAATCATCACCAGACTCTCGGCATTGAGGATGGTTTCATTTCCCTTGGCAATTTCTCCCCCCAGATCGATGTGGGTAAAGACCTTGTCATTTTCCCCGTAAAGGTATTCTTTTGGGGTATACACATCCGCACCAATGGCCAGAACCGAAGCACCATGTTTGATGACCTTTGTTTTATTTTCACTCACCAGGGTGGTGATAAAATTGCCCAAATACCCTGCAACATCGGTGATCTTTGCTCGATGGGAAACATGAATCAATGTGTTTTGATACACCTTGTGTATCAGGTCGTCCAGGTAGGTTTGAACATCCAACCCTTCCAGGGTGGAATGTATTCTTCTGGCCATGCCCCCTAAATCTTTGGCCTTTTCCACCAGATAAACCTCATGGCCCTGGTTTGCAATGGACAGGGCACAGGTCATACCGGCGATACCGCCCCCCACCACAAGAGCCGCCTTGTTTACCGGCAGATCAAATTCCTGTAAGGGTTTCAAATGGCTGGCCCTGGCCACAGACATCCTTACAATATCCTTTGCCTTTTGGGTGGCCTCATCCTTTTGCTTGGTATGGACCCAGGAGCAATGCTCCCTGATATTGGCCATCTCCAGGTAATATTGATTCAACCCCGCTTCCCTGAGGGTATCCCTGAACAAGGGTTCAAGGGTTCGAGGAGAACAGGCGGCTATGACCACCCGGTTGAGCCCTTTTTCCTGGACCAATTCTGTTATTTCCTTGGCAGAATTAGTGGCACATGAAAAAATCTGTTCTTTTGCGTAGACCACATTGGGAAGGGTTAAGGCATATTCAACCGTGGAGGGGACATTGACAACGCTTGAGATGTTTGCCCCGCAATGACAGACAAACACACCCACCCGAGGTTCTTCACCGGAAACATCCCGTTCTATCGGATAGGTTCTTTCACGGGTCAGCTTTCCCCGCCGATAGTCAAGGAGTTCACCAATTTGGGAACTGGCGCCGCTGGCAGTAAAAACCGATTCGGGTATATCTGTGGGTCCCTGGAAGGCACCGCTGACAAAGATCCCGGGCCGGTTGGTCTGGATCGGATTGCTCGAATCCGTCTCACAAAAGCCGTGGGCGTTCAAATCAATACCAAATTTTTCTGAGATTTCCTTGTAGGCCTTGGGCGGATTCAATCCCACAGAAAGGACGACCATATCAAATTCTTCGCGTTTAACCCCGTCATCGGGAGTGGCATATCTGACAACCACGCTTTTTTTGTCCGAGATCTCTCGTTCTATGGAGGCATAGCTTCTGATAAACTCCACCCCGGGCAAGGCTTCCGCCCTCTGGAAGTATCGCTCAAAATCCTTGCCGAAGGATCGAATATCATTGTGAAATATGGTACATTCGGCATCTTCGTAGTGATGTTTTGTTAAAATCACCTGTTTTTGGGTATAGGTGCAGCAGACCCCGGAGCAATAGCTGTTATCCCCTTCTGTCACCCGTCTGGACCCCACGCATTGAATCCAGGCGATTTTTTTGGGATGTTTTTTATCCGACCCCCTTAAGACCTCTCCTTCATAGGGACCTGTGGAGGAAAGGAGCCGTTCATAGTCCATGCTGGTGACAACATTATCCATGATTTTATAGCCATACTCATCTTTGACCGAAGGATCAAAGGGCGTAATCCCTGAAGACAGAATGATGGCACCGACATTTATCTGGGTTTTCTTGGGTGTTTGCCGAAAATCGATGGCCCCTGTCTGGCAGACACTGCTGCAGATATCACATTTACCGTCTTTAAGCCGCAGACATGAATCATCAATATAGGCCACCAGGGGAATTGCCTGGGAGAAGAAAACGTGGACGGCCTTATTGTCTGATATCCCCTGATTAAATGTGTCCGGGTATGTTACCGGGCAATAGGTCATACAGGTGGTACACCCCGTGCACTTTTCCTCAATGATGTATCGGGGACGGGTTTTAAGACTTACCTGAAAATCCCCTTTTTCCCCTTCCACTGTTTCTACTTCAGTGAATGTCAAAATCTCTATGTTCGGATGCCGGCCGACCTCGACCAGTTTAGGAGAGAGAATTCACATGGAGCA
>CAYWNB010000150.1:0-7203 GCA_964459195.1 uncultured Desulfobacula sp.
CTTTTGATGCACAGCAAGAGCACCCAAAGAGATTTTCCTTTGTTTCTCGAAAAAGAGGAAGTCGATAGCCAAGGGCCTGGGAGTGGCTTTAACTTTTATGGGCTATCAAATAGGGGAGCCCCTGTTGCAGTTCCTGTATTTTAACAGTTAATCTGAAAAGGTTGTAATGGACCGCTGTAAGGCCCGACAGGGCCATCCCTGTGGGACAGGTGGCTTTGGAGTTGCTTCTATATACTCCGGTGTCATTAGCATTGAAAGGGTACCACCCAGATTCATGAGGGAATGCACGCTAAATGTCTCCGGCATTTTTCAGTTTAATTCCATACTCAATGAAAAGAAAAATATAGTTGCACATAAAGGGCATTATGAGAAATTGATTTTAGTCGATTATCACTGTTCTATTAAATGTTAACTTACATAAAGTTAACATTTATATGTGCTGTTTTGAAATGGAAGAAAAAATCTATATGTTGTGGTTGGGAAAATTCAAACTCTCTGGTTATCAATTACAGTTATAGTAGACCCTTGAAAATTACAATAAAATAATCTTATTACACAGTATAGTTTACATGATGTCATCAAAGACCACAGGGATCTTGCTTTTCAGCTCTGCCAGCAGGGGAAGACAGAGGGCTCTCATTTGAGGATGAGCAGACTTCCCACACCGTAGGGTCAGGATATGCCTCATCTCTCGGAAATTGCATTTCATAATGATCTCTGTCTTCAGGGAGTTGGGAATACCGGTGTGAGATAAGATTTCATGGGACTGTTCAATGATCTTCATCAGGCCCATTCTCCTTCTGGTTCAACAAACTTGACATCTATGATGGTCTTTTCACCTGAATCAAATTTTTGAGCAGTTTCCACTATCCTTGCTGCATCATTCTGTCCTGCAGCTGTGATTTCAGCTTCATGATAGACTGGCTTGAGTTCGGTCCAACTGACTTTGTATCTTTTCATCTTTGGTTCTCCTACGGGTTAATATGGTTAAAGTCTTGGTCTTATCATGTAAAGTTTATTTGTGCAGAATAAGTAGCAGGTATAAATTGTATCGAAAGGGAATTTTTGCCGTTTTAAGCCTTGTCAATAAAGGCATTTCACGGTTCTAAAAATGTACTGAAAATGTACTCTTTTCTTGTCGTTTTGACGGAGTTTGACCCATCTTTGGTCTATAGGACGGTAAGCTCTATGCGTAAAAACACAAAAAAGCTCCTTTATGAGAGCCTTTATTGATGAGCTTTGCCGTATTTTGAGGGGTATTTAAGGAGGGTTGAACTGGAGCCGACGAGCGGAGTCGAACCGCTGACTTGCTCATTACGAGTGAGCTACTCTACCAACTGAGTTACGTCGGCCCCTGTGCGCATACCATTAGAATGAATCCGTGTTAAAATCAAGTAAAAAATTGATATGTGGACCATCCCTAGGAATGCGTGGTTGTAAGATTCTCTGACTTTCCTCCCTCTTTGTTGGTACCATATCCCATATCCCAAACAAATACGGGCATTTTATAAAAAAACTTGTTTCTTGATTTGGAAGGGCGTACAAGGTAAGTTTTTATTTTTAAATAGGGTGTGAAATATGAAAATAGATGGATATCCGGTGATTTCAAAACAAGAGGTGGTCTCCCTGATAAAGGATGGGGATACCATTGCCTTTAGTGGGTTTACCGCAGCCGGAGCAGCAAAGGCTGTGCCGGTCATGCTGGCCGAGCATGCAAGGCAGGAACACGCCCGGGGGCGCAGTTTTCGGATCAGGGTCATCACCGGAGCTTCCAGCGGGGACTATATTGACAATGACCTGGCCGAGGCCCATGCCATCTCCTGGCGTGCCCCCTACCAGGGGGGTAAAACACTCAGAGAACAGATCAACCGCCAGGAAGTGGAATATGTGGACATGCATTTGTCACATGTGGCCCAGACCGTGGGGGCGGGTTTTTTCGGCCGTGTGGATGTGGCGGTTGTGGAAGCCACGCATATCACCCCGGACGGCAGGGTGTATCTTTCCGCCTCCATCGGGGCGTCTCCCACCTGGCTGGCCTGCGCTGACAAGGTGATCATAGAACTGAACCATTGCCACTCACCCCGCTTAAGTGAACTGGCCGATATTGTTATTATGCCGCCCCCGCCCAGACGTAATCCCATCAATGTGCACACTCCCCTGGCCAAAATCGGGTGGCCCTATGCCCATGTGGATCCCAAAAAGGTGGTGGGCATCGTGGAAAACAATGAGCCGGACCAGGTGGCGGCCTTTAACCAGGAAGATGATACCAGTAAAAAAATTGCAGACCATGTCATTGAATTTTTGCTCAAGGAAAAATTGGCTGGCCGGATTCCCCCTGATTTTTTCCCCCTCCAGGCCGGGGTGGGTAATACGGCAAACGCGGTGCTGGCTGGGTTGGGTCGTCATCCGGATATTCCACCCTTTTACATGTATTCGGAGGTTTTCCAGGATTCCATGATGGACCTGATTGATGCGGGCAAGCTTTTGGGGGCCTCTGCCACCTCCCTGACCATTGTGCCGGAAAAGCTCAGACAGATTGGGGATAACATGGATTTTTACAGCCGTAAAATTGTGCTGCGGCCCCAGGAAATATCCAATCACCCCGGCATTATCCGTCGCCTGGGGGTGGTGGCCATGAATACGGCCCTTGAAATGGATATCTACGGCAATGTAAATTCTTCCCATGTGATGGGCACCCATGTGATGAACGGGGTAGGTGGCAGTGGCGAATTCGCCCGGAACAGTCACTTGTCCATTTTTATGACCCCTTCCATTGCAAAGGGGGGTAAAATTTCTTCGGTGGTTCCCATGGTTCCCCATGTGGACAATAATGAACATTCGGTTCAGATTGTGGTAACGGAACAGGGGCTGGCTGATTTGCGGGGGTTGGGACCCCTGGAGCGGGCAAAGAAAATTATCAATACCTGTGCACATCCTTCATACCGGCCTTATTTAAAAGACTATATCGCCAAGGGAACCTGCGGCCATATCTGCCACGATCTTACCCGCTGTTTTGAACTTCACCGCAATTTCAAGGAATATGGGGCCATGCTGCCGGAGATGGCATCGGATTTATAACATCGATTGATTTTTAGGGCCTAACCTTGTAAGGGTAGTAGGGAAGTTCTGGTATTTGCTTAAATGGAGAAGCCATGCGTCTTGAGTGTGATGGTCTGAAATATACATATCCCGGGTCCGAGGCTGCCGTCATTGATAATCTTTGTTTTTCCATGACAGCGCCAGGGTTCAATGCGGTGTTCGGACCTTCGGGGGTGGGTAAGACCTCCCTTGCAAAACTGCTGGTCAGCCAGGCAAACCTGCCGGCGAGCAGGATCTTCACCAGCGGGTTGGATAGGATTCTTTATTCCTACAATCAGGAACGGCTTCCGGGCTGGTCCAGTACCGGGAAACATCTGAACAAGGTCTGCCCCCCGGGCAAAGAGGCGTTGAAAAAAAAACTCATCGATATCTTCAAGCTAGAACCGGTCCTGGACGCACGGTTTTCACAGCTTTCCATGGGGCAGCAGAATCGCATGAATCTCATCCGTTACCTGCTCCAGGAGTTCGATCTGCTGATTTTGGATGAAAGCCTGGCCAATGTGGACGAGGCCCTGCGGGAAACCATTATTTTGGCAATTAAAGCTTTTTTTCCGGAAAAAATGTTTCTCTATATTTCCCACAACCTCATGGAAGTGGCCAAGTTCTGCCGGGATATCCTGGTCCTGAGTGAGCCTGTCAAACAAAAGGGCAGTTTTATGGTGAAGGGCAGGGATTATGCTCACGGATATACCCTGGATAAACAGGCCTTTGATGCCAGTATGTTGGAGGTCATGGATGCTTTTTAGACGGATATATCAGTTTTTGATTGTCTATTGCCTAGGGCTTGCTTGCCTTTTGGGAATTAAAAAGGTGCTGACCCTCTCCGATTATGTGATCCCGGGGGTTCCCCTTATCCTGGAGACAGCTGGCAGGGTTTCCCAGGGATATCTTTTTGATGTGTTCAATACTCTTTCCGTGACAATTCTGGGCCAGGTGATCTCGATTATCATGGCGTTTACCGTGGGGATCCTGGGTCGAAAATCTTCCTGGGCAGGTTCCTTTATCAAGGTGATGGCCTATAATATCCAGGCTTATCCAATTGTGGCTCTGGCCCCAATTATTTTTATCCTTCTGGGAGACGGCTTTATTTCCCGACTTCTCATTGCCTCCATGATCTGTTATTTCCCGTTGCTCCTGTCGGTGCTGGGGGTGATGGCAGCTCCTGTAAAGGATATTGAGCATTTTTATATTGCAACGGGAAGGATGCGGTGGCAATTGGAGGTCAAAATTCGGGCCTTTGAAAATCTAAGCAAACTGACCACGGTGATTGCCGGCAGTGCCACCTTGGCCATGGCCGGGACCATTGTGGCGGAATTCATTGCCGCCAATGCCGGTATCGGGTATAGTATCCGCATCGCCCTTTACCAGAGTGACCTGGCCGGGATCCTCGTGGCCCTGTTCATAATCGGTATTGTGATTTCCATTTACCAGGGGATGCTGGAGACCCTGGGCGACCAGGTAAAAACAAAGTGGTTTGCACCAAAGGGAGGGGAATTGTTATGAGAGTCAATGGAAGTTACAGACAATGGCTGGCCACCATGACGGCCCTGGGGATTTTTTTTCTTTCCGCATCGGTTCAGGCCGGTACCATACATCTTAATTATCGCCTAAAATGGCTGTTCAATACCTCTGTGGCAGGAGATATTTTTGCCGCAGACCAGGGATATTTTACGGCTGTGGGGTTGGAGGTGACCGTTAAGGAGGGCAGTCCTGAAAAAAATGCCATCAAGGAATTGGAGCTGGGGTATGCCGACTTTGGGGTGGCATCGGCAGACCAGGTGATCCGGGCCCTGGACAAGGGGGCTGATGTGGTGGTGCTGGCCCAGCTCTTCCAGGTCAATCCCATGCAGTGGATCTACCGGGCGGATCAGCCTGAGATCAAAAAGCTGTCAGACCTTCAAGGCCGCCATATCGGTATCACCTTTGGTGGCAATGATGAAACCGTCATGAAAACCCTTTTGGCCAAATCCGGGCTTGCCGGTGAGGATGTCAAGCTTTCTGGCGTCCGGTTTGACTTTGCCCCTTTCCTGAAAAAACAGGTGGATATCTGGCCGGTATATCTAAATTCCCAGGGGGTGATCCTTCAGGACAAATTGAGTCGGGAAGGGGAAACCGTCTATTTTTTCAACCCGTCCGATTTTGGCGTGAATTTTGTGGCCAATTCCATTGTGACCTCGGGAAAAATGGTCAAGAATCATCCCGACCGGATAAAGCTATTTTTAGGTGCCTTGCTTGATGCATGGGAAGCCGCCATGGATCCGGCCAATGAAGCAGCTGTTCTGAGGGTGGTGAAAAAAAAGGACAAGGGCACCCGGGATGATATCCAGCAAAAACAGTTAACGGCCACAAGGAAATTGATCAAGCCGGACAGGACAGTCCGGATCGGCCGGATGGATGTGGCTGCCTGGAAACAGACAGAAACCATCATGCTTAATGAAGGACAGATTAAGTCCCCTGTGAACATTGAGTCCCGATTGGCTGGGCCGGACTCTTTTTAAAATGGTTCTCATTGTTGCACAACATTTTATACTGCTGGCACAGCCGCCCTGAGTGCTCTGAACGTTTATATGGTCAAGACTGGTATATTAATTTTAAAAAAAAGAAAACTGCTTAATAAAAAGAAGCGTTGAATCTGGATACCATTCTGATGTAACGTATTTTTGAGAACTTTTTGCAGATACCTTTTGGATTTTTTTCCGGCCTTGACAAAAACCCTTCTCCTGTCCTATATCCTAATTTTTTGGTGAAGTTAATTTTTCAAACAATAAATAACAAGGAATGATTCAAATGAACAGAAAAGCAGGATTTTTTTGGGTACTTTTGTGCATTTTGTCGCTTTCTCTGACAGGTTGCCTGTCTTCAATGTCAACGGGATCCAGTGATGCCAAGACAGTTGCAACCGGATCTGCCGGAGGGGCCAACGCCCAGAATGCCAACAGCGGATTGGAACGTTGCGATGCCTCTTTGGGGACAATGGCGATTTTTGAAGATGAATCGGCAACATGGTATCAGCATTTGACCGGGGATTTAAGGCTGCCTTCCACTATCCCCGTTATCCGGCTTCTGGCCCAGCAATCCAATTGTTTTGTTATCGTTGAACGGGGAAAGGCCATGAAGCAGATGATGCAGGAAAGGGCCTTGATGAAGTCGGGGGAAATGCGGACCGGGTCAAATTTCGGAAAAGGGCAGATGGTTGCCGCCGATTATACGGTTACGCCTTCCATTACATTCAGCTCCAATGATACCGGTGGCGGCGGCGCAATTATCGGTTCAGTATTGGGTTCTGTGGCCGGCGCTGTGGCAGGCGGATTCAAAACCAGTGACGCCAGCACTATCTTAACCATGATCGAAAACCGTTCAGGGGTTCAGCTTGCAGCAGCCGAAGGAAGTGCCAGGAATACAGATTATTCTCTGATGGGCGGTATGTTTGGCGGCGGTGCAGCCGGTGCAGCCGGTGCCTATTCAAAAACGCCGGAAGGCAAAGTACTTGTCGCAGCCTTTACGGATTCCATGAATAATTTGATCAAGGCGGTTAAATCCTATAAAGCCCAAACGGTTAAAGGGGGCCTGGGGACCGGAGGACAGCTCGGGGTCCAGGGCAGTAAGTCCGCAGCTCAAAACAACCTGCTGGAAGGCGTCCTGACAGAACGTAAGTTCAACCAGGCCACCAGTCTCTATGAGTATGTTGTTGTCACAAAAGACAAGAGCCGGTCCTTTGAGTTCAACAGTCCCAGAAAGATTACATATAAAAATGATTTGATCCAGTTCTCTCTGGTTGATGACCAGATAAACGAGCAATCCATCAAGTTGCTTGAAAGAAAATATCTGCAAAAGTATTGGCAATAAAAAAAGAACTGAGGAGATGGAATCCATCTTCTCAGTTCATCCCTTCCTTCATCCCTTCTTGGTACATTTATTTCAATTGGTATGGCTTCTGCTCTTCGCTGTATCGGCTTTTTCTATGAACATTGGTTTCCACATTTTATTTATCAATTGGATTTAAAAAAAAATCTGTGGAAAAAAGTACTCAACCGAGTGATGTGAGTTGTATGATACTAATGTTTTTAAAAGGATGAGATAAAATGGCTAAGAACTTTTTTGCCG
>CAYWNB010000151.1:0-2695 GCA_964459195.1 uncultured Desulfobacula sp.
AAGGGCTACCTGGAATACGGGTTTTTTCCAGGAAGCTATTATCAGGCAGGGACTTGAAGAGCTTGGATATAAGGTGAAAAAAGCCAAGGATCTTGCAAATCCCATTTTTTATAAATCGCTGGCCCTGGGCGATTTGGATTATTGGACAAATGGATGGTTTCCCATGCACAACGCCCAGCTGCCTAAAAATTTTTATGATGTGGCAGATACCTATGGCTATGTGATGAAAGCAGGCGGTCTTCAAGGATACCTGGTCTCTAAAAAAGAAGTTGAAAAATTCAATATCAAATCATTAGATGATTTTAAACGCCCTGAGGTGAAAAAAGCCTTTGATAGAAATGGCGACGGCAAAGCGGATTTGACGGCTTGTCCTCCGGGCTGGGGCTGTGAAGGCGTTATTACACATCACCTGGACGTTTATGATCTGTCTGATCATATCAATCCGGTTAAAGCTTCCTATGAGGCCGGTATGGCCTCTGCTCTCGGATCATTTAAGGCGGGAGAGCCTGTCTTTTTCTATACCTGGACGCCCAACTGGACCGTTTATAAACTTAAACCCGGTAAGGATGTCATGTGGATTAACGTTCCTAAAATTATCCCCAACGAAGCCCAGAAACCTTCCGTTGATCGAATGACACAATCTGGAGTTGTCGGGGCAGTGAGCGATCCCGTAAAACTTGGGTTTGTTGTTGCCGATATCCGTATTGCGGCCAATAAAAAGTTTATGGAAAAGAATCCGGCAGCCAAAAAATTATTTGAGATCTTTACGATTTCCCTGGCAGATGTCAGTGCCCAGAATACAAAAATGAGTGAGGGTGAAAAATCACAAAAGGATGTGAAACGCCATGCAGCAGAATGGGTTGCCCAACATCAGGCCCAGTGGGACAAGTGGCTTGACCAGGCAAGAGATGCTGCCAAATAGGTCTCTTTAGTTAATTTAAGTTTTATGTTCTGTCATCCCTGATTGGCGTCTCAGCTGATCAGGGATGTTTTTTTTATTACTCTTTCCATTAATAAACTTTTCTTTGGGAGAATCCTTTGCCCAGAACATTAAGGGTGTTTTCTGTGATCAGGAAGGCATCGGGGTCAATGCCAAAGACCACTTCCTCGATGCGTTTGATCTGAAAGGTGTGGACAACGGTGAGGATGATATCCTTGCTTTTGCCGGTATAGGCACCTTCCCCCTTTAAAAAAGTGGCACCCCGGTTGAGCTTTTTAGTGATGGCATCGGCAATGGGCCGGGATTTTTCAGAGATGATAATGACCATTTTCCGCTGGTTGAACAGGGTCATGAAATATTCCATAACCAGGGAAGCAATATAGCTTGTGGCCATGGAGTAGAGGATCAGATCCGTTTCCATGGTGCCAAAACTGAACAAAAAGAGAACAAAGCTGAAGATAAAATTATAGGTCCCGATGC
Source organism: uncultured Desulfobacula sp. (assembly GCA_964459195.1). GTDB lineage: Bacteria > Desulfobacterota > Desulfobacteria > Desulfobacterales > Desulfobacteraceae > NBML01. The sequence continues at coordinate 1,421 of CAYWNB010000151.1, forward strand.
GGATGCCAAATTTTTGGTTGAGCAGGATGGAGATGATGTCATTGCCGCCGGAGGACCCAAGGGATCTGAAAACAATACCGGCACCAGCCCCAAACAAGATACCGCCGGCAAGGGCGGCCAGCCAGGGATCAACGATCTCAATCTTGAAATTGGTAAAGTCAAGACTAGTGGTCAGGACAATCATCCCGTAAAGGCTGTAATACAAAAAGCGTTTGCTGATAAATTTCCAGCCGATGATAAAGACGGGAATATTCAGGAGCAGAAGCCACAGGCCCGGGGTGAACGCACCGGAATAATAGAGCAGTAAAATACTCAGACCGGAAAATCCGCCGGTGATCATTCCGTGGGGAATGATGATGGATTTAAGCCCGATGGCAAGAATGACGCTTCCCAGAGTGATCAGGAAAAGGTTCCATGGAACGGAATAGGTAATATTTTGCAATTTCATTGGTTTACCTCAAGTGTAAAAAGGCATTTCTATTAATATAAAAAGAATGGAAAAACAAGTTATTTTCATCAAAGTTTAATAATAAATCAAGCTTTGTTTTTCTGTCCCCAGAAACAAAGGAGTTTTTCCTTTAATTCCAGATCATTGGAAATGATTTCATAGGGGTGCCATTCGTCTGGAAACAGATTCTTGTAATCCTTCCTGGTAAACCGCTCATCAATGAGTACCCCAATCCCCCGGTCTGTTTCTGTGCGGATGAGTCGGCCCGTGGCCTGCATGACCCGATTGAATCCGGGCATCTGGTAGGCATTGAAAAATCCGTCTTCATTGCGGTCCTCATAGTAAGCCCGGATCCGGTCCTGCTCCGGACAGATTTGGGGCAGGCCTACGCCCACCACAATCACCCCGATGAGCCGAGTCCCTTCAAGATCGATACCTTCTCCAAAGATCCCCCCCATTACAGCAAATCCCAGGACCTGGCTGTTAAGGGTAAATTGATTCAAAAAAATATCTCGTTCCGGTTCACTCATCTGGGGTGCCTGGACCTGGATATTTTCTATTTGACCATCTTGTTTAATGATATCCACCACCTGGTTCATGTAAGCATAGGAAGGGAAGAAAACCATATAATTCCCGGGTCTGGCCTCCACGGTCTGGGTGATAACCCTGGCCACCTGGCTAAAGGATTGCTGTCTTGACTTGTAGGTGGTTTGGATAGTGCTGTGGATAAGCAGCTTGAAGTTTTTCTTTGGGAAAGGAGAGGGCAGCACAATGGAATAAGGGAGAATACGTTCAGCGTCTTGGGCAGTCGTATCTTTGGCAGCCGT
>CAYWNB010000151.1:2795-7173 GCA_964459195.1 uncultured Desulfobacula sp.
AGTTCCTTGTTCATCTTCACCAGGCAAGCGGACAGGTCCGGGGCAATCTCCCTGACAAGTTTCTGGGTGTTCAAGATATCTGATTTTAAGAGATCTGCCGAATACATGGATCGCAACCGGTCAGGCAGATTATGGGCCTCGTCGATGAGAAAGGTAATTTTGTAAGTGGCCGTGTCAAAATACCGTTTCAGATATACCCGGGGGTCAAAGGCATAGTTCAGATCACAGACAATGACATCGCAGACAAGGGAAATATCAAGGGACAGTTCAAAGGGACAGATTTGATAGGTTTGTCCAATGGTTTCGATTCGACTCTGGTCAAAGATGTCATGTTTTGCCACTTCGTTCATGGCCTGGTTGAGTTTGGTATAATAGGACTGGGCATAGGGGCAGGTGTCCATGTCGCAAATCTTGTCCGGCGCAAAACAGATTTTCTTCTTGGCCGTGAGGATCACGCTTTTGAGCCTGGCCCCTATCCTTGCTAAATCGGTGAGGGCCTTGTGGGCAACGGTCCGGCCCAGGGTTTTGGCCGTGAGATAAAATATTTTGTCAATCTGACCCAGTCCAAGGGATTTGATGGCGGGAAAAAGGGTGGCAATGGTTTTTCCCGTGCCCGTGGGTGCTCTGGCAAAAAGGATCTTTTTGTTTTTGATAATCTTATAAACCGCCTCGGCAAGCTTCCGTTGGCCTTCCCGGAAATCTTCATAGGGAAAGCTTAGGCTTTTAATGGACTGATTCCGGATATGCTTCCAGTCAGCCCGGTTTTTAAATTGTGCAACATAGGCGGCAACGGTTTTATCAAAAAAAATCTTTAGATCCAGGGCGGAATAGGTTTTTGTCTGTTCTCCTGTTTTTTTTGACTGGGGGTGGGCATAGGTGAGTTGAAGATCAATTGTTGCAAGATTATTTTCCTTTACAACCATATACCCATAGCATTTGAGCTGGGCCTTGTGGGCGGGAAGGGGATTTTGGCACAAAAAAGTCGGGTCCTGTCTTGTGGTCTTGATCTCTTCGACTAAAATCCGATCCTCTGTTACCATCATCCCGTCGATTCGTCCGAAAATATCCAGAAAAAAAAGATCATGCTCTACCCGGGTGGAGACAGGGACTTCCTTTTTATATCCGGGGGGCCGCGTGGCCTGGATCCTTGTATGTTCCCGGATACCCACAAGGCCCCGAGTTCTGCTGACAAAGGTCTGGGAAAGGTCTCCTCGTTGACCGATAGCTGCGATCAGGTCCCTGACAGAGACCCTGAATGTTTCTTTTTCCGTCATTGCCTGCCTTCAGGGCTTAACCCGGATAAGCCGAATCGCATCCAGGCGCAGGGATGACCGGTCCAGGTGATTCAATACGTCATTTAGATTTTTCTGGGCAAGACTTATTTCCGTTTTATGGATATTCGGGTTTATTTTTTGCAAAGTGATCAGCCTTTTTGCTTCTTTGCCAATGGTGTTTAAAATTTGTTTCCGGGCATCGGCGAGGAAGTGATCAGCCTTTTTTTGGGCCAGGGCCAGGGCCTTGGCGAGCAGTTCAGGAATTAATTGGACCTTGATTTGTTCAAATTCCATGAACCAGCCAGGATCATCTTGCTCAAGACGGCGAAAAAAATCTGGAAAAGGGTCTCGATCACTATGGTTTTCGCCCAGGTGACTGACAAGGATTCGAATGGGTTCAGCAGATAAAAATCGCTCCATGTTCAAATGGGACGGGGCCACGCATTCCAGAACAAACATGGTTTCAAGAAAAAGCGCTTGATCGGCTTCCCCTTTTATACAGGCAGTGGATGAGATGCCTTCTGCCCGGGTAATGAAAAAATCAAAGGCCTGGTTGACAAAGGGGTGGTCCCAGTTGAAAAACCCCAGATCTTCCCTGGCAATGGCTGTTTTTCGGTCAAAGGTGATCACCTCTCCGTGGCGGGGAAGGGCAGGAAACTTTTCGTCCACGGGCAGGTCGCCCATGCCGAGGCGTATAATATGTTCCCCTTTTATATCAATGGTTTTGTCCATTTCAATACCGTAATGGGCCAACAGGGTTTCAAGAAGTTTTTCCAGGGCGGGATTCTGGTCCATCTCCTGAATAGCCTTGATCAACTCTCGTGCAGGCCCGGGCTTAAAAGAATTGAGTTCCAGCAGAATATTTTTCCCCAGGTCCAGTTCTCTTTGGGTTTTGGCGGTGTACAGGGCTGCTTTCTCCAACAAGTTTTTTTGAACCATTAAGGGGATTTTTCCCAGGGCCCTGGTTTCCAGGATCAGATGGTCCAGCCGGTCTTCAAATTGTTTGAATATGGCATGGGCCCCGTTGATGTTTTTTTCAAAGAGGTCCAGCCCCTTCATATACCAGAGGGCAAGGACCTCCCCAATGGAATTTGATACAAAGGGAACATGGATCTGGATGTCATGTTTTTGACCGATGCGGTCTACCCTGCCGATGCGCTGTTCTAAAAGCTCTGGGTTCTCCGGCAGGTCAAATAAAAAAAGGTGGTGAACAAATTGAAAATTTCTGCCTTCGCTGCCGATTTCAGAACAGATCAGAAGCCTTGCCCCATCTTCCCTGGAGAACCAGGCGGCATTTTTGTCCCGGGCCAGCAGGCTCATGGTTTCGTCAAATTTGGCCACATCAATTGCCAAATGTTCTTTTAATGCCCTGTCAATGGCTTCCACCTTGGTCTTGGAACTGCAGATAACCAGTATTTTTTTGGGCTTTATTTGTTTGGCCAGGGCTGCCAGGCAGCCAATCCTTGGATCCTTGGCCAATCCTTGTGTTGGAAGGCAATGGGGATCTTCATATTCCTGGTTGATCCATCGAATTTGTTCAGATGTTCCCTTGAGGAGGATGAGCCTTGCCTTTCTTTTGGGAAACCCTTTGATACTAGCTCGTTTGTTTCTGAAAATGACCCGGCCCGGTCCATAGGTGTCCAATAGGGGGCCTGGATCCTTTTTTGCTTTGATAAGGGCTGTTACCTGACTTGCGGTTTTTACATAGTTTTTAGTTTCTGACTGAAATGTTGTTAAATCAAAATATCGGTGGGGATCCAACAGCTGTAACTGGGAGAAATGGGTGTTGAGTCCCATTTGTTCCGGGGTGGCCGTCAGCAGCATCAGGCCCTTTGTCCTAGTCCCAAGGGCCTGCATGAAGGTGTAAAAGCGGGGGTGGTCCAGAATATGATGGGCCTCATCCAGGATCACCATATCCCATCCGGCCGAAAGGACCTGCTGTCTTCGTTTTTCACTTGATTGGATAAAGTCCACGCTGCAAATTCCCTCCTGGGCATCAAAAAAGGGGTTTGCGCTGTTTGTGCCGGGGACTGTCAATTCGATCTCCCGGCAATTCTCTTCATTAAAAATCCGAAAGGTCAGGTTGAATTTACGATAGAGTTCCACAAACCATTGGTGAACCAGGGATTCGGGAAGAATGATTAAGATCCTTTGGATTTGGTGGCTGATAAGCAGTTGGTGGAGAATCAAACAGGCTTCAATGGTTTTACCCAGACCGGTTTCATCGGATAACAGCACCCGGGGTGCGGCCCGTGAGGTGATTTCTTTGGCAATGAAAAATTGGTGGGCAATTAAATCAATCTGCCCCCCGAGAAACCCCCTGGCGCAAGATTTCTCATAGGCGGCCTTCTGGGTCAAGATAGACACTCTCAGATCAAAGGCCCCGCTGGTGGAACCGGCAAGACCGGATAAAAGCCGGTCCCGGGGCAGAGAGAACCCCATGGTATCGCAAAGGTCTGTTTCGCAAATGCAGCTTTCCCCCTGGCAATAAAAGAACAACCCATTGGATTCTTGAATTTTTTCAACACAAAATTCTTCGGTGTCACGGGGTTGTACCCTGTCCCCAATTTTAAAAGTCACTCGCTTGACAGGGGCAGCCGCTCTGGAGTACTGCCGATGACAATCGCCAGCGGGAAAATGAACCTTGATGGTTCTTTTGTCATGTAAAACCAGGATGCCGATTCCCAGCTCCGGTTCGGCTTCACTGATCCATCGCTGGCCCGGTGTATATTTTGATGCTGAAATGTCAACCATTTATCAATGATACCCCAGATGGTCATAATTTGGAATACTCCTTTTTATCCTATTGAATATTTTGAGATCACCCCCATGGCCTTCTCTGTTTGATTGACATTATAGCCCCGCTATTTGATCAATATCCGGGCCTCCTATTACCAGGAGACAAAGGCGGCTGTGGATTTTTTCGTTCAAAAGATGAAATTAGACAAGGTGGCTGTGTTTTACCAATATGATGAGTATGGGTTTGACGGGCTCAGGGGAACGGAAATTGCCCTGAAACTCTATGGGCTGATTCCCGTTGCAAAAGGATCCTATGTCAGGGGAACCCTGGATGTGGAAGCAGGACTTGATAAGATCATTGAATC
>CAYWNB010000152.1:0-1711 GCA_964459195.1 uncultured Desulfobacula sp.
TCCGGGGCCGCGCTATAAACTCAAGGGAAAATTTAGCCGCAAATAGTCCGGTATGCCTATGTATGCCGGCGGGCTCCAAATGGAGCGAACCAGAAAGGGAGATACAAATGACTCATAAATTGACCCATAAAATGACCCATAAAATAATTCTAAACGGTGAAAAGTTCCAATTGGAAGAGGTGGTGGCCATTGCACGGCAGGGGGTTGGGGTTGCCATTTCCGTTGGATCGGAAGCACGGATACAAAAGGCCAGGCAATTGGTTGATAAATGGGTGAAGGAGGGGGTCAGGATATATGGGGTGACCACGGGTTTTGGCGCCCTGTCCGATGTGACCATCTCCCTTGAAGATACCAAAAAACTTCAGCGAAAGATTCTTTTAAGCCATTCCGCCGGCATGGGAAATAATGCGGCAGACGATGTGGTCAGGGCCATGATGGCCCTTCGTATCAATGACTTTTGCCGGGGCAATTCAGGTTTGCGCCTTGAAACTATTGAAAAGCTGGCCCAGCTTTTAAACAGCGGCATCATTCCGGTGGTACCGGAAAAAGGGTCTGTGGGCGCCAGTGGCGATCTGGTGCCCATGGCCCACCTGTCACTGGTTCTCATCGGGGAGGGGGAAGCCTTTGTGGACGGGGTGCGCATGACAGGCGCCAAGGCCCTTGCAAAAAAGGGTATATCCCCCCTGGAACTTGAAGCAGGGGAAGGCCTTGCTCTGATCAACGGCACTCAGTTCATGATTGCCCTTGGGTGTCTGGCCCTCCATGATGCCCTGAACCTGTGTAAACATGCCGATATTGCCGCCAGTATGAGTCTTGAAACCCTAATGGGAACAAGAGCTGCCTTTGATCCCAGAATTCACAGGGCCCGGCCCCACATAGGCCAGATGAAGGCGGCCCGGAACATGCTCAAAATGACGGAAAATTCCGGTATCATCTCCTCCCACAGGGATTGCTCCCAGGTTCAGGATGCCTATACCCTGAGATGTTCTCCCCAGGTGCACGGTGCCTCCTGGGATGCCTTTGCCTATGTGGACCGGGTGGTCCGGGTGGAAATGAATTCTTCCACGGAAAACCCCCTTATTTTTCCGGAATCCGAAGAGTTTATTTCGGGTGGTAACTTCCATGGTCAGCCCCTGGCCCTGGCCTGTGATTTTTTGGGCATTGCCATTGCAGAGCTTGCCAACATTTCAGAACGGCGCATTGAACGACTTGTCAATCCCCAATTATCCGGGCTGCCGGCCTTTCTGGTGGAAGACGGGGGGCTCAATTCCGGCTTTATGATTGCCCAGTATGCTGCCGCTTCCCTGGTTTCTGAGAATAAGGTCCTTGCCCATCCGGCCTCTGTGGATTCCATTCCCACCTCGGCCAACAAGGAAGACCATGTGTCCATGGGGGCCTTTGCCGCTAGAAAATGCCGGAATATTGTGGAGAATACCGAAGAGGTGATTGCCATTGAACTGCTTTGCGGGGCACAGGCCATTGATCTGTTTACCAATTTCAAGGCAGGAGACGGAACCCTGGCTGCCTATGAAGTCATTCGAAAAAAGGTGGATTACAGAAAAGAAGACAGGCTTTTGTCCACGGATATTGCCAAGGTCAAGGCGTTGCTCCGGGACGGCAGCATTGTAAACGCCGTGGAGGCTGCGGTCGGCACTCTTTATTGATAGTGCCCATGGCCTGGTGCGGTTGGAAATGTATGGTTGGAAATGTA
>CAYWNB010000152.1:1811-3119 GCA_964459195.1 uncultured Desulfobacula sp.
ATGTACGGTTGGAGATGTACGGTTGATGGGTCAGGGGAGCCGGACAAGTTTCAGGTCTCCCCAGAGCCCGATCTGTTCTCCCTTGATAATCACAATCCCCAAGATCCCCTGGATCTGTTTCCCATGGTGGAGGGTCTTTTCAATGTCCCCCTTATTTTTCACTTGATTGCAAAGGGCTGTTGCGGCCGCATCGGCTAAGGGACAAGAGGCGGCCAAAACGCTTACGGCATCAGCCTCTCCAAAGCTTTTGGAATGGCCCAGGGTGCCAGAAGAGGTGCACATGGCAAAGGGGCGCTTTTGTCGTTCCACCAGGATCCCTGTGGTCATGCTCAAGGGGGAGTTCCCCGCATAAATGCTGAACACGGTTTGGGTAGCTGAGCAAATAAAAATATCTCCCCCGTTTTCCACCAGAACCTCAGTGGACAAGGCCAAAAGTTCTCGTCCGACATATTCGGCCATTGCCCCAGCCACGGCAGCCATGGGGCCCACATCGGTTTGTTTGGCGGCGTCCATCATATCCATGACAATGGCAGGGGCGATTCTGGGCAGAGGTAGAGGAGAAAGGGCTATTGCAAATTCTGGGTGTTCAAGGATATGGGTTTCAAGATACTGCCTGTATTTTAAGGTCGCCCGGATGGCTTGGTCTGACAGGTCTGTTTGGGCCTGGATATTCAGATTGGTTTCTTTAACGGTGATGTCAAAGGAGACAAGTCCAGTTTTTTGATGCTGTCTGCGGTAAATGCGCCTGTCCTCAAACATTGTCAATATATTCCGGTGTGAGGTGGGGGGGGGCCTGGCGGATGAAATAGGAATCTGTCATGCCGGAAATAAAATCCCGGACAATCTCGGGAGGGGTATGATCCTCTTTGTAGCCTTGTGCCATCCCGTTTAAAAATTTCTTAAAAATGTCAGAGGACTGCTGTCCTTGTTCAAGGTCGGAGAGATACCGTTCAAACAGATATTTAAATATCTCCTCAATGGAAGACAGATGCCGTTTGATCACCGGGTTTTTGTAGATATATTTATAATTAAATCTTTTGAGTTCTTTTAATGCCTGGGAAATGGGTTCTGAAAATCCAATATAGGGCTGACCAAGACTGTTATGGATCAGGTCGGTCACCAGGTTAAAGACGATGGTGCCGTTGGTCTGCCCCAGGGTCTCTTTGCAGTCTTTGGGTACCTGGTCCCGGGCAACTATCCCTAAGCGGATGGCATCCTCCAGATCCCGGCCGATATAGCTGATGGTATCAGCCATTCTGACCACGCATCCTTCCATGGTCATGGGGATTTCATTGCAGACGCTTTTGG
>CAYWNB010000152.1:3219-7159 GCA_964459195.1 uncultured Desulfobacula sp.
CCAAAGGGAGCATGTCCTATGTCATGTCCTAGGGATGCCGCTTCAATGAGGTCCTGATTTAAGCTCAGGTACCGGCCAATGGTCCGTGCCACCCTTGAGACCAGCTGGACATGGAGAACTCGGTGGGTGAGGTGGTCGTTCTTTATAAGGGAAAAAACCTGTGTTTTATCGATATACCGGGTAAAGGCCATGGAGTTGAGGATTCGGTCCGCATCGGTGCTGAAGGCCTGGCGGTATTCATTTTCCCCATGGGGTTCCCCTTTTCGTCTTTGGGCGGCATGGGAAAAACAAGCCAAGTCACTTAGAGTGTTTTTTTCCTGAAGGGTTAGAAACTCTTTAAGTTCCCTGGCTTTTTTAAAATTATCATTCAAAATTTTAGTATTATTTAATCTGTGGGCTATAATTGCTTTAGAATGTTGTCCACAACCGTATCAAATGCTCGTGTAAATTCAGTTTCTTCATCTTGAAACATGATGGGGGTACCGTTGTCTCCGGATGTCACCACCTTTGTGTCAAAGGGCAGGGAGCCCAGAAACTCAAGTCCTGTGGATTTGGCGGTTTTTTCACCGCCTCCGTTTTTAAACAGGTCAATGGGTTCATTGCAATGGGGGCATTTAAAGGTCGCCATGTTTTCCACCAGGCCAAGGGTCTCCATTTTAACCGTTTTACAGAAAGAAATGGATTTTCTGACATCGGACAGGGCCACTTCCTGGGGGGTGGTGACAATCACACCCAGAGCATCGGGAATGTTCTGGACAACGGTGAGGGGCTCGTCTCCCGTGCCAGGAGGTGCATCAATAACCAAGAAATCAAGTTCCCCCCACTCCACATTTCCCACAAATTGTTGGATCATCCCGCTTTTGGCGGGTCCCCGCCAGATGATGGCCTGGTCCTTGTCCTGCATGAGTGCCTGGACCGATACCACCTTGAGGTTTCCATTGACCTGTTTGGGCATGAGCAGCTGCTGGTCCGGGCTGATGTCTAGAAGTCCTTTTATTCCCAGCATATGGGCAATGGAAGGGCCGTGGACATCTACATCCATGAGACCTGTTTTATATCCTTTTTTGGACAGGCAGGCCGCCAGGTTTGCGGATACACTGCTTTTCCCCACACCGCCTTTTCCGCTTAGAACAAATATTTTATGTTTGATTTTGCCCAAGGTATCCTTGATCATTTCCTTTTGTTCCTGCTGTTTTTGGGCCTGGCCTCCGCTACCTTCCTGGGAAGGACAGCCGCTGCTTTTTTTTGCTTTATCTACGTTCTCGTGAATCATAATATCAACTATCTCCTTTGGGAAATCTTAATGGGTTAAATCCTTTTAGATAATGATCATGATCCCGATTCTGTCAACCTGAATACAGACTCTTTTATGAGGGGATTGGGGGTAAATTTGGTAAGGGTCAGGCGGATTTTTTTGCCGGCTGGATCCTTGACTAACAAGGAAGCAGGAATACGACTCTCTCCATAGGCCTGGTAGTCAATATAGGTGATGTCATAGATCGGCAGTCTGTCTTTGTCGAGAAAGACCAATTGTTGCACTTTTCCGACGTTGTTCAGGTGAAGCTGCTGGAAGGTTGATTTCCAGTTTTGTGCCAGAATTATCGGGGGAAAATTGCTATCACCCGGTTTAAACCAGGCATGGTCAAATTTTCCCAGGGGAATATGTCCCAGAAGAATGGCAATCAGATCGGATAATTTTACCGGAATATGGAGATATTTTTTTAAATTCGGGTCACTTGAAAAGGTTGTGTGTGGGTCGTGTTCATCCGTATGGGAGATAAAAGTCACATGGTTTCCTGTGGCCACAATGGTCTCAACCGGGTGACCTGCCACAAGAAAGGTGATCCTGATCCGATTGGGTGCGCTTGCTGCCCATGCAATTTTAAATTTGTCTGTACGGGTGTCGGTTTTTACTTCCACCCACCCGGTTCCCTTGGAGGATGTTATATCCTGGTTTAAGGATAAAATTGTGTTGGCCAAAACCAGCGCTTTTTTGTCCAGACCAGGGTCTGTCTGGGGGCGAAGGGGGGCACATCCGGTAACAAGCAGGAGGAGGATCCAAACCAGGAACATCAAAATTAGGGAGGGGCCCCCCCCATGAATTCTATTTCCCATCGTGCCGTTTTTCAAGATCTATAATTTTCTCTTCAAGTTTTTTGGCCAGATCTATATCTTCTTTTTTAACATTGGCCAGGGCTTTTTTATAAGTGGCCAGCCCCTCTGCCAGCTGTCCAGCCTTTACATAGGCATCTGCCAGGTGGTCTGCTATAATGCTTTCAAAATTACTGAGTTGCGCTGCCCGTTCAAGGTAATAAACTGCTTTTTCATAGTCTTGCATTTGAAAATAAACCCAGCCCAGGCTGTCGGTTATATACCCGTCCTCGGGCTTTTGTTCCAATGCTCTTGAAACCAGATCCAGGGCCTGGTCCAGGTTGATCCCCATGTCCGCATAGGTATAGCCCAGGTAGTTCAGGGCACTGGCATTATCAGGGTCTATTTGAATCAAGGTTGTCATGGTCTGTATGGATTGATCTTTTAGTCCGGCCTTATCCTGAAGGGTTCCCAAGCGGAAAAGAAGGGTGGTGTTGTCCGGTGCTTTTTCCAGGCCGTCCTTTATAATGGCCATGGCCTTGTCATTTTGGGCCTGGTCTTCGTAAAAAGAGGCAAGAAATGAGATGATATCGATGTCTCGTGGATCTTGTTTGTATTGTTTTTCCAGAATTTCAATCGCCTGCCGGGGCTGCCCCAGATCCCGGTACAAAAATGCCGTGCTCAGCAGGGTTTTCTTGTACTGGGGATGGTCCGGTGTCACTTTGAGGTAATACTTGATGGCCGTTTTCTTATCTTTAACTGCTTCATAGGCCATGCCGGTAAAAAAATTTAAATTGGCATTGTCAGGATCTGCCTTGATCATCTGGGAAAATACAATGACGGCGTCCTGATACCGTTTTCCAGAAATAAAGGTGTCCACCGCCGCCATGACCAACCGGGGATTTTCCTTGGCTTCATTGCCAAGTTCCGTGAACAGAGCCGAGGCTTTTTTCTTTTGATTGTTTTTGTAATGGAAAAGTGCGGTTTCAAGAATTGCCCGGTCATTTTCCGGTTCAATTTCAAGAATTTTTTCATAGGATTCGAGGATGCGTTTTTTCCGGGTCTTTACCCCCTGTTTTTCATAAATTTCAATCAGCCTGAACCGAGGTTCCACAAGTTCCGGTTCCAGCTCAATGGTTTTTAAAAATTCCGCTTCTGCAAGGTCAAGGTGATTCATTAAAAAATGGGTTTCTCCCAGGTAAAAATGGGCCACATAATAATCAGGGAGCTGTTCTGTCATCCTGGAAAAAAGATCAAGGGCTTCGGGCAGATTCCCATTGTCCATGAAAATTTTGCCAAGGCGAAGATAGGTTTCCTTGTTTTCGGGGTCCAGGGTCAGGATCCGCTTGAGAAGGTCGGGCAATTGTGTCGCCTGATCGGGTGTTTTTATCAACCGAACCAGAAGCAGAAGGTTTTCAACATTTTCAGGGTCCTGATCCACCAGACGTTTGGCCAGTATCAGGGCTTGGTCAGCGTTCTTTTGTTCCAGATAGAACCGGATCAAATCTCTCGTTAAAAAAGCTGAACCCGTATCTCGTTCAATGGCTTTTTCCAGGGAAGCGATTGCCTGGGGAATCTCATTGTTTTGGGCATGTATTCTGGATTCAAGGTAAAAATAGGCGGCAGATAGTTGGGATTCTTCCTGGTCCGCGTTTTGTGTGCCCTGGGGGGGGGGTATCTTGCCCTGAATGCATCCGGAAATGGACAAAATTGAAGTGAAAAATAAAAGGATCCAAATAGATTGTTTTTTCATTGAGTACATGACCTTTTCCTGTGAAGGCGTTTGGGAGTTTTTACTGGTTGTGATCATACATGTCAAAATCAGGCATGTCTTTTTTGAAAAAGGCTT
>CAYWNB010000153.1:0-1661 GCA_964459195.1 uncultured Desulfobacula sp.
ATCTTCTAACCATTCAATAAATACCGGTTGCATTTATTCCCAACTCGTATTATAAATTTCAACCCGTTTTCGAAGGCAGTGAGGTTCGCCACGAATTTATTATAAATAATTATGGATTCAAACATGAATAAAAAAAATATTTTTTTTGCGGTTTTGGTTTTTGTATTAATCACATCAATTGTGAATACAGGGGCATTTGCTTCTGATGGAATTATATGGAACAAACACGAAGAAGGCTTTTCTCTCGCCGAAAAACAAAATAAGAAAATCTTTCTATATTTTCATGCAGACTGGTGTACGTTCTGCAAAAAATTAGAACAGACAACATTTGGAAATCGAGAGGTAATTGAGTATTTAAATGAAAATTTTATAAGCATTTCGGTGGACTCTGATATGGAAAAAAGTCTTTCAAAAAAGTTTGGTGTGCGAGGTTTGCCTACTTTATTCTATTTGAAACCCAACTCAGACCGTATTCATGGGAGGCCCGGTTATATTGATGAAGTATCCTTTTTAAAAATTCTGAAATATATTAACACGGATAGTTATGAAAAAATGAAATTTTCCGATTATGTAAAAACATTGTAAATGTCTGCATGAATGCATAAAATAAAGGCGTTACCGTATGTTAAAAAATGAGGTTTCTCAAATTTTCTTTCTTTTGGCCATTTCGGTATTCTTGGCATTTTTTTATAATTATTTTTCCCCATCCGGCATTGCTCTTTTTGGACAATGGGAAAAATCCAAAGGTGTTGTATCCCCTAATGCAAAAAATGAAGTTATTGATAATTCCATCGAGATCAATGATCCTAATTTGATGAAAAAAATTGTAGAAAAGAAGGGTGAAATCATTTTAGATGTGAGGAATAAAGACTCTTATGATGAAGGGCATGTTCCAGGTGCCTTGTCCTTCCCTTTGTTTGAATTTGATGACGTTATCGAAAAACTTTTAGAGCTTACCGTCCCCGTATCACCCATTGTTGTTTATTGCTCAAGCATTGAATGTTCAGATAGTCATACTTTTGCTCAGCGGTTAAACGATATGGGATTTTCCAATGTTAAAGTATATGCCGGTGGGTACAGAGAGTGGGAGGAAATGGGATATGAAATTGAAAATAACGAAAATTGACAAATTAAAGATAACAGAAATCCTGATTTCGATCATTTTAGGCCTAACGTTTATTTTTGCAAGTTACCATAAAATAATTGATCCTGCCAAGTTTGCCAAGGTCATTTATGGATACGCCATTTTCCCTGATTTTGCTATAAATGTTTTAGCAATAATTATTCCCTTCATTGAATTGGTTACAGGAATCTCTTTAATTCTAAGAATATATACAAAATCAGCTCTTTCGATTATTAATATGTTTTTAATATCGTTTATACTCGTTATTGCATTCAATCTTTTGAGAGGTCATGAGTTTGAATGCGGTTGTTTCTCTTTTGGTAATGACAACCAAGTGTCTTCAGCGGTTTCTTTACTAATTAGAGATATTTTGCTTTTGACGGCTGGTGTCTCTTTATGGGTGAGACAAAACAAATTTTAAAGATTTTACTATTATTCAAATAAAAACGATTATTTTCTTTTTGACGACCACCGTCATAATTTTGATGAAATAAGGACCAAAAGCGATGAATAAAACCGATGCTGAAAAACAAAAAAA
>CAYWNB010000153.1:1761-4307 GCA_964459195.1 uncultured Desulfobacula sp.
AAAAAAATATCAGATGTCTTTGTCGGGGAAAAACTGAACCTGATTGCCGGCAGCATCCCCCTTGGCAGTGAAAGTGTAAAAGAGCGTTTCAAACTAGGAATTTTACAATTGCTTAATGATAAATACAATATTATTGAAGAGGATTTTATCAGTGCGGAAATAGAAGCGGTCCCGGCTGGCAGCGCACGAGACATCTGTTTTGACCGTTCCATGGTCGACGCCTATGGCCAGGATGACAGGATTTGTGCGTTCACAAGCCTGGAAGCATTGTTTGATACGCCCTCCCCCGAAAAAACAGCCATTGCCCTTTTTTTTGACAAGGAGCCAACGGACAACAGACGCCTGAGAAAAACACTGATCAACTCCGAATGCCTGTCAGCAGATGTAACTGCTGCAATGGATCCTGATTTTAAGGAGGTCCATGAAAAACACAATGCCCCGAAACTGGGATTTGGTATCTGCCTGACAAAATTTACCGGGGTTAGGGGAAAATCAGGGTCCAATGATGCCAGCGCCGAATTTGTCGGCCGTATCAGAACCCTGTTCAACAAGAATGAAATTGTCTGGCAGACCGGTGAACTGGGGAAAATCGATGAGGGCGGCGGCGGAACCGTGGCTAAATTTTTGGCCCAGTTCGGCATGGATGTCCTTGATTGCGGGCCTGCCATTTTATCTATGCATTCTCCATTTGAAGTGGCTGGCAAATCAGATGTGTATATGACCTATAAAGGGTATAGGGCATTCTACAACAGCCCGGGCAAATAACCCTCTATGAACAAAAGAATCTTAAAGTTTATTTTTTCCCTGTGTCTGACATGGATTGTTCTTACCCTGCCAGCACTGGCCATGGACAAAGATGCGGGGGTTATACTGGCCGATGACCAGGGGGAAATTTTATATTCCCGGAACAAAGACAAGCAATTCACCCCTGCTTCCATCCTAAAAATACTTACCAGCCTTGCTGCTGTTGATTATTTTGGGATGGATCACCGGTTTAAGACCCTCTATGCCTATGACGAAATCTCTAAAAATCTGTATATCAAAGGATTTGGAGATCCCCTGTTTATTTCCGAAATGATCCAGAATCTGTGCGGACAAATTTTAACAAAAACAAAGACGAGAACCATCCATAACATTATCCTGGACCCCTCATTTTTCCATCCGGATATCCAGATCCCGGGGACGGGCGACTCTTTAAACCCCTATGATGCCACAAGCGGAGCCCTGTGCGCAAATTTTAATACTGTGTCATTCAAATGGAGTCCCCTTTACAAGGGATATATCAGCGCAGAAACACAGACCCCCCTGCTCCCTGATTTCTTAAGGGAAATCAAATCCTCGGGCCAACGACAGGGCAGAATTTTACTGTCCCCCAAACAGCGCAACGATTATCCAGGCTTGCTGATCAAATTTTTCCTTACAAAAAAGGGGATCCCCGTCAAAGGGTCCGTTAGCCAGGGTCGTTTTAATCCGGCAGATGGGCAGACATTTGCCTTTGAGTCTCCGTTTACACTGGAAGAAATCCTTCAAAAACTTTTGAAATATTCCAATAATTTCATGGCAAACCAGCTGATACTGGCCATGGGAGCAGACAAAGAAGGATCTCCTGCCACACTTGCAAAGGGGGTTCGCGTTCTGGAAACATTTGCCCAAAAGAAACTGGGATTAACAGATTTAATAATTGCAGAAGGATCCGGTATCTCAAGGGCAAATAAAATCTCACCCGATCATATGCTTCGCATATTAATGGCGTTTATGCCCTTCCATGATCTCTTGACGCTTAAAGGAAATGAATACTATAAGACAGGCACCCTGTCCGATGTCAGATGCCGGGCCGGTTTTATTCTGGGAAAAGACAAAAGGCTCTACCCCTTTGTAATCATGGTCAATGGAGAAAACAAGGGATATAATTCCATTCACCGGGAGCTGCTCCGTCGGGTAAATTTACAGACATCACGCTGATGATTCCCGAACGAGATATTAAATCAGGGCACAAAGAACACACTTCCGGGAAAGAAATTCAGCATCTGATGGATATAAAATGTTTTTATATGTCTGTATTCAACAAGCCGGATCGATGATCACGGCCGTATTTTTATACCAAATGCTTTTGAAAATGTAATGAAGTCATTGAATCCTTTTTCAACAACAAAAAATAATACGGCCTGATCCAATTCCTGATAATTGTGTACGGCGATATTCCTGAACCCGACCATTTTCTGGAGAGAAAGAGCAAGCTCCTGGGGGATCTGCTTGTTATCTGCGAGAAGTTGAAATGCATGACCACTTGACTGGGGTACACCAAGATGCTTTTCAGCAACTTCATGCATTGCCATATCAATAGTAGCCTGGCAGGCTCTTTCAATATTTAGGATCAGTGCATCAACATGGGTGAAATCGTCCAGTTCCGGACATGCAGTATGTTCTTCTTTTATACGTCTGATACAACGTTCAATTATTGAGCATTTGTTTAAAATGATATCGTCAGGCAATATATTGTTCAAGAATTTTACTCCGTTCCCGGTTTAAGTTGGCGTACATGGATA
>CAYWNB010000153.1:4407-7105 GCA_964459195.1 uncultured Desulfobacula sp.
TATCCCGTATATCAGATATTTCCGGTAAGGGCCTGTTTCAAATCAGCATGGTCAAATGCTGATCTCATAAAATCAATTTCTTGTTTACCTGCGCCAAATCGGGATGCTTCTTTGTCCCATTCTCCTACAGCACTGCCCACTTTCAATGCAATTTTTCTAGCTGCAGCAAGGGTAAGCCCAAAATATTCAATTACTTCATATGCAAGGTCCAATGACGCTGTGCCATTATTCAAGTCAATATTGGTGTGCAAGATTCTTGCTTTGACGTGATCCGGGGTTGGCTCCAAATCATATAAGGGGGATAAGCGCCAACCGGAAGGGCCGTCGTAAAGAAACCCGTGGTTTCTCAAATGATCATCCACATTGGATATCATGATGTTAAAAACGATACGACGCCATAAATCAATTAAATCTTCGCTGGTCCTTGCCCCATATTCCTGAAGCACGTCACCAATCTCAATATAACTTCTCCGATCTCCATCTGAAGCCCCAAGCATACTCATTGCCGATAAAAACGGAACCCTGACATGCTCTCCTTTGCGGTCAAAACGGCCCAACAGCAATACATTTTTCCCTAGAATCTTTTCAAGCCGAAAATATGGAACAGGAATGCCCGCTCTTTGTGCCATTCGTAGAGATAAAAACTCCCATAGCTCTACATCCCATTCGTCTTTCGGGCTGGGAAATTTGGCTATCAATAGATTTGAATTGGTATCGGAAACCATGGCTTTTGGCCTTGCCCCCCCTAAAGACGAGCCGGGTTCAAAGATATCTCGAATATCCTGGTCTATTTCTTTGTGTGCTATTACTCGCTCTGAAGCACTCAACAATTTCCCAAGCATTATGAGTGGGGGTATGTGTGTATCCGTGCACGAGGCCAAAAAAGGACCGTCTTTATGGGTTGAAAAACGCAAAGCACCCTGCCGGGTCCGATCATCAACCATGAGCAAATAATCTGATTCCTTTAGATTCCGCGCTTTATAGTTTTCTACCTTGGCTCTTCTGGCTTCCATGCGGTTCATTAAAGTTCTTCCCCACCTATCAGGCGAAGAGTCACTAATAGAACCAAAAAGCGCTTTGGAAGTATGAAAAGCACCTTCTCCCACTATCAAAGCTGGCTCAAGAGGAAAACAAGCAGGAGTAGATTTCCATTCTCTTGCATATTCAAAAGAGGCACTTTCACGCCCATGACGTTCATGCAGCCACAACCGTCCGACAAAATGCGTTTTCCCTGCAAGATCAATATGCACAAATATATTTTCAGGCATACGATTCCCTATAATTTGATATCTCTGGCACGAAGCGGGATTCTTTTTTCATCAAGCATCCGGCCCATGGTGTCCTTTTCTATGTCAGCCAGATTTGTCCAATCCACACCTAACCCAATGGCAAAAATTACAGAGGCATAATTTCCAATACCGACCCCGGAATCACCTTTTTGTATTTTTGACAGCGTCTCCCGGCTTATTCCAGCCCGGTCAGCGACTACGCTCATCTTCAACCCCCGCCTAAGTCGCGCTTTTTTGAGATCTGAACCCAGTTTTTTTAGCCCGCTGCTGACGGGTATAAGCAATCTTCTCTTCATAATCAATGCCCATAATAATAGTTATTATAATATTTAATGCCAATTATTATAGTCTTTAAAAAATTTAATATCAAGAGAAACAGCAACAGAATCGAATAAATGGATGCGTATTAACTCGCATTAATTGATTCTTCCCCGGCTCGGTCAGCTATAAAATTTTCTTATTTCATCAATGAAGGCAGAAAAATCACCAAGCCTTTTGCTAATAATGGAAAATAAAATATTTGTATCTATATTTTCATATCTATGAACAACAAAATTTCTGAACCGAATCATATCCGCATATTTTTCATATGATTTTATTATTTGTATCTTTTCCAAACATTTAAAATTTTCAACTGAAGAATTTTTAGGCGGAATCTTCTTTAGCGCAAGAATTCTTTCGCTAACATCAATCAATATTTCAACACAAACTGTTAAAGCCCTTTCAACCGCATTAATTTTCAAAGAAGATTTCTTAAACTCAGAATAATTGGTTATTTCCCATTCCGCAATTTCACCCAATTTTTGTTCAAGCAACCTTAATTTTCTTTCGATAACCCCATTCATTTCCATTAAGCATAACCCCTTAAGGCCATTTGTTTGTTCATCCAAGCCATCTTATCTTCATATTCCCTGCAAGTAAGAGAATAAAATTTGGCGTAATTATCAATACTGCTATTTCTCACAAACAACAATTTACCTTTTAGAACTTCAAATCGTAAGATTTCCGAGGCAGTATTTAAAATATTTAAATCACAATTTGCACCAGTAATGGTTTCAACCGCAATAATGATCTTCAAAATTAATTCCACAGTAATTTCAGTATTCAAATCAACAGCTATATCAACATCTGAATATTTTTTAATACTTCCTTCAGAGGATGATCCGAATATGAAAGCAAAATTTATTTCTGGTACTGTCTGTTTTAAATGATTTGCTAATTTATTAATTGAAAAAGATGCCATTAGAAAAAACTGCGCCTTTCCATTTGTTAAACCCTCATCTTGATATTCATTGAACTATTTATACAACAATTACTGCAAGAGCTGATTTTGTTCAACCTTTTAATTTGATAATCGAAATTGGCGGAGAAGAGAAAACCGTTAATCTAAATAAAATTTCAAAAGCATT
>CAYWNB010000154.1:0-7077 GCA_964459195.1 uncultured Desulfobacula sp.
TCAATCCATCTTTTTTTGTAACCAGGTTATAGTTTCCGGGAAAGTTTTGAATATTACTTTCGTTCCTGTTTCGTCGTAGGATTCATTTATGATGCTGGCTTTGGTTCTTAACTGTCCTAAAAGATGTCCTTTGTCATAGGGGACCACCATTGTAATTTCGATCATATTTGATTCAAAATACTCAAGAATTTTCTTGCGCAGGAATGCGACATCCTCGGGGTTATGCGCAGAGATGAAGATTCCATCTGGAAATTCAAGATATAGCGCTTCCAGCTCTCTGGTTGTAAGTTTGTCAATTTTGTTCAGGATCAGCCGGTTTGGAATTTTTTCACCACCGATCTCTTTGAGGACCGATTGCGTCACCGTCAATTGAGATCGAAAAGCCGGATCGGAGACATCTATTGTAAACAAAAGTAATGAGGCGGCAAGCGCCTCATCAAGGGTAGATTGGAAAGATGCAACTAAATCGTGGGGTAATTTCTTTATAAATCCAACGGTATCGGAGATGAGTACCGGAGGAAATGCCGCAGGTTGCAAAGATTTCACACGGGTATCAAGGGTTGCAAATAATTTATCCTCTACCAATACATCGCTACCGGTCAGTTTTTGCATCAGCGACGACTTGCCAGCATTGGTATAACCGATCAGAGAAACTTGAAAATTTTCTTTTCTGCGGCTGCGACGTCTATTTTGTTCGTCCCGAATTCCAACAAGGCGTGACTTTAATTCGGAGATGCGATCTCTAATACGACGTTTGTCCAGTTCGTGGGAAGTCTCTCCCGCGCCTTTAGATCCAACACCACCGCCTTGACGATCACCGCCAATGTGAGATGCCCTCAGCCTTGGCACCAAATACGCCAATTTGGCTATTTCCACTTGAATGAGGGCCTCTCGGCTTTTGGCATGACGGCTGAATATTTCGAGGATCACACTGGTGCGGTCTAAAACTTCGACCCCGGTCGCTTTTTCAAGGTTTTGCAATTGCTTAGTGGAAATTTCACCATCATAGACGACCACATTGGCGCGCACCCTGTTTTTTGCCATTGGGTCATCGCTTGGATTCTCTTCATATCGATCGGCAAGACTTCCGACTGAATAATCTTCATCCATGTCATCGCAGGTTTCATCTTCTGATTTCCGGCTAAATTTTTTAACAATTCCAGTTCCGCCGGTATAGCTGGCAAGTTCTTTTAATTTTCCTGCGCCCAATAAGGTTCCCGTCTCAGGTTTTGGGCGGCGTTGCGTTAGTGTTGCGACAACTTCAAGGCCCATGGTTTTAACCAAACGCCGAAGTTCTTGGAGAGATGAATCGTTCTCCTCATTGGAAACGCCATGGGTTTGAACTGAAAACAAGACCGCCGTCTTCTTTTCTTTGTCATCCTTTGATTGTTCGATCATCTTTTGGTGTGACCTTCCGTATTCAATTTAAATAGTTGTTTTTATATTTTTATGGGGATCTATTTATTGACTATACTTCTTTCAGTACTTTGACAGACATTTTTTCAACAAGGATTTTTGTCTTTTCCCGATATACCTGCATATGGGGTGCGGATAGATGTGCCATTAAATCCTCCAGGCTGTTCCATTTTTCGATGATGGTAACAACATTGGTATTCAACTCCTGGGGGGGAAGGCCTGTGGCAACGTCAACGGTCGGCACATACTCAATACACCCCTTTTCTTCCAGAACCTTTGGAATATTTTTTTTAAAAATTTCTACAAAATCAGATACCTGTCCTTCCTTTACCTGTATGGACGCAATTACATTTATCATTTCATCATCTCCTTTTTTTTACAGCGAATCGCCTCAATTATTTTTTTATAGTCACCTTGTTTTTCAAAATTTCCAGTACCGTGCGGCCGCTTTTTTTGGCAATCATATGGGCATCCGCCACAATTTTTTGAGCATGAGCCGATATTGCTCTCTCATCGGGTAAAGCAGTACCGGATTTTTCATATTGCCAGACAAGAATTTTCCTGGCAAAGGCAATCTCCTGTTTCCAGACAAATCCATTCTTTCCAAAAATAGCCATCATCGTCTGCCTCCCCATGATATCAATTTCAACACTCATATTGATGGCCGGATCAAATGACTTTTATAAAAAAACCTCATACATTCAGCACCCGGCCTTTATAAACCGGATAGATTGTAGCATATTTTACAGATTCATATAGTCTCTTTATCATCTCTTAAAAAAAACAGGATACTATCTCGGCAAAAAAGCAGTTATTGTGGCTTTGATTGTGAATATATGATTTCCCTGGTATGCTTGTAGACTAGGCGCCAATGGATATAATAAACGGGTGCCATAACACAACAACAGACCTTGGGGGGTCTGTATTCAATAAAAAAGAAGGATTCCATGAGTGCTTTTACAACCTTGCCGTTAACCAAATCAATGATCGAGAACCTGGGGACCATGGGGTACCAAGAGATGACGCCGGTCCAGGCAGAAAGTTTACCCCATGTGCTTAAAGGGGAGGACCTGCTGGCCCAGGCCAAAACCGGGAGCGGTAAGACAGCCGCCTTTGGAATCGGCTTGATGCACAACCTGGATGTGAAACGCTTCCGGGTCCAGACCCTGGTGATGTGTCCGACCCGGGAACTGGCTGACCAGGTGGCAGGCGAGCTGAGGCATATCGCCCGATTCAAACACAACATCAAGATTGTGACCATCTGCGGCGGAATGCCCTTCCTGCCCCAGCAGATCTCCCTGGAACACCAGGCCCATATTGTGGTAGGGACTCCCGGGCGCATTGAGCAGCATTTGAAGCGGGGAACCATGAACCTGGATAATGTGACCACCCTTGTTCTGGATGAAGCGGATCGAATGCTGGACATTGGCTTTGCCGACAGCATTGAGGTGATCCTGGGCTATGTGCCCAAGCGTCGCCAGACCCTTCTTTTTTCCGCAACCTTTCCAGAGTCCATCCTTAAGCTGAGCAACCGGTTTCAGAAAAATGCCCATAGGGTGGTGGTGGATATGGACCACGAAGAAAATGTCATTCGTCAATACTTTTACGAGTCCGATTGGGAGGCCAAGGCTGATGTTGTGGCCCAGATCCTGGGCGCGGTTAAGCCCGCATCAACCCTTATTTTCTGTAATACCAAGCTCCAGTGCAGGTCTCTTTCGACCTTTCTTGGGGCAAAGGGATTTGCCTCTCTGGCCATCCACGGGGACCTCGAACAAAAGGATAGAACCGAAGTGTTGGTGCGCTTTTCCAACGGCAGCACCCCCATTTTGGTGGCCACGGACGTGGCGGCCAGGGGCCTTGATATCTCAGGGCTCAGTGCAGTGATCAACTTTGATCTTCCCTTTGAATCCGAAGTCTATGTCCATCGCATCGGCCGGACGGGACGGGCCGGGAAAGAAGGGATGGCCTTTTCCCTCATGACACCCAAGGAAGGTTTCAGGTTAAAAGAGATCAACCGCATGATGGGTACTGCCTTTGAGGTGACTGATCTTGAGGCACTTGAGCCCTCAACCGACGGGAGCATTCTGCCTCCCATGGTGACCCTGTCCATCAACGGAGGGCGAAAGAGCAAACTTCGGCCCGGGGATATCCTGGGGGCGCTCACCAAGGAGGGAAAAATTGCCGGAAGCTGTGTGGGAAAGATAAACTGCTTTGAGTTTTACTCCTATGTGGCCATTGAACGCTGTATGGCCGACAAGGCCCAAGAAGCACTCTCAACAAAAAAAATAAAGGGGCGGCACTTTATTATCCACCGGCATGAATAAAAAGGTGGCACTCGGTCCTTTTATTTCACCAGGGAATCTTTCAAAATTTTCCTGGTTTTCTCATCCTGATCCGTGACAATGGCAACAATATTTGATCCTTGGTTCTGCTCTATCATGGTGATGCCGCGAATATTAATATTATGTTCACTTAAGGTGCGTGAAATAAGACCCAGTGCGCCGGGCACATCATCAATCCTCACCAGAATATTTTCATCGGGAACCGCTTTAAATCCCGATTCAGTGAGAACGGACAGCGCCATGTCATTGTCCGAAGTAAAAAGCTTGATGCCAGCAAAACCAAGCTCTGAATTGGCATTGATCGAATCTATATTAATGTTGTTTTGACCCAGCAATTCTGAAATTTCTGCCACCAGCCCCTTACGGTCTTTATGAATGATCATAATGTATTTCATATTATATCCGGTTGTTTTTAATTTTTTTACATCACCTTTTTTAAATCACCAAGGAATTGGTCAATCTGATCCTTTCGAACATTGGGCATGCAGATCAGGTGGGTTTTACCATCGGCCGTTGCCAACTGCCATTTTTCTTTAACCGCTTCCGCCACCTCGGGAAACACAATGGTTATGGCATTGGGATTTCTCCAGGCATCCACTCCGGCCTGTTGCAAGCTCGTTTCGGTATATTCCGCCATTTCAAGTGCAGATACCACCCTTTTTTTCAAACCTTCCATGCCCAGTTTTTTGATCATGTACCAAAGGAAAAGGGGAGTCACCCCATTTCGGGAGCCTGTTATGGTTGTATCCAGAGAACCGATGTAGGCAATTGACCTTGCAATACGTGCCACATTTTGTTTCCTGGCAACCAGTATTCCGCAGGGAATGGGAGATCCAAAAGACTTATGGCCGCTCACGGAAATGCTGTCGCACCCATCCTTAAAATCAAATGCAGCCCTAGGGGTTATAAACGGCGCAAGCCCGCCACATAGTGCTGCATCCGAATGAATATAACGATCGCAGATCACCAGTTGGTCCAAAAGGGCATTAATTTTTAACAGATCATCCTTTGCCTCTGTCATGGTTGTCCCAATGTTGGCAAAAATAATAGCGGGTTTATCCCGATTGATTTTTATGGTTTCATGGAGATCTTCATAATCTATTTCACCGTTTGGCTGGGACCGGATCATAATATGGCGTAAATTTAACAGGTGGAGATTTTTACTGACGCTGTAATGGGTATCTTGTGAATAATAGACAATTCCTTTGGGATAAAGCTCCCGGGCAAGGTAGAGCCCGTATAGATTTCCCTCACTACCGCCATTGGTAACATATCCCCAGTAATCATCCTCTTTGGCCCTGAAAAGCCGGGCCATAAATGTAATTACTTCACGTTCAAACTCCCTGGTGTCAACCTTCCAGGTACTGGGCGTAAAGGGATCACCCAGATTGTTCAGGGGGTATTTTAAAAATTCAAAAAGATCCTTATAATCAAAGTCCTTTGACACGGGATATCCAAGAAAATTATCCGTTTTCGCTTTAATCCCATCCAGAAAATTCTTAAGCCTAGCATGGTCAGCTTGTTTCAGTCCCATATATTTCCCAAAATACCTTTATCATTATTAAGCGCTTCTTGTGTCAACCACAGCAGTAGTAAAAACAAAGGCGTGTGTCAATCATGGAAAAATTTATTATTAAGTCAAATTTTATTCATCTTGACAGAAAATAAAGGTCCGCAGTATACCATCATTCATGGATATTCACTCTCCCATCCAGACGATCGCCACCAGGTGGCGGGCAATATGGTGCTGCGCCTGGCAGCACGGTAACATCCTGACAACGACAACTTGAGAATGGCTGATTGAATAATAATCAATCCCAATAATTAAGGAGGTATCATGATGAAATTTGAAACTGTGATCGTTGAAAAAAGTGACACCCATGTGGGAACCCTGACCCTGAACCGTCCGGAAAGTTTGAACACCTTCAACAGTCAGATGGCAGCCGAGCTGGACCAGGCATTGGGGGAACTGGATGCCGACCCGAAAGTTCGAGTTATTCTCTTGAAGGGAGCCGGCCGGGCCTTTTGCGCCGGTATTGATGTCAACGAACTTGCCGGGAAAACAGCCCTTGAATACCGGGAGTGGATCGGCAAAATGGAACGGCCCCTTGTGCACATTTCAAACATGAAAACCCCTGTTATCGGACAACTTAACGGATTTGCCGCTGCCAACGGCATGGGCCTGATTGCCTCTTGTGACCTGGTCATTGCCGCGGACAATTCTCGCATGGGACTGACCGCCATCAATGTGGGGTTAAATTGTGTGGGCCCTGTCATTCCCGTTGCCAGGTGCGTGGGCCGGAAAAAAGCGCTGGAACTCCTGCTTTACGGCAACCTGATCATGGCCCCCGAAGCCCTTGAATTAGGGTTGATCAATAAAATTGTTTCCAAGGATGAACTTGAACCCCAGGCCCTTGCCTGGGCAGAAGAACTGGCTCAAAAAAGTCCTATTGCCGTCCAGATTGCCAAAACAGCGTTTTACGCCTCCGAAGACATGAATTATGCGGCGCAATTTGATTATATGAATGAAGCCTTTGCAAGGCTTTGCACCACTGACGACGCAAAGGAAGGGGTTAGTGCCTTTTTTGAAAAACGCACTCCGGTCTGGCAGGAAAAATAAGCCCCCCGGACCCTCTGTCATCAGACAGGGGGTCCGGAAAAAATTTCGTGGTCAGGCATGTATAAAGCTAAATGGATAAGACCATTTTCGTTAGCTTTCTTTAAAATATCAGGAACTTCAATTAAAGAGACATGACGTGCTTTGCCTATTGAAACGAAAGTATCTCCATAACCTGCTCTGTTGGCAATACCCATTGTTTTGCGCTAAATGCCTCTGAAACCGGGATGACTTTTGAAGATGCTGAAATCTGCCCTTTGCTTAGCCATTTATCATAATTGACACTTCTTTTCTCAAGAAAAGAAATCCTATCACTAAGGCACCAATCGAAAATACAACAAGCCGTGGTGCCACAGGAATAGAGCTCTGAACAAGGCCCATGACAACCAAGAACTCGGGAATTATCAAAAGTCCACGCAGAATAAATATGCCGCTTATTAACAAAAGCACCGGGAGCGGTTCCCCTTTGTTCATTTATCAATCCGTCAAAATCTTCCCGGCTCAAGCCGAGTGGGATATGTGGAACCGGTGTGATAAATACAGTGGCCCAATTGTGTACCCATAAGATTATTAAGCCCGACGGTGCTTTTAACCGGGAAATGAACCTGCCGGGGTTGGGGAAAGATGCTTCGGGAAAAATGCAGTATACCCTGGGGATGATCCCGGTCATGGATATGGATCGTATAGAAATCGCAGGCAATT
>CAYWNB010000155.1:0-7030 GCA_964459195.1 uncultured Desulfobacula sp.
TCTGGGATGGTTGACATAATATGTTCTGAAAGCGCTGTAATGGTAAGGCTTGGATTCACACCAAGGTTTGCTGAAACAACGGATCCATCCGCCACATAAAGATTTGGATAATTGAACAATTGTCCGGTATTTGAAACAACACCGCTATCCGCTGATTCACCCATACAGCACCCGCCTAAGATATGTGCGGTTGCAGATGTATTCAGAATGACTTCGTTATACAAACTCAATGGGATACCATCCATTTTTTTGGCCAGTAACTGTGCTGTTTTATTTGCAACGGGTATATAGATCGGGGATCTCTGGGACTCTTTGGGTATTTCAGAATTAAGTGATTTACCGCCAAAGCGCCACCATCTGGGTTTATAATCTATCTTTAAATGGTTTTTATCTGTCTGCATTACCAACAGAAGCGATACCGTACTGGCCTTTCCCAATGGCCATAACATTTTGAAAAACCTTAAGGGATGGCGTAAAATAGCCCCTATATACCTTATAACCCTTGGCATCTTTCCACCACCTCCGGCCATAATGGTTAAAAGATTTAAGAGTACATCCGACCCTTTATTGAAACGTACCACTTCAATATGGGTAGTATCATCTGGATAAATCCCCGATGTTATCGCGATCTGATCGCTCCAGTCCGTTGTTTTATCGTTTGATTTCACACCGGTAAAGGCTTCGGAATTGGTTCTCACAAAATCGCCAAGTCCATCAGAAATATTGGGAAGCATCCCTTCATCTTTACACTTGCTCAATAGCTCTACCGTTCCCAAAACTCCGCCTGAAAAAACAACACCCCCGGCAGTATATATTTTTTCTTTTTTCAAAAACCCTATTGTGTTTTGAGTAATAACTTCATATCCCTCATCCAAAGGCCTCACACCTGTCACATGGGTTTGGGGTATAATTTTCGCACCTTCATTCTTTGCAAAATAAAGATAATTTTTATCAAGTGTGTTTTTTGCCCCCACAGGACAGCCGATCATACATGCTCCACAAAAAGTACACCCGGTTCGATCTGGGCCTTTACCATCAAAATAAGGGTCTGGGACTGTTTTGTCAGGCTCTCCGAAAAAAATCCCGACATCATTTTTATGAAATGTATCTTTCCCTGTAATTTCTATACCCACCTCTTTTAAAAGCTTGTCAGCTTTCCCCACAGAAGGGCTTTGGGTTACACCCAGCATTTTCCCGGCTACTTTGTAATGGGGTAAAAGTTTTTCTTTGGCATTTTCAATACACCAGGCCTTATCTTCAAACACCTTATCCGAAGGAATCAAAAGGTTATTGGCATAGACAAGACTTCCACCTCCTACACCGGTAGCATGGCCAATCAGGACATGTTTAAACATGGTAAGCATCTGATATCCATAACATCCAAAAAACGGAAGCCATAAATATTTTCTAAGATTCCAATTGGTCTTAGGAAAATCCTGGGTCTTCCATTCCTTACCTTTTTCCAGAACGGCAACCCGATAACCTTTTTGAGCAAGCCGCAATGCAGACACGCTCCCCCCAAAGCCTGAACCGATAACAATATAATCAAAATCATGCTGCTGTTTTGTTCCCATACCATATCCTTAAATTAAACGTTCCATATTATGGAGTTGCTCATTATTGATACATGGAATCAATGGGTTGCTCATATTTTTCCAGGATCTTATTTTTCTTCAGTTTAAATGTTGGCGTCATCATGGCGTTTTCAATGGTGAACTCCGGAACAACTATCACTTTTTTAATGGTTTCAAAAGAAGGCAGGTGTTTGTTTTTGTTTTTCAATTCAGAATCTATCAGGGTTTTTATGTCTGAATGGTCCATAAGATCAGACATGGTCGCATAGGAAATCTTTTGTGTATCGGCATAATTTTTGATATTCGCCTCATCCAGTGTGACCACAGCAGACAGAAATTTTCTTTTATCTCCCACCACACAGACCTGGTTAAAATAGATGGAAGTTGCCATGATCCCTTCCAGGCGGGAAGGGGCAATATTTTTCCCGCCGGCCGTAATGATAAGGTCTTTTTTCCGGTCCGTGATTTTCAGAACATTGTTCGCATCTATTTCACCGATATCCCCTGTTTTCAGCCAACCGTCCGCCGTAAAGGTATCAGCTGTTTCCCCGGGCATTTTATAATATTCTTTCATCACGTTTCGCCCTATATAAAGCACTTCTCCATCATCAGCGAGCTTGTGAGAGATCCCTTCACCCGGAGGACCCACCACACCAAAATCATAATTATCGATTCGGTTTACATTGGCAAAAGAGGTATTTTCCGTCATGCCGATGCCTTCTAAAATCAACAGGCCGGCAGCATGGAAGAATTTTGCAATATCCGGATTCAGGGGCGCAGCACCGCTGATACACCATTTGACATTCCCCCCCAGGGCCTTGTGGATTTTAGAAAAAACCAATTTTGTGGCCAGCTTATATTTCAGACCCAACACCAGTGAAATCGGCTGTTTGGCAAGTTTGCGGGTGCTGACCTCGCTGCCAACGCCGCAGGCCCAGTTAAAGATTTTTTCCGCGGCCCCGCCTTTTGCCTGTGCACCACTGATGATCTTGGAATATATTTTTTCAAACACCCGGGGAACACTGACAAACCAATGGGGGCAAGCCAGGGTAAAATCCTCAAGAAGGGTGTCAATGCTCCGGGCAAAGGAGGTTCTGTTCCCTGTTTTTATGGCCGCGTAGCAGCAGGTTCTGGCAAAAACATGGGCCAGGGGAAGAAAGACAAACATCTCCTCACCATCATAAAACGTTGCACTATTGTATACGGACTGAGAGGTAAAGGTGATGTTGTCATGGGTGAGGACCACGCCCTTGGGAACCCCTGTTGTGCCGGAGGTATAGACGATGCCCGCTGTATCCTTAGGCGTGACCTGGGCGGTTCGTTCCTCAAATGCCGTGTCAGGGATATCTTTGCCCAGGGATAGAAATTCGTCATAAGTGATCACCCAGTCATCCCCTTTGGCATCTCCGTTAAAAAGGATCACCCGTTTAACATTCGGGAGATTGTCACGGATTTCAATCAATTTATCCAGCTGGGCTTGATCCTCTGCAAATACAAGCACCGCATCTGAATGAGTGATGATATATTCACAGTCCACGGGTAAATTGGATTGATAAATACCAACGGTTCCCACGCCTATACTCATGCTCGCAACATCTGTTAAGATCCATTTATAGCAGGTATAGCTTAAAATATTAATCTTGTCATCTTTCTCAAGACCAAGGGCCATGAGACTTTTTGATACGGTTTTTACCTGATCATAAAACGCCTGCCAGGTAATGGAAGTGGCGTTACCCTCTTTGTCAAACCATCTGTAGGCGGGGTCCGGACCATAGGTGTCAATGGTTTCGCTCAGCATTTCATGAAAATTGGCATAGTCTTTAAACTGCATGGGTGCTCCTTTAAAGTATAGCTGCTGTTAATAAAATATAGTGGTATCCGTTTAGATATTATGGCTGACATTTCCTGGCAAATAAGGGGTTATGACAACACCAGTTGTTCAAACCCCCTATCCCTTAAAAAATCAGGGTAAAGATCATAGGCCGGTTTGAGTATGGGAAGCAGCTTCAGGGTCTTGGGAATATTCCCCTTTGCCTTCACCTGCCGGCGGGTCAAGGCGGTGACAAGATTGGCTTTTCCATGCCAGAATTTATGGGCAAAATCGGCATCCATGGACATGGTGACCTCGGGCTCCCCGTTAAATTCCCCTTTTATGAGTTGGGTTTCAACTCCTGTGGCATCAATGGTGATAACGGCATCGGGCTTTGTATACCTGAACTGAATGCATAGATTGGTCTCGTTCAGAGAAAGTCCGATCACAGGATCCTTGCTGAGCCTATCGTAAAAATCCATGAGAATCTCATAGAGCATATCGCTGTCTTTAAAGACATTGGATAGCTTTGGGGCCGCAGATGTTTTTTGCGCCCCGGATCTTAAATCTTCCCGGGTGACTTTAAGGGGCGTGTCCTTGGAAAAATAAACCGTTTTGACAATATCCATAACCGCTTCTCGGGTCGGCTCAACCGGATTATAGAGCATTGAACCATCTTCCATGGCGGTATCCGCCACCTGTTCTAATTTCGCAAGATTGTCTTCAATACCGGCGTCCTTCAGGTTTAAGGGCATGCCAGTAAGATAGGCCAGCTGCCGATTGAGCATGCGCACCCGTTCAATCCCGGCCACGGCTGCCTGTCGTCTGATCCAGCCGTCAACAAACCCCAGATTTTCCAGCTTATGAACGGCAAAATCCCTCATCTTGTGGGACTTGGTGTCCACAAGATTTTTTAACGCGTCCAAATCGGTTAGTTTTACCGCTTTGGTGATCAGATCAAGGGCACCGGATTTAATGACACTCTGGCTGTCGCTGACAATCTTGGGGAAGGAAACCCCCATGGCCTGTGCCACATCTGCATACCGGTCGATATTTGATTCCAGATTATAGGCCATGACTTCCGGGAGAATAAGGGCGTTGGCAAGTCCATGGGGGATATGATACACCCCGCCCAGGGCATGGGATATGCCATGGACCATGCCCACCATGGAATGGGAAAATGCAACCCCGGCAAGAAAACTGCCCACCTGCATGGCACCCCGGGCCTGTAAATCATCGGGTTTATCACAGGCCTGGAGAATATTTGGGGTTAACAATTTGATGGCATGGAGGGCCAGGGCATCCGATGCCGGGGACCATTCCTTGTCAACATAGGCTTCGATGGCATGAACCAGGGCATCCATACCGGTTCCGGCTGTTAATTTGGGGGGCATTGAAACGGTCATCACAGGATCAAGGATGGCAAGTTCAGGCAAAAATTGTTCTTCTGCAAAGGGCAGTTTAACATCATTGTCCGGATCGGCGATGACCGCAACTTTTGTGACTTCCGATCCGGTTCCGGCAGTGGTGGGAATTACAATGGCAGGCAGCAGGTCATCTGAAATTTCCAGAAGATACGCCCCCATGTGATCCTCAACCTTTCCCCCTTTTACCATGAGAAGATTGGCGACCTTGGCCGTATCAATAACGCTGCCACCCCCAACGGCGATGACCATGTCACAGTTGTTCTTTTTCCCAAGCGCCGCGCAGTCCTGAACCGTTGCAATGGTGGAATTGGGGGGGACATCATCAAAAACAGCGGTTATTTTAATATTGGTTTTTTTAAACCCGGCTTTTACCCGGTCAACGGGTCCTGCCTCTAAAAGAATTTTGTCGGTGACCAGCAATGCCTTTCGTTTGCCGAACCGGGCCACAGCATCGTCAATGGAATCAAGGAGACCGACACCATAAACCAGTTTTGTTGGAAGGGAAAACTCAAAATAATCTGGAAGCATTTTTTTTTCCTTTATGGGGTAATTAAACTTATGGGTTTATATAAATGGTTTCAAATGGGTACTCGCAGTTTTATAGCCTTCATCAATGAGTGTTTTTGCCTGGGATACTGAAAAATTCAGCAGGGACTTAAAGCCCAGCATTTTCCCAGGGGCCAGGGTGATAATATTGGGGTGGCTTTTATGGGACCCGCCGCTTGGATATTTTGTTGTGTATTTTAGCTGGAGAGAGGGGAGGGGGTTTTTTTCAACCCCAAGGGTCGTAAGCGAACTTTCATGGGCATTGGCATAGGCGCTGGCATAGGAGCCGGCAAGAAATTGTTCGAACACCATTTCTAAAGCTATTCGGACATTTTTTGGTAACGCCTGGGGGGTGTGCGTGACGGGTGAAAGCTGTACAATGATAATTTCATCGGCACCAAAATCCAATGCTGGCTGCAGGGGAATGTTTGCCATGGTCCCGCCGTCCCAGTGGGGAACGCCGTCTATATACTGCCAGGGAAAAAGAACGGGCATGGCGCCGGAGGCCATAATATGTTCCAGCCGGATTTGGGAATTATCAAAAAAGCAGGGGCGGGAGGTGAGAACATTGACGGTTGAAATAACCACCTTTGTTCTATTATTTTTTAAATGATCAAAATCAACATGGTCAGACACCATCGCCTGCATCATTCGTGTATCCAAAAGGGGTTTTAATGCGCGTCCGGACAAAAAATAGGATAAAAAGGGAATCAGGTTGAGTCGGTACATCCGTCTGCGGTTATAGGTGGTCCAGAGCCGGACCAGGGCGTGGGTGTCCAGGCCGGAACCAATGCCGGCAGCATTAATGGCCCCCACAGAGGTGCCGCAGATAATATCGGGTATCCAGTTTCTCTCGGCCAGGTATTTGTAAACCCCGATTTGAAAGGCCCCCCTGGACCCTCCTCCGGCGAGTATCAATGCTCTTTTCATGGGAGAATCCCGTATAAAAGTTTGAAGGCAGCCATGATTTATTCTCCCTTTGCGTTGGAAGGCCCGGTGGAGGACCCATTGGACCAGATTTCAGTGTGCCAGGCAAGCTCTCTTTGGGTCATGGTGTCAACAAAAAAATCGATGTTGTCGATGGTCTTAAACGCCATATACCCCTCATAGATAAAATCAATGATCTCTCGTATGCCGAACAGTGCAGCCGTTGTCTTTACCGTTTTTAAGGAAACCGCCACGATCCATTTCTTGCTTAATCCATGGAATATCCGGGTGACCTCGGCACTCAGATTGATCTGGTAGATGCGCTGGTCATTATTATCAAGGCTTCTGTAAATCTCTTGGTATTGTGTCATGGTCATGGATTCACCAATCTCTGCTTCCATACCTGCTTCCATCATTTTCTCAACCATTAAATTGTCTTGTTCATCGGAAATGTCGTGGAGTTCAATCACCTTGGTAACGGCAGTGAGCATGTTTTTATATATTTTGCCGTCCAGAACTTTGTGAAGTTTTTTCATGCTGGTATCTCGAAAGGAAAAATCTTCAGGGGCGTAGAGTTTTTTAAAAAAGAAATCCCCAATTTTTGAAAACTCTGGATCTGTTTCAATGTCTTTGTAGGTGCCATTGATTCGATTGGATTGAAAATCCTGCAAGGCGTGTTTCAATTTTAGAAAAGAATCCGTTCGAGTGATATCATTGCCCATATATTTTCTAACCCCTTAAAATAG
>CAYWNB010000156.1:0-4699 GCA_964459195.1 uncultured Desulfobacula sp.
GCCCGGCTATTCGCCTGGTTATTGGCCTGGAAAGCGGCCATATAAATGGCTTCCACAAGACTTGTCGGGTCTGCAATACCCTTCCAGGCAATGTCATAGGCCGTTCCATGGTCCACGGAAGTCCTGATGATGGGCAGCCCCAGGGTGGTGTTGACCCCGTCTTTGAAGTGAACCAGTTTAAAAGGGATCAGTCCCTGGTCATGGTACATGCAGATCACTGCATCATATTTTCCGTTCACGGCATGGAAAAAAACCGTGTCCGGTGGCAGGGGACCATCAATATTAAGTCCTTGTTCCCGGGCCAGGTCTACGGCAGGAATAATGATGTGTTTTTCTTCATTGCCGAACATTCCGTCTTCTCCGGCATGGGGATTCAGGCCGGCCACGGCAAGTTTTGGAGAAGGAATGCCAAACCGGTTGACCAAAGAATCCTGGGTCAGACAAATGGTCTGGAGGATATTTTGTGTGGTCAGACTTTTTGCCACTCGGCAAATGGGGATATGGATGCTCACAAGGACGACTTTCAGGCGAGCGCCTGCCAGCATCATGGCAAATTCACGGGTGCCTGTTTGGTCTGCAATGAGTTCTGTGTGTCCATGGAACCTGGAACCGGCAATTTTTAGTCCTGTTTTTGTGATGGGGCAGGTAACCAGACCATCAATCTCCTTATTTCGGGCCAGATTTACGCCGGTGATGATATAATT
Organism: uncultured Desulfobacula sp.; assembly: GCA_964459195.1. Lineage (GTDB taxonomy): Bacteria > Desulfobacterota > Desulfobacteria > Desulfobacterales > Desulfobacteraceae > NBML01. The sequence continues at coordinate 705 of CAYWNB010000156.1, forward strand.
TTCCATGGCCTTCCCCGTTTCCATGGTGGGGCGGGACAATTTAATGACCTTTTCATCAAGATTTGATTCATTGATAATGGAGATGGTTTTTGAATCGTTGATGGCATTTGCCGGGTGATCCACAGGAATAATATTAAGGGGAACGGGTAAAAATTTTAAGGCTCGTTTAAGAATCGTGGTATCACCAATGACAATGGGTTGGCACACTGCATGAATTTTTGGGGTGTTCAGGGCTTTTACAATGATCTCCGGTCCGATGCCAGCGGGGTCTCCCATGGAAATGCCGATAACAGGGCGGTTCAAGATTGATTTCATAGTTTTATCACTAATTTTAAAAAGGGTTATTGTTAAATAAATTTAAATATACCCTTTGAAAGGGAAAGTGTAAATAAAATTGAATGGATAAATTGTGAAACCCTTATGAAATTCAGGTTTGCGAAATAAGATCAAAATTAATTAAATTCAGAGTAAAATAGAGATAATGATCGTAAATGGTAGTATTTTTTTTATCGCTGTTTTGAATAAATCCTTGAATTGTAAAAATCTTGTTGAAAAAGAGATAGTTGTAGAAGTGGTTGGAATTTAAAGAAATTTTTTTGTTTCACAGAAAATATATATTAAATTCAGCTTGTTAAAATTTTATGCCAAACCAAAACCTAATCTGTAGCTAACTGTGTTTATCCGAGTTGACCCGAAATTCATATTCGAATAGAAAAACATATACTTTTTAGATTGTTCGTTAAATTCACTTTAATTGTTTGATTCCGCTAAATAGAACGAATAACCAACTTTGATTTTGGAAAGAAAGGTATCTTTATCAACAAATGGAGCTGTCCTGGGAAAAAGCTAAGTTTCAAATTAAAAAATCGATACCTGAACATAGTTATCGGATGTGGATAGAGCCACTTTCGCTCCTTGAGTGTGATGCCGCCGGTATCACACTGGGCACGCCAAACGCTTATTTTATCAAGCGAATAAAAGAAAACTATCTGAATATATTTAAAAGAGAATTTTTAAATTTGGGTCACACCATCAATATTGAGTTTCAAGTAAATGGAAAAAAAGATAACAAAGGTTCAAAAAATGCGGCAGCTCAGAAAAAGGGCCAGAAAAAAGACCAGGAAAAAAATCAGATAAAAGACCTGTCCAAAGACCCGGCCAGTGGCCCGATAAAAAACAGGTTTGGCAGCGCCTATCCGGCCCTGGCAGTCAGGTCGCAATGGAAAAAACCGGAACAGGCAACGCTGCCGGGCCTTGATTCTTTTTTTAATGGCGGTCGGATGCTGAAAAAAGGATATACCTTTGATGATTTCGTTGTAGGCGATAACTCTAATTTTGCCTATTCCGCTTCCCTTTCTCTAGCCCAGGGAAAGAAAAGCGGGGCAGGGATCCTCTATTTATTGGGTAAAACAGGGCTGGGAAAAAGTCATTTGTCTCAGGCGGTTGGACACCATATGATGGCCAATAACAGATCTAACAGGGTTTATTATGTGACAGCCGAGGATTTTACCAATGAAATGATTTTTTCCTTGAGGAATCATACCATTGAGAGGTTCAAGGAAAAATATCGAAGAAAATGTGAGGTGTTGATTCTAGAGGATATCCATTTCTTGTCCGGGAAAATGGCCACCCAAAAAGAGCTTGCCATCACCCTGGACTACCTGCTGGATTCAGACAAGAAAATTATTTTTTCCGGATGTGAACTGCCCGATGAAATACCCAAACTTAATGATCAGCTAAAATCACGGTTGAGTATGGGACTGGTTACCGAGATTGAGGCACCTGATTACAAAACCCGGCTTAGGATACTCAAAAAGAAATCCCATACCCTTGGGTGCAAGGTTCCCATGATGGTGAACGAATATATAGCTCAGGAATTGTGTGACGATGTCAGGCAATTGGAAAGCGGTCTCTTCGGCGTGGTGGCAAAGGGACAGATCATGGGCCGCAATATTGATATTGAGCTTGCCAAAAGCGTTCTGGACAATATTACCAAAAACCGGAAACGGATCAGTATCGATTTGATTAAACAATTGGTGTGCACTGAATTTTCCATATCTGAACAAGACATTATGTCCAAATCCAGGAAACGAATTATTGTTAAACCCAGACAGGTGGCCATGTTTCTTGCAAAAAAATATACGGACCAGCCCATCAAAAAAATCGGCTCCAGTTTTAAAAAGTACCATGCCACGGCCATTTATTCTGTAAATGCCATTGAAAAGGAAATCAAACAACGAGGGGTTTTGTTTGAGCAGATTAATTATATTTCCAAGAAAATTGAAGCAGGAAAATTTTAAATGGGCCTGTCCGCCTCTACCTACCGTGACCTTGAAAAAATAGTCGGGAAAAAATATCTAAGTAGCCAAAAAGAAGAACGCTTCTGCCACTCCTATGATGCGACCGGCAATTCTTTTTTACCCGATGCGGTCATCTTTCCCGAAAATCAGGATCAGATTGCCAAAATATTTGAACTGGCCTCCCAAAAAAAAATTTTCATTATTCCCAGGGGCAGCGGATCCGGAATGACCGGAGGGGCGATACCGGTTAAAGGCGGGGTGGTCCTGGTGACCAGCCGCATGAACAAGATTCTTGAAATAGATGAAGATAATTTTATTGCCAGGGTTGAGCCCGGGGTGATTGTTGCAAGTCTTCATAGTGCCTGCGAAGCCCGGGGCCTTTTTTATCCGCCGGATCCGGCAAGTTCTGCTGTCTGCACCATTGGTGGAAATATCGGTGAATGTGCCGGAGGACCCCGGGCCGTTAAATACGGGGTCACAAGGGATTATGTTCTGGGGCTTACGGCTGTCATGCCGTCGGGAGATATCATAAAAACCGGGGTGGCAACGGCCAAGGGCGTGGCGGGTTACGATCTTACCCGGCTGATTGTGGGCTCTGAAGGAACATTGGCCGTGGTCACTCAAATTATTTTAAAGTTGCTGCCAAAACCCAGGGCCGTAAAAACATTGGCCGTCTCGTTTGACAGCATGGATACAGCGGCTAAAACCGTATCCAATGTGATGAAACTGGCCATTATTCCCCGGTGTGTGGAATACCTGGATGAAGCCTCAATTCATCTGGTTAGAAAATTGCTTTCCTTTGAACTGCCGGAAACCACCCGGGCATTGTTGATACTTGAATTGGATGGCGATGAAGATCAGGTTGAACGGGAGGCTGCGCAAATTAAAGCATTTTGCACCAGAGCAGGAGCCATCGAGGTTCTTGTTGCAAAAGATCAGGCCGGGGCCCAGAAATTGTGGGAAGCAAGAAAAGCATTGTCTCCTGTTCTCTATAAAATTGCCCCGAATAAAATCAATGAAGATATTGTGGTGCCCATTTCCAAAATTCCTGAAATGGTAGAAATAACCCGGAAAATTCAACGAGAATCAGGTCTGACCGTGGTCAGCTTCGGCCACGCAGGCGATGGTAATATCCACTGCAATATCATGTATGATAAAAAGGATAAGGATCAGACAAAAAGGGCTGAACAAGCAGTGGATGATCTCTTTACCGCCACCCTTGCCCTGGGGGGTACCATCACGGGTGAACACGGGGTGGGCATCACCAAAATGAAATATCTCGCCCGTGAAATAGGTCCTCTGGAGCTTGAAATCATGAAGGGAATTAAACGGGTGTTTGATCCGGACAATATTTTAAATCCCGGAAAAATATTTTCCTGATACCAAAATTTAAATGATATCCATTTCCATGATATTCATTTAATGGGGTGGGATAATTAGTTGGGTTTGACCGCATAATCATTGTGAAGCAATAAATTTTCAAGAATATCGATTTTCGGATGATTGGCCCGCATGACACAACAACGTATTGAAATCGAACAATAGGTTGAACATAGTTTGCTATGTTTGTTATATTCACCATAACAATCTGGTATATCGATGGCGTCTTTTTTACCCGGTTTTGTCATGGGAAGTTTGCCCAATTGTTTTATTTCCATAATATTTCCATATTTATTTTGTTTCCATATTTATTTT
>CAYWNB010000156.1:4799-6972 GCA_964459195.1 uncultured Desulfobacula sp.
TTTGACCGAGCGTGTTATTAAATGTGAACCATTGATTCCAGCCGTTCAACCAGGGGGACCAGGGTCTGTTTCTGGTTGGCCGATATCATAACCCCTTGATTCAGGAGCCATCGGTTATCAAAGGTCTCCAGATCAACCTGATCCAGTTTGTTAAACACATAGAGGGTGGGTATTCGATCAAGGTCCAATTCTGACAGGATTTTTTCAACCGATTTTTTTTGCTGTTCATACCGGGGGTTGGAGACATCAATTACATGGAGGATGATATCGGCTTCGGATAATTCTTCCAAGGTGGCATGGAATGCTTCCATGAGCTCTTTGGGCAGATTCTGGATGAACCCAACCGTGTCTGTGATAATGACTTCGGTATCCCTGGGGAAACGCAGCCGCCTGGAAGAGGGGTCCAGGGTGGCAAAAAGGCGGTTGGCTGCAATAATATTGCTTTGGGTCAAGGTGTTGAGCAAGGTTGATTTGCCAGCATTTGTATAGCCGACGATGGAGATGACGGGCAGGTCTTTTCGTTTTCGCCTTGATTTTTGCTGGGTTCTTTGTTTTCTTATTTTAAGAATCTCTTTTTTCAACCGGGTAATTCGATCCCTGACCCTTCGGCGGTTGATTTCAAGTTTGGTTTCTCCAGGCCCCCTGCCGCCGATGCCGCCTGTCAGGCGTGACATGGCAGTATTCCGGGTGATAAGTCTTGGCAACAGGTATTCCATCTGGGCCAGTTCCACTTGAAATTTACCATCCCTTGATTTTGCCTGTTTGGCAAAAATATCCAGGATCAACTGGGTTCTGTCAATGACCTTCATCTCAACAAAATCGGTAATGGAGCGGATCTGTGACGGGGTCAGTTCCCTGTCAAAGACCAGCATGGTGGCATGGTTCTGGATGGCTTTGATGACAAGGCTTGACAGTTTGCCCTTTCCCACGACAAACTTGGCATCGATCTGTTGTCTGCGCTGGATAGCAGTTCCAATCACACGAATCCGGCTTGTCTTGCACAGCTCTTTTAGTTCCTCAAATGAGGCATAGGCCTCCTTAGGATTGGTCGTGGTGGCATTGATTAAAAAGGCATTTTCCTGGCCGGTTTCGGGTCTGTGCAGGGCACTTTTTTGAGTCAGTTCCAGTTCAAGAGTATGGATTTGTGCCTGGCAGTCAATTTCCAACTCAAGGATGGAAGTTCTTGGCAATACCTGGTAGGGATCTTTTGTCTCATCGGGCAGGACATGGGCGGAATAAATATTGCCGGGATTTCCATCGGGCCTGATGCAGATGGCAGAGATATAATCAAGGCGCAACAGGGCAAGATCGGTTAAATCATCCCGGGTCAACTCTTCTTCTGATAGGTGGGTATGGATACACCGCAGTCCTTTGAGGCGGCCTGGGCCCGCCACATAGTCTGAAATGACCGGGATCACAATTTTTTGGGGATCGCCTGCAATGACGCAGATGATTCGTCCGTTCCGGTCAACCATCAGGCCGATCTGACGACGGATTTCATGGCTTATTTCAACCAATTGGGTGGCAATTTCAGGGGTGATGATGAATTCAGGGGGAGATTTTAAGGCGTACAGGTTTTCAATGCGTTTGATCTGTGTATTTTTCAGGCCTGCGGTGTTGCCGTAAACTATTTTTTTCATTCAAATTCCTGGTATGAGTCCGGTGCCAGTTCCTCAAATCGGGTAAATTGACCTATGAAAGTCATCATAGCCACGCCTGTGGCGCCGTTCCTGTTTTTGGCAACAATGATCTCGGCGGTTCCTTTTTTGGGATTATCCGGTTCCTTGTTGTAAACCTCATCCCGATAGATAAAGGCGATGATATCTGCATCCTGTTCAAGGGCCCCGGACTCACGAAGATCGGACATCATCGGTCGTTTATCCGCCCGTTGTTCCAGCATACGGTTCAGTTGGGACAGGGCAAGGACCGGAATGTTCAACTCCTTGGCAAGGGCTTTGAGGGACCGGGATATTTCGGCAATCTCAAGGTCCCTTCGGTCGGAGCGAAAGGGGGCTTTCATCAGCTGAAGATAATCGATGATGACAAGGCCAAGTTCTCCATGTTTCTGGTAGAGTTTTCTCACCTTGGCCCGGACATCCATGACCGTGATATTGGGGGAGTCATCAATGAATATGGGCATCTCATTGAGGATTCCTGCGGCATCCGTGGCATT
>CAYWNB010000157.1:0-2787 GCA_964459195.1 uncultured Desulfobacula sp.
AAATTAATAAAGATCCTGAAAATTATGTTGATTCCATTTTTTCATGCCTGGAATCAGAATTTCTTGTTATGCCAAAGGGAGCAGGATTTGTTGAATACCCCGCTTTTGAAGGAGGCTATGAAGCACTTAAAACCGCCACCAACGGATTTTCTGTGCTTGATCCTGTCAATATTTATCCTGTGATTGTTTCTGAGCCAATTTCCATCATTGTACTTCGTACCATGCTTGGGTTTACCCCACCGGAGTGGGGGTATGTTACGACCCAAAAAACGGGAGTGACGGTTACCCAGGGATTTATTCGTTCTCTGGATCGTAAAATCAGAATGGCACCGGATGTGGAACTGAGCACAAACGGTGTGACAAAAAAAAGAGTGGAGGCAATGGTTCAAACGGCATGCCAGTTGCTTTCCGCAGGGGCACCCGAAGTCAACATTGATCAACTGCATAGACTAAACAAGGCAGACACAAAAAATGGTATTTCAAGCATCAAAAATTTATCCCGAATTGGAGCCCCCTATGCCATGCTGTTGTATGAGCGATTCATTGGCAGACCTTTTGCCGGTCATCGTGATTCGGTAAGTGATATCATTGGAGATAGCCTGGAATCGGCAATCGAAGACGTGCTGACCAACGCAGGTGTCAGTTTTCGTAAAACCAAACGAGCAGAACGTATTGAGGGCTTTGACCAGACGCCTGATTTCATCATACCCAGTGAGTTCAATCCCCAGATTGTCATAGAAGCAAAAATCACAGAAGATGATGGCACAGCGCGTGATAAGGTTACCCGAATTCAACATCTTGGAGAGTTAAGCCTCTCCGGAAGGTCCCTGAATAATCCCAAGTATGAGGTTGTTGCCTGTATTGGAGGGCGCGGTTTTGGGGTTCGCAGGGAAGATATGAAAAAAATGATTCTGGCCACAAGGGGAAAGGTTTTTACTGCAAAGACCCTGGAGTATCTTGTGGAATGTACGGAAATTAAAAAATATAGGGCAAATCAATAAACTCTGAAAAAATTTAATCCAAACATCTGTAGAGGACTGCAAGGGCAAGACCCTTGCTCCCTTGTTTTACTCGGCAGCCTTTGAGTTTTATCTGTCTTCATCAAAAATTTGATATTGTTTTTGGGATTCAGTATTTAAAAAATGGCAGAGAATGGAGATGATATATTATTGGATTCAGATTTCATTTCTACAACAGAATGGGACGAGCTATAGTGGAATTGGAGATAAAAAGATTTCAGGTTTATCTTGTTAAGCTTGATATCCTGCAAGAGCTGTTTGCCAGGTAACCGTTAATGCAGAAACATTAAGGAAAAAATAAATGAATGAATTACAAATACCCGAAGGCATACAAGATGATCCAAATGCCATGGAAATGATTCGAGTTTGGATCGGAAACAAAGATATTCAAGTGTCTATGCTATTAGGGATGTGGGAAGAAGCATCAAACTTTGAAATGGATGAAAGAGATGCCTGGGGTGAATTATTGGCAGATTTGATCCGCCATATTGCAAACGGATTAACCCAAAGTCACGATTATCAAAAAGATGCATCTGAGATGAGAATTGCCAATTCACTAATCCGTCATTTGGGATACGGTGCAAATACCATCCAAGGTGAAATTCAAGATTGATTCATACCCGCTGCTGCAAAGTATGTGGGTAGGGGGAATGCCCTTACCCACCTGTTCGTTCTTTCTATAATTGCCCTTTTTTCAGGTTTTTATAGCCTTCCAGCTTAATCTTTTTTGCATCGCATTTGGCTTTGATGATATTGGCCGCAGCCATGTTCAATTCTTTTTGCCGGTCATCCACCATTACATTGAACCCGCAATTAAAGGGACCTAGCCGGATGGTGTTTTGAACCCCGTCATAGGTGTCGTAAATTTTTGTGTAGGGGTGGGCAAACAGCCACCGAAGCTGGAGGGTGGTGACGGTTTGTTCCGAGAGATTGTCCATGAAGGCTTCCAGGTCCTTAAGATCCTGTTCAATCAGATTGTTCCAGCCCAGGATCATATTGGCATTGACCTTGAAACCGTTTTTCGTGCAAAACTCAAGGGTTTCGAGCACCTCATCCATATGGGTTCCCTTGTTTAAATATTTCCACATTCGGTCCGATGGGAATTCAATGCCGAACCCCAGGGTGCTGGCGGGGATGTTTCCATCAAGTTGTGCCATCACCTGTTTTAAGGCCTTGGTTTCAGCCTTTGCGGCCCGCATGAAATATCTATATTCAATATTCTCACCTTTTGGGAGGTTGGGAAGGATCTGTTTGATATGCTCCGGGGTGATGGATCCGGTGTTGAGCCGGATGATTTTATGACCGGGGAAATCCATTTCTTTAAACTCAAGGTTGATCTGTTTTCTTCTTCTTGCGTGCTCCATGCTGTGCTGGGCAATGGAACAAAAGGGGCATTTTCTCCAATAGCATAGGTTTTCTATGGTATAGGAAAAATAAACCTTGCTGTCCCGGGGGACAACCTCAGGGATATCAAGCTTCCAGGTTCCTGAAAATTCCGGCACATCAAACAAAGATTCCATGGATCGGCCGGTGAGGGTCAGGTTGGTCGGCAATGGGCCTTCCACTTTGAAATGGACCGATTGCCAGCCTTTTTCCCCCGTACATCTTTCAGCCGCAACCGGTCCGCCCACAATAAAATCGATTTCGGGATACTGGGTCGCCCATATATAGGTCTGGTACAGGTGGTTGACATAGCTGGCGGAAACGTAAACCGTTCCTTTTTGTATGGGCAAAGGGACATTTCCGTATGTATCCTCTTCATACCATT
>CAYWNB010000157.1:2887-6932 GCA_964459195.1 uncultured Desulfobacula sp.
GTTCCTTTTTGTATGGGCAAAGGGACATTTCCGTATGTATCCTCTTCATACCATTTGCTATAGTCTTGTTCGTGCTCTATCCACAAAAAATCGCCTTTGGATTTACACAGGTCAAAGGTATCTGAAAACCCGTTGCAAAGGTCAAACCAGCCGCTTTTGGTCTTGCCATAAAATTGTATAAATAAGGTATCGCTCATGTTTTTTCATCCGTATATTAGTCTTGGTGATTCCGTGGTGCTTTTATTGCAAAATTATTCAAGATACATTAATTTATACCTTTTGTCCCGGGGTTTATAAAAGAGTGATTAAAGTTTGACAATCCCATCGGGTTGTCATAAAAAGAAGGAATATTCATGGGGGTATTTTGTCAGCAGGTTTAGTCTGGCCAGTGGTTTTGGGTCAGAAGTATTTAATCGGGAGTTGTGGCAGAGAAATGATGGAAATCGGTTTTTTGATGGATGATTTGCGGCAGATTGATCCGATTTGGGAGACTACTGCCTATATTATGTATGAATGCAACCAACGGGGACATTCCGTCTATTTTTTAGAACCCCATGATATTTATATTCGCAAGAATAAAGTGGTTGCCAGAATGCGTCAGATCACGGTGGAAAAAAACCTTCCCATCGCCGAATACTGGGCCCAATTGATCCAGTGCCTGGACAGGGAAGAGTTGATTTTTGAAACCGTAACAGACCTGGATGTTCTTTTCTTGCGCAAAGATCCCCCCCTTATCTACGAAACCATGGAGTTTTTAGGGCCTGTCAGCGACAAGGTTTTCATGATTAACAACATCATCGGTCAGGTCAATGGAAATTCCAAAGCCTATCTGTTGAATTTTCCGGATATTATTCCCCAAACCCATGTGTCAAGGGATCCCAGAAGATTGCGAAAAATCATAGATGATTTTGGCGGTGATATGGTGATAAAACCATTGCACGGGCACGGGGGGCACGGGGTTATCAAGGTCAGCAACCGGGAGCCTGAGAATCTTAATTCCTTGATTAATTATTATGTGCAGGCGGGAAAACCCTATCCGGAACGGACGCCGATCATGGTCCAGGAGTATATGAAATCGGTTAAGGATGACGGGGATGTCAGGATTTTGCTGCTCAACGGTAAAATTTTGGGTGCCATGGGCAGAAAATCTATTTCCGGTGATTTTAGAACCAATGTCCATGCAGGGGCTCAGGCCTTTAAGCATGTGGTAACGCCGGCTCAAATGAATATCTGTGAAATAATAAAACCCAAATTAATTAAAGACGGGCTGTATTTTGTGGGCATTGATGTGATCGGTGATAAACTGATTGAGGTCAATTGTGTGAGCCCTGGGGGGATCCCCAGGATCAACCTGTTTAATAATGATAAGCTTGAGTCAACCCTAGTGGATTTTATCGAGGAGAAAATTATTGCGTCAAAATAAGGAAACCAACCGGTTAAAGTGGCGGGCTGAATTTTGTTTTAACCTTTTGCTGCTGGGCGTATTGCTGGTTGCAATTGTAGGGCTTTTTTCCTCCTGTCAAAAAACCAGTGATCAATCACTTTTGAGAATAGGGCTTCCTGAAGAACCCCGGTCCTTGAACCTGTGGCTTGGAACCGATGCCAACTCCCGTAGAATTTTGTCCCAGATCTATCAGCCCCTCTATCATCGCCATCCTGAAACCCTTGAAATTATTCCCTGGCTGGCCAAGGAAATGCCCGTTTTTGATCAGGGGGCTCTGAGCTATACGGTGAAGCTTCGATCTGCTAAATGGTCCGACGGGTCAGATTTTACAAGTGATGATGTGTTGTTCACCAAACAATTATTTTTTGATTTTAAAATTCCCAGATATTACAGCAAATGGAAGATCATTAAAAAAATTGAAGCCCCGGATGCCCATACGGTTGTCTTTTATCTGAAAAAACCCTCTGCCATTTTCATGTCCCGGGTCATGACAGCCCCCATGGTTTCCAAACGAGAATGGGAAGCTGTCGCCAGGGAGGCCTTGACCAAGGAAAAACCCCTTCGTTCCCTCCAGGATCATGTTATTGAAAAGCCCATTGGCACGGGTCCTTTTACCCTGGTTGAACATAAAAAAGGGGCCTATATCCACATGGAGAAAAACCCCTATTTTTTCGGCAGTGGCCAGAAGATCGGCAATCATCTGCTGGGCCCGTATGTGAACAGCCTTTTATTCAGAGTTTACGGCACCTCGGATGTGGCCATCCTTGCCCTTAAAAAAGGGGATATCGATTATTATTGGGGAGATATCCAGCCGGGCTATATCAAGGATCTCAAGGAACAGACCAATATTGATCTGTATTTTAATAAAAAAAGTGCCTTGTATTATTTGGGATTTAACGTTCGACGTGCCCCTTTTAATGACAAGGTCCTTCGTCAGGCCGTTGCCACGGTGATCAACAAAGAGTTTATCCTGACACGGATTTTACAAAATTTTGGCACCCCCATGCATTCGGTTGTCCCTTCGGGAAATCATTTTTGGTACAATCCCAACGTCCGAAAATACGGCCAGGGACTGGATCATGATCAGCGGATCAAATTGGCCCATGAAATGCTCAAAAAGGCCGGGTATTCCTGGGATAGGCCACCTGTGACCCAAGAGGGTAAGATTGTTACCCCATCGGATATCTTGTTGCCATCGGGGGAAAAAATGGAGAAATTTGTTATCCTGACCCCCCCTGCCGACTATGATCCCAAGCGGGCCTTTGCCGGTACCATGGTTCAAGAATGGGTCAGGGAATTGGGACTGCCGGCCTCTGCCCGTCCCATGGCCTTTAGTTCTTTGCTGGACACGGTCAAGGGGAAACATGAATTTGATGCCTTTATCCTGGGTTATGGGCGGCTGGATTTGGATCCGGATTATTTGCGATCCTTTTTTTATTCTAAAAATGATAAACCCCGGGGCTGGAATATGAGCGGATATCACAACCTTGAGTTCGATAAGATTGCACGGGCTCAGATGGCCCTGGGTGATAGGGAAAAACGAAAAGAACTCATTTGGAAAATGCAGGAGATGGTTCTGGAAGATATCCCCTACCTGCCCCTGTACAATCCCCATATCATTGAAGCCACCTTTAACGAACGCTTTAGGGGGTGGGTGGCCAAGGTAGACGGCATTGGTAATGTTTGGTCCATGTGCGTGGTCAAACCCGTCCAGTGATGGTTTTTCGGATATGGGGCAGGATGGTATTGGATACAATGATATTGGATACTAGGATATGAGAAATCAGACCTATATTTTGAGTAAATTAGTAGAAATCGCAGTCATTTTCTTTGTGATTATGACGGCATTGTTCTTTTTGTTCAGGCTTTCCCCGGGGGATCCCATCTCAAAGGTGGTGGACCCCATGCTGACCCCCGAGGACATGCGGTATCTCATCGAACAGATGGGGCTGGATAAGCCCATGTGGGAACAATATGTAATTTACCTGAAAAATTTTTTCGCTGGCAATTTTGGAGTTTCCTTTCACTATGGGGAGCCTGTTTTTAAAATCATCAAGGAAAGGCTGGGGTGGACCATTTTATTGTTTACCTCTTCCACAGTTCTGGCAGCATTTGCCGGGGTATTTTTGGGGAAAATAGCGGCCTGGAACAAGGGCAGCCGCCTGGACAGTGTCATGTCCATATCAGCCCTTGTTTGCTATACCCTGTTTATTCCCTGGTTTGCCCTGCTGCTGCTCTGGGTTCTGGGCTTCCAACTGGGACTCTTTCCCCTTGGCGGTATTTTGTCCCCAGAACTTTGGGTGGGAAACGCTTCCTGGTTTGTTAAGGTTTTGGACATTATCCACCATATGGTATTGCCCTTGATGACCCTTTTTATCATCAATCTTGGCTCTTATCTTCTGCTCATGCGTTCTTCCATGCTCAGTGTGCTTAGAGAAGATTATATCATTACCGCAAGGGCCAAGGGATTAAGTGAACGGGTTATTCGTAACAAGCATGCCGCAAAAAATGCAGCGCTTCCCGTGGTGACCAGTGTGGGCTTAAGCCTTGCTTTTTCCATTAACGGGGGCGCCCTGACCGAACAGATATTTACCTGGCCCG
>CAYWNB010000158.1:0-6931 GCA_964459195.1 uncultured Desulfobacula sp.
ACGCGCCTGCGCTTTGGCTTCCCGCTCCTGTTTTACAGCCACCCGCTCTTGTTCAAGAATTTTTATCGCCTCTTCAATGGTGACCTGGGCATCCTCGGGAGGGATATCCATCACAGCGGATAGGTCTTCCACAGGCGTTTCCGAAATATCCAGAACAGAAGCATATCCCGCCTTGAACAAATTCTCCGCCATGGCCAATCCCACACCACTCAATTTCATCAGGCTGTCATACCCTTGTTTGACCTCGCGACTATACTCTTCTTCACTTGTCACTTCCAGGTGCCAGCCGGTAATTTCACAGGCCAGGGAAACATTTTGCCCCCCCTTGCCAATGGCAATGGAAAGGTATTCATCATTCACGATCACTTCCATGGACTTGTTATCTTCATCGATAATCACCCGGGCAATCTCAGCCGGAGAGAGTGCATTACAAACGAACCTGGCAATATCCGGGCTCCACTGCACAATGTCGATTTTCTCTCCCCTCAGCTCCTGGACAATGCTCTGGACCCGGTTGCCCTTCATTCCCACACAGGCGCCCACAGGATCCACATCAGAATCAATTGAAGAAACCGCTATTTTTGCCCTCAGGCCCGGCACCCTGGCCGACGCCCTTATGGTAACAATTCCTTCGGCCACCTCTGGCACCTCGGTTTTGAACAATTCCGTTAAAAATTCGGGATGGGTTCTGGAAAGAATAATCTGGGCACCCTTTGATTCTTCAAGCACATCCTGCACATAGGCCCGGATTCGATCCCCTCGTTTATAATTTTCCTTGGGCATCTGATCTCTGGGCCTTAAAATCGCTTCGGCCTGACCCAGGTTGACCACCAGATTGCCCCGGTCAAACCGCTGGACAATTCCATTGATAATCTTACCCTGCTTTTGGATAAAATTTTCATATACCGCATTTCTTTCGGCTTCCCGCATTTTCTGGATAATGACCTGCTTGGCTGACTGTGCCGCTATACGGCCGAAATCCTCTGTATCAATTCGGATACCCAGACTGTCACCGATCTCACATTCCGGATCATATTCATACCCTTCTTCCAGGGTCAGCTCGCTATCGGCATATTCAACTTCTTCGACAACCTCTTTAAAATGAAAAACCTCAACATCACCGCTTTTTTCATCATAATGGACTTCGATATCCGCCCGGGGCCCGATTTTCTTTCTTGCAGCAGAAATAATGGCCTCTTTGATTGTGGTGATGAGTATTTCCGCATCAATACCCTTTTCACGGCTTACCTGGTCAATTACCCTTTTAATATCTGTGATAAACATGTTAAGCGTTCTCCATATTACTGACCTGAAAGCATTGCTTTGCTGATCATAAGATCTGGTATTTCAACTTTTTTACCATCAACTGCAATTACGACAGAATCATCATTTATCTTCTCAAGAACTCCCGTAAATTTTTTCTGCCCTTCAATTGCCTCGTATGTTTCGATTTTTATTCTCTCACCTGTAAACCGATGAAAATCTTTTTTTTGATTTAAGGGCCTGTTCGGCCCCGGGGAGGATACTTCAAGCCGATATCTGCCCAAGCGTGTAAGCTGGATATCAATCAAATCCCCCAGCTGCCGGCTGACCAGGACACAATCATTCATGGTAATCCCGCCTGGCTTATCAATGTAAACCCGGACCATTGCTTCATTGTCACCGGAAATAACCTCGACATGAACAAGTTCAAGATCCTCATCCTGACAGAGGGGCAGTGCAACCGCCCTGATTTGTCCCGCCAGCGTCCCCATTTCTTGTTTTCGAAAGCCCATAAAGCAACCAGAATCCCTATCTAATTTACACATCCCCAAATACAAAAACGGGCAGATGCCCGTTCCTAGTAATACAACTTTAACAAAACCTTCACCCCAAAGTACCGGTTCAGATCATATCTTTACCTCACTAAATGGAACCACCTGCCATCCTCCCAAAAAAAGATGGAGCGGGCAACGAGACTCGAACTCGCGACATCAAGCTTGGGAAGCTTGCACTCTACCAGCTGAGTTATGCCCGCATTAGCAGCACAATATAGCAACCACCATCTCTTTTGTCAACACCCCATTTTACTCGGGCAAATCAGCCTCAAATTTATCCAGAATACTCGCTGACATATGGGTGTGAACCTTTTTAATATTTTTTTCCGTCAGGGTTTTGCTGGCGGATCTGTAAACAACCCTGAAGGACAAAGATTTTTTCCCCTCTTCCAGAGGCTGCCCTTCAAATACATCGAAAAGAAAATAATTCTCAACCAAAGATTGACGTTCAGCAAATATTTTCATCTGACCCAGAATGGCGCCCACCTCAATGTCCTTGTCCAGGATAAAGGTCATATCCCTTGAAAGGGAAGGAAACTTTGGCAGGGGATTGGCCAGAATGGATTCAGGCATCAAACCCAGGATCAGAGCCAAATCAAGATCAAAGACATAGGTATCCTGCTTGAGTCCAAAATTTTTGAGCACCTGACCGTCGATTTTTCCCAGGGAACCGACCACTTTATCCGCTATTTTCACAATGGCGCCAAAGCCTTGTTCAAAATAGGGGCAGGCATCTGCTTCTATTTTCAAAAAAAGGGCCTCTGAAATCAGCAACGCTTTGAGCAGACCTTCCACAACCCCTTTCAGGTCATAAAAATCTACTCCAGTTTTTTTGGAAAACCAAGACTGTTCTGTACGGTTGCCAGTTATAAGACCTGCCACCATTTCTCGTTCCTCGGGCAATTTTCCTTTTTGGGTTGCAAAGAAAACCTTACCGATTTCAAAAATTTTTATGGAATCGGACTGCTGGGAATTGTTCCGCTTCATGGTTTCAAGAAGTCCTGGAACAAGGGAGGTTCTCAGCACCGACATCTGGTCTGAAATGGGATTTAAAATCGTTTCCACGGATCTTCTCGGATCGGTATCAGATAACTTGAGCCGGTCGCAGGATTCCCCATGAATAAAATTATAATTAATGGCTTCATAAAAAGAAAACCCAGGCAAAATCTGCCGGATTTTCTCCCTGAGCAATAATACAGGGGCCAGAACCTTTCCCTTGGCAGGCACCTGAGGATAGCTGGTCTTAATATTATTATATCCCCACAGACGGGCGACTTCTTCGGAAAGATCTTCCGGCCGCACCACGTCCACTCGAAAGGAAGGGACAAGAACATTTAATTGATTCTCTCCGGTTTGCTCAATCTGGAACTCAACCGAGCGTAAAATTTCTACAATGGCCTCGCAGGGAAAATCAGTCCCCAAACGATTATTCAAGGCATCTGTGTCCAGGGAAATCGTTACGGGTTCGGCTTTTAGTGGATGTTCATCAATAAAATCTTTTGCAATGGATGCGCCGCTGATATCTGCGATTAAAGAAACCGCCCGTTTCATTGCATAGACAGTCCCTTCAGGGTCCACCCCCCGCTCAAATCTATGGGAGGCATCGGTTGCAATCCCGGTCCTTTTGGCAGTTCTGCGAATAGAAATGGGATTAAAGTAGGCGCTCTCTATCAGAACACGGGTGGTGGCATCGGATATCTCCGAATTTTCACCGCCCATAACCCCGGCCAGAGCAACAGATCGTTCACCGTCACAGATCATGAGCATCTCCGGCTCAAGCTTGTGTTCTTTGCTGTCCAGGGTGGTAAAATCGATATCAGATCCGGCTTTTTGAACAATAATCTTTCCTTGGGCCAGATTGTCAAAATCAAATGCATGAAGGGGCTGTCCGGTTTCAAGCATGACAAAGTTGGTCACATCCACCACATTGTTGATGGGGGTCAACCCAACAGCTTCCAGTTTCTGGCACAACCAGAAGGGGGACGGCCCCACTTTAACATCAAACAGCATCCCCGCAGAATACCGGGGACAAAGATCTGGATCCTTGATGGACACTCGCGCATGGTCATGGATGGACCTGTCCACTATTTTTTCCTGTGGAAGGACAACTTCCGGCAATTTCACACGACCCATGGGCTCGGTAAAGGCCCCCACTTCTCTTGCAACCCCAATCACACTAAGACAATCCGGCCGATTGGGCGTCAAATCAATTTCAAAAACCGTATCGGAAATAGCCAGGGCTTTTTCCAGGGGCGTTCCCGGCAAAAGACCTTCTTCAAGATCCATTATCCCGGAAGCATCGCCAGCAAGCCTCAGCTCAGATCCGCTGCACAGCATTCCGCAGGAGCGTTCCCCCCGAAGTTTGCTTTTTTTAATTTTCAAATCTCCAGGCAACACGGCACCGGGAAGAGCACAGGCAACTGTCATCCCCTGCCTTACATTGGGCGCACCGCAAACAATCTGTACCAGTTCATCCCCTCCAACATCAACCATGCAGCAGGAAAGCGTGTCTGCATTGGGATGCTTTCGAAGCTCATCCACTCTTGCCACAACAACATTGTCCAGATAATCATACAGACTTTCAACACAATCAACTTCAAGACCTGCCATGGTAAGTCTGTCAGAAATATCCTGGGGATCGAGATCAACGGGAATATATTCTTTTAACCAGCTTAAACTGACTTTCATATTAAAACTGCCCTAGAAAACGAAGATCGTTTTCATAATATTTTCTAATATCATCAATACCATACTTGAGCATGGCCATCCGTTCTATACCAATCCCAAAGGCAAACCCGGTGTAAATGTCTGTATCATAGCCGACATTTTCAAACACCGCAGGATGGACCATACCAGCCCCTAAAACCTCAAGCCAGCCTGTCTTAGAACAGATACGACACCCCTTACCCTTACACATCACGCAGCGGATGTCCACTTCAGCACTGGGCTCGGTAAAGGGGAAAAAACTGGGCCGAAACCGCAGGGAAGTTTCTCGGTCAAAAAACTGATGCACAAAGGTGGTTAATATTCCCTTAAGATCACCAAAGGAAATATTTTTATCCACCATCAGCCCTTCGATCTGATGAAACATGGGAGTATGGGTCAAATCGGAATCACACCGGAACACCTTGCCCGCAGAAATAATACGCACCGGCGGATCTGTTCGTTCCATGGCCCTGGGTTGGGAGGGAGAGGTGTGGGTTCTTAACACAATATTGTCTGACACATAAAAGGTATCCTGCATATCTCTGGCAGGATGATATTTCGGAATATTCAAGGCCTCAAAATTATAATAATCTGTTTCAACCTCAGGGCTTTCTGCAATATCAAATCCCAACCGCATAAATATACCGCTAATCTCATTTAAGACCTGGGTAACAGGATGCAAGGACCCTCTGACAGACGGACGACCGGGCAGGGTCACATCTATTCCGGCACCCCTCTTTTTTGCGCCTCCTTCCAGAACAAAAGCCGCCTGTTGAATCAAAGATTCAAGCTTTACCTTCAATAGGTTAGCGTTCTTTCCGGCATCGGGTCGGTCCGCCTCGGGAAGGGATGAGATATTCCTCAAAAATCCGGTGAGCTCACCCTTCCTGCCAAGATAGCGGGTGGCTACCAACTCAAGGGTATCAGCGGACTCGGCACGTTCAATCTTTTCAAGGGCCTCTTTTTCAATATCAGCAATACTGTTTTGCAAAATACCCCCAGTCTAATTTAACCGGGCAGTTGCCTGGGATGCCAACTGGGAGAAACCAGCAGGATCACAGATGGCCAGATCTGCCAACACCTTACGGTCCAGCTCACAGCCAACCAGCTTGAGACCATTCATAAACTTAGAATAAGAAAGGTCATTCATTCTTGCACCGGCATTAATCCGGACAATCCAAAGCTTTCTAAATTCTCTTTTCCGGACACGCCTGTCCCGGTACGCATACATCAATGCCTTATCAACCGCATCTGCAGCCGTTCTGTATAATTTGCTTCTACCGCCCCTAAACCCTCTTGCAAGCTTTAAGACTTTATTTCTACGCCTGTTCGCTTTAAATCCTCTCTTAACTCTCATCGACCTGACTCCTTACTATATGTTGGGTTCCGAATTAATCATTCCCAACCTGTATACGGGTAATCCGAAAAAAAAATTTAGCCATTCGGCAGCATACGTCTGACTGCTTTCAAATTAGACTCATCAACAATCTGATCCAGACGTAAGGACCGTTTTCGTTTGGTACTTTTCTTTGTCAAAATATGACTGGCATGGGATTTACGGAATTTAAATTTCCCAGACCCTGTTTTTTTAAACCGTTTTGCTGCGGCCCTGCATGTTTTAATTTTAGGCATCTTAACCTCTCCTGTGTTGCAATTTACTAAAAAAATAGAAGGTGGTATAAAATATATACCACCATTTATTACCGTATGTGTATTAAACAATGCGCTAGTTTGAACTAACCAATTTAAACTAAAAGGGGCAATTAACTTTTAGGCCCCAACAGCATTGTCATTACCCGACCTTCAAATTTGGCGGGCTGCTCAACCACCGTGAATTCCTCGGTCAGGTTAACAATTTTTTCCAAAACAGCATTGGCCTGTTCCCTGAGCATGAACTCTCTCCCGCGAAAAACCAATGTGATCTTAACTTTATCATTCTTACTGATAAATTTTTCAATATGCCGAACCTTGGTTTCAAGGTCATGATCATCTGTTTTAGGACGTACCTTTATCTCCTTAATCTGAGAGCCTTTCTGCTTTCTCCTGGCGTCCTGTTTTTTCTTGGTAAGCTCATACTTAAACTTTCCATGATCCATGATCTTACAGACAGGCGGATTGGCATCTGGAGACACTTCAACCAAATCCATATTATCATTCGCGGCTATTTGCAATGCCTCAGCAATGGGCAAAACCCCTATCTGTTCGCCGTCAGAACCGATTACACGCACTTCAGCGGCTCTGATCCCCTTGTTCACGATTGTCTGGTCCTGTCGTCCTCGTTTATTAGATATTTTCACACCTTCCGCTTTAGCACGCCTCCCTAATGTTCATAACATAAATATGATAATCAAAATATAAGTAAGTATAACCTTGTGATTATAACGGCTTGCTCTAAGAAATGCAAGTAT
>CAYWNB010000159.1:0-6926 GCA_964459195.1 uncultured Desulfobacula sp.
GGAGTTGGATACAGCGCTGGATTTTGCTTTTTTGCCCGAAGGGCATTATGTTCTTACTTCAAAAAAAAACTAATTTTGACGGAAAATAAAATTATTTCATATCAAAAGGGATTTTGAATATCTTCAAAATCCCTTTTGATGATTTTATCCGACAGGTTCGGGTACTGGTTTTAAAACACACGGATATCCATCCGGCAGGCTATTCATCATCAAGCAACAATAATTGGATGACGCCTATTGGCAGCGGCTTATTTCCGTCGCTCCTGTCAAAATATGGTAGCCGGCTGTTTTCGATATAAATGGATCCATATGACCATGCCCCCCCCGAGAACGGCGGCAGCCATTGAATGGTGTTAGGTGTGCCGGTCATGATGTCCAGTTCGTTGATCTGCTGATCAGCCGTATCCCACGCTCCAGGACTGTAGTGATTCCTGTATTTGAACCAGACCGGGTCAAAGGCGCCGGCCTCTTCCTGGAAAACAATGGCCGATCCCTTCCCGCCCCGGCAGGTCACAGCAGGAGAATAATAACTGCTGGTGGCGGATACAAAGTCGCCAAAAGACCAGGTGTCGCCGCCAGTATAGGAAATCATGTAGGCAATTCTATTATACACATCCGGCCGGTCTTCAAAGGCACAGATCACCGTATCCTTATATGCGGAAACGGATGTGGTGTAACTATTTCCGGTATAATTTGAAAAAATTTCAACAATATCTCTCACACCAAAATCGTTTACCCTCCATATCATGACCGGAACGTCGCTGTTTTCAGATGCAATATAGGAAAGGTAATTCCCATATTCGGTGAAGTTCGTATTAAATGTGGCATCAAGGCCGCTCAGTGCGTTGGTTACCCCGGTATCAATCTGGACCCATGACGGGGAGGGCGTATTGATATCATATGCATAATAGAAGACCAGGTTGTCGGAAGCAACAGTAGCAACAGCATTGCCCAAGTTAACTCTGGGTTTGGTAATACTGGCTTTGGGGTCGGTGACTGAATCACCCGTACTGATCAAGGTAGACTGCACCAGGGCTGGCGTGAGATATGACCCAGTATTGGCTTTTGCCGCGCTCTGGAGGCAGGCCGCTGCCCCGGCTGCATACGGACAGGCAGCGGATGTTCCTCCGAAATCGTCGCGGTATCCCCCCCCCAGCGCTGTGGTATAGGTGTCATTGCTCGGCGCGAAAAGTTCCATGAACGACGCGCTGCTGGAATAGGTGGTGACCTGGTCCGCTGCAGTGGTTTCATCAACGTAACAGTTCCCTGAATCGCATGGGCATCCTGCGGTATATCCCACGCAGGAATCCGTACCGATGCAGCCGACATACCCGGCACCCGGATTCCGGCCGATATCGGCGTCATAAACCGCACCGACACCTACCACGTGGCTGATACCGCCCGGCCATCCGGTTCCATCGCAGAAACCGTCATTGCCGGTGGATACAAACAGCGTTATCCCGGCGGCTTTCGCAGTGGCGGCGGCGGTTGTCATGATTGCATTGTAGGCGTCGCTGGCCGCCTGGCTGGTAAAATATCCGCCGCCGAAACTGGTACTGATAATCATGATGGGATTGGCGGGATCATCATTCTGGTGGGTAACACACCATTCCCATGCTTCGATCATATCTGAATCACGAGCGGAATGATTAATATCGGCCCGGGACATTTTCAAGGCATAGATTTTGGCATTATATGCCACCCCACCGATATAGTCGCCGCTGGTTCCCAGGCTGCCTGCGGCAATCCCGGCACAGCTGGTGCCATGACCCTGTTCATCCATGGGGTTGTCATCATTTTCTCCGGTGTCATATCCGCCGATTACTTTGCTGTTGGGGAATCCGCCGTTGCCCAGACGGGCATGGGTGTAGTCGACCCCGGTATCACAGATGGCAATGGCCATACCGGTACCGTTATAGGTGCTTCGGACTGTTGATGCATTGATCAGGGGAATCCCCTGGGCAAGGTGGGGATTTCGGATGCCGTCCTTGTTGATTGAAATCACATCCAGATGATTTACCAGGGAAGCCAGACCCTTGACTGTGACTTCGGCAGACAATCCAAATACATAGGTAAATCGGTTAGTGACCACGCATTCATTGGGGTCCATATCGCCGATGATTTTATTCAAGGCAGTCTCAACCCGTTGCCTGACCCTTTTCCTGACCGCATCCTTCTTGAAGTTTTCCATTGCAGATGCCGTGGCCTGCCGATTCGGATCATTCAGATTTATAATTACCCGGGTGGTGATCATCCCCTGCCGGAAATCATCCAGTATCAGCTCTTCTGCTTTTAATTTAGGGTTCGCGGCAAGCTGGCGGATCATAGCAGAAGAATCATCACTGATGGAGATGATAATCGGTTCCGATAAAGGCTGGGTATTGACAGTCAATGCTGAATCGGTTGCTTCAACAGCGGTTGACAATGTTGAATTATCAAGAATCGCGCTGTAGTATACGCGGTTATCATAGGAATCGGCATTGGCAGATATGGCAATCTCTTTAATCGGCCGATCCTTGTCAAAAATCTCTTTAAAACCATATATTGAATCCGAAGCGCCGTCAGCAACTGAAAACCGCCGCATTAATGCCTTTTCCTCGTTAGACAGGTATGTATACCCCACCCACAGATAATTACCCGCAACCGCAGCCCCGATATCCTTTATAGTAGAGTTACTCCACCATTCATAGGTTTCCTGCCAGGTTTTTCCCTTGTCTGTTGAAATATTCACGGACCAGTACCATTTAGTGGCCGATCCATTCCGGTATTTCAATACAGCAAACAGGTTTCCATTCTGGGTATCAAAATCAAGGTGGGTGGCGTAGATGTCGGTCCGGGTGCCGATCCTCTGATCAGTGGTCATCCAGTTCGGGGATACGATGGTTTTCGGAACCTTCCAGTTGATGCCCAGGGCTGCCAGAATCCCTGCGTTTTCCAGGAGCCGGATCGCATCGATTGCTGAATTGAAATCGGAGCTGTTCCATGAATTTTCTGCATTTTTAACCGTCTGTAGCTCCGACGGGGAAATACCCTCCCTTGTTTCGAACTGGATGACAGCATTGGCCTTATCATAATCATCAAATGCTTCAAGTTGGGCCCAGAAAGCCAAATCATCCGTACTTCCGTCAATCACAGAAGCGGTTGCAATATCTAAGAGAAACGGTTCACTGGTTCCGGTCTTAGCCGGAACATTTATCAGCCCGGGGGTATCCGACTCCTGTGAGGTGGCGGTCCAGGTGCTGGGTTTCATATTACGAACGGCAGGCGGGCCATCCAGATTACCGCTGCCTGTGATAGTCATATTGCCAGCGTCTGTCGGTTCACCTGCTTTTTCGGCAAAACAGACAGTTGCCAGTACAAGAAAAAGGACGATCATGCCTATCAAATAATTTTTTAAGAATGTGTTTGAATGAATAAACTTACAAACCATAATTAAGTTGCCTCCCTTTGAGAGTAAAAAGCCCAGAATATTATTGTAATAATTCTCAAATATTAAGGGCTCTTCGTGGATTAATTTAATTGGGATATGCTTGCGCGTGTAATCCTCAGTGTTTACGCATCTTTTGATATGAGTTTTCCGGCGTGCCAAAAGCTCTCTCCAGATTGAGCCTATTTATTTGCAGACTCCCGAACGAATTGAGACCATGCTATATATGTTCAAGATAGCTCATCCAGATGATTGTGCTGATTGAACGAGCGGCCAGAGCCAATATCAAAGATAGAGATAGAGGGCTGGACAATTTCATGCCCAATAAATAAGAATGTTTGAAATCCAAGTACAGAATACTTACTATCAAAATTTCAATATATTGTTAGGGGAAAAATACTGATAGCTGGTGGTGAGGCAGCAGGCTTTGTATCAGAATTAAATCCGTTGCAAAAAAATATCTTGAATATTTTAGAGGTTCCACCGGAATATTATAGTTATGAACACCTTTTCAACACCAGCTGAACTGGTATAAGCTGATAATATATGTGAATAGAGGTTCTCACCAGATCATAGAGGTGAGAATCAATATCCATTTCCGATTTTCAAAGATCGAAACGCAAGTTTAACCTAACAGGACAAACACACACCCCGGACATATGCCCTTATTCAGAATAAACAAATAAGGCGTAAACAGTTCCTATACTACCAAGATTAACAATAGCTTCAACTTTAAAATTATTAGTCATAGCTGTTAAAGCAACTGCCATCATTTCCTTTGCACGAGCCGCTGGAAATTTAAAGCCCGCTTTGCTAAATTTAGGCGTGACGGCAGTATCTGTTAAAACAACCCATGTATCACTGCCAGCAGGACCTGTTGAAATAACATTGCAAACATACCTGGCATAATCAGCATTCGCATTTAATGTGAAAAACAAAATCATACCTGTCACCAGCAAAGCAATATTAATAAATTTTTTGTGTTTCATCCGCATATCCTCCTTAAGAATTGAATCAACTAACCAATAAAAAAACTAATTATTATATATATACTTGAGTTTTCGAAAAAAAGTTGCTGTTTATTGCTTGTGATTGGCATGAAAATTGATTCATGTATATAAACCATTGAAATAACAATTATTAATGATCATTTTTAAGTCATGCCGATAGTTTCATGTCTTTATCCTCGCAATGTTCAAGTGTAATCACCTCGCTATTTTTTTTTCTTCTCCTGTCAAGATTTTTTTCTTCGATGGCTAACCACTTCGGAATAAAATTCTTATCATTTCGAATTCGATCTAAGACTGCCTTCAGATTTTCATATTGAGCCCGACGGACTATTGAGGGAATCGTTAATGATTCCTTTGACAATTTTCCAGCACTGCCTTGTTTGTAATTTTCAAAATGAAGGAGGGAGTCAATCCAGGACACCAGGCATAACGCTGTTGTTACGCCTTGTTCACTCCTGATAGTGGCTCCCTCCATATCTGTTAATTGTTTGGCATTCCTGAAAAATTCTTCAATAACCCATCTGTTACTGTACGTTGTGATAATCTTGGTGGATTCCCAGGTAAGTTCGTTGGTAAGAAGATATTTCGTGGTGTGTTTGACGGGATCTTTGCTTTCAATAATACGGTGCTTGCCCGAAATGGAATTTAAACGAATAGTCGCTATCTTAGTGTGATAGAGAATTTTTTCACTTTTCCCGGATTGATGATCTACATCGAATCCACATGCGGTAACAAGCGTAATGTCGTTAAAATAATTCGGCAAGCTTATTGTTTCCGTTTGATTTTTCGCCTTTTTCCCTGTCGGAGTAAGTTTGACCTCCTTGCAGGGAATTCTTGCGTTATAACTCCGCTTCACTTCAATAACATAACTGAGCTGAAGCCTTTTAAGTCCTGCGATAAATGGCTCCATGCCAAACCATGAATCTGCTAATACAGTGCTTTTAGGCAGCCCCATTTTCAAAGCCCATTCTAACATTTCAAGAGCGAGCTCATATTTGGTTTTACATTCCTTCTGCTTTCCCCGTTGCCATGGCATCTTGCTGGTTGCTTGATGATATATGCGGTAAGTTACCGGAAACTTAATCAAAGAACCATCATTGTAATACAAAAAAACTATACAGGTAGCTTTTAGATTTGTTTTTGCTGCATGATCAAACAAGACGAAGACACCATGAATCCATTTGCAAAAATTTGTGTGATGTTTCATTGTATCATCTATGCAATAGTATCCTTCAGTAAGCGTATACATCTTCTTAAGCTGTGCAACATAGACCATTTCCATTTCTGGAATATAAAATTTAGCGTCTGATAATAAATATGAAAGTGTGCTCACACTTTTCTCTTTTAGCCACATGCGGCTTATTTCGGTGAGATTAAATTTAGCACCCAGTACCAATGCGGTTGCTATTAATGTTATATTGTTAAATTGAATACTGGTAAGAACCGGCTGAAGAAATGATAAGCCAGCTACAATAAATGGAAGTCTTTGGGCGCATGGAATTTTCATCATTGTGTTCAACTCATCATAAAAAAAGTTCATGGTATACTATCCCAAATTATTATTTCACATTTTATTGCGGTTGTCTCTAATTATTTTTCGAAAACTCAAGTATATATACTTGTTAACAAAAAAAAATCAATCGTAAATTTGCTGCTGCTTCAATAAAATCAGAAAAACATTTTGCTAAAAATTATCAAAAACAAGTCTGTGGTTGCCTGGGAGCATATTAATTTCGGGGGAACCTATGTGAGTGATCAATACAATCTTAAGCGAGAACAGCTTCTAAATGTTAAAATTTAGCTTCCAAAAAGAAGGCTCCTTTTTACATGGAAATTCTGGAAGGGTCAAAATCTATTTATTGTTGATATTTCAATTTCTTAATGGGAATTTCGTAGGGAATTTGTACCAAATGATTAATGGAACCTAATGGTATCCTTTAGCCCGGATATTTCATCCCCTTATTCGGCAAGGATATGTTCCATTCGGATATGCTGCTTTTAATGCTTTTTCCTGTAGGTTTGTATTTTGGTCAAGTGTGCTGACTCTGGCATAAAGAAAAATTGTCATATGGCCCCCTGGTTAATAATTATTAAAAGCGTTAGTAACCTTATAAATATTTTTAGAAAGAGCGACAACTACTACAATAATAACCTTTTTAACGCCTGTTTTGGCTATGTTATAAAGATATATCTTTTTGGGATAAGATCATGATTAAGGTATATTCGTCAACCAGAGCTTTTCAACTGTTTGACACCACACTAAACTTTTTCTTGCTATTTATAGCTATTTTGCAGAGGCTGAAAGAGAATACATCTCAGTTAAAACAAAACAAGGATTGACAGCCGCTCGATTGAGTGGAAAAAAGTTGGGGCGACCTACAGTCACAAAATATTTTCAGGATCAAAAGGGGCCATCAAGAAAGGTTTCTAAATAAAAACAAAATAGAGAGGACTGTTAATGAATCTCATTGAATTGAAACAGATGGCAG
>CAYWNB010000160.1:0-6914 GCA_964459195.1 uncultured Desulfobacula sp.
ACCAACGACCTTCGGGTTATGAGCCCGACGAGCTACCAGACTGCTCCACCCCGCAACAACGAAACGCAATATAGGGGAAAACACATTTCAAGTCAAGGATTTTTATTCCCTTGATATTGAACTGTTTTATAATTTTAGCCCTTCCACACTAAGAACCAATTGATTTTATATAGTTTTTTTAATTTCAATCAGAAAAAACTTTATCCTCATCACTCATCCGGTCTCCGATTAACAGAGCCCGGATTTGTTTAAATTGATCAGATCAAAATTGATCCAATAAAGAGGTGATCATGATTTTGAGTTCAGCGTAATTGTGTGTAACGGGTATATCCGGAAAATCAGTCAGACAAGACGGTGGCGGACAAAAGAAAAATCCATGGTCTGCCGCCTGGATCATGCCAATATCGTTATAAGAATCCCCAAAGGCTATAACCTGGTAGTTCAATGCCTTTAATGCATTGACTGCCCGGGCTTTCTGGTTGTCAATCCTGAGATTGTAGCCGGTGATATTGCCAGCCGCATCAATGGTCAGATTGTGGCACAGCAGGGCCGGAAACCCAAGTTTTGCCATCAAGGGTTTGGCAAACTCCTCAAAGGTGTCTGACAGGATAATAATCTGGGCTCGGCTTCGGATCCAATCCAGCATTTGTTTTGCACCGTCCAGGGGCTCTAAAGTGGATATCACGTCGCTGATATCTTCAATCCCCAGTTTATTTTCCTTAAGGATGGACAATCGTTTGGTCATCAGTACATCATAATCACTGATATCCCTGGTGGTGAGTTTCAATTCCTCTATTCCGGTTTTCAAGGCGACATTGACCCATATTTCAGGTAAAAACACCCCTTCCAGATCTGCTACAAATATTTTCATGGCTTTACTCCTGATTTTATTCTTTCCAGATTTTATTCTTTTAGGGTCTTGCATCTTCTTCAATTCGAATGACAACGGAATTTCCCACCACAGAATCTGTGGCAGCAATTTGCGTCAATGCCGCCTGAACCCATTCTTCCTTTGCCATATGGGTGATCATAACCACGGGCACCTTTCCATTGTTTTGCCGGCCCTTTTGGTGGACCGATTTGATGCTAATATTGTTCGCTCCCAGAATCCCGGATATTTTCGACAATACACCGGGATGATCCTGGGCCTCAAACCGCAGATAATATTTTGTATGCAATTCTTTCATGGGCAGAATGGGAATGATCTTAATATTGTCTTCGGGATATCCCAGTATGGGCACCCGTCGTTTGGTATTGGAAATAATATTTCTGGCGATATCGGCTATATCACTTAATACGGCACTGGCGGTTGGCATCATGCCGGCCCCGTGGCCATAAAGCATGGTCTTGCCCGTGGCATCGGCATCAATGGCAATGGCATTCATGGAATGGTCCACATGGGACAGGGGGTTGGAATTGGAAATCATGGTGGGATGCACACGGGCTTCCACATGGTCTCCATGGACCTTGCCAATGGCAAGCAGTTTAATGGTATACCCAAAGGAACGGGCAAACTCAATGTCCACCAGCGTAATATTCCGGATGCCTTCCACATGGATATCCTTTAAATTTATTTCCATGCCGTGGGCCAGAGAATTTAAGATGGCCAGCTTATGGGCTGTGTCATGGCCATCCACATCCAAGGAGGGCTCTGCTTCTGCAAAGCCTAGGTCTTGGGCATCCTTCAGGGCATCTTCAAACGAGGACCCATCCTGGGATATTTTGGTCAGTATATAATTGCAGGTGCCGTTTAAAATGGCGGACATGGACAAAATGGAATTGGCCACAAGGGATTCCCGAAGAAATTTAATAATGGGCATACACCCGCCGCAACTGGCTTCAAAGGCAAGATCCACCTGATTTTTCTGGGCGGTTTTCACCAGCTCATTGCCATGACCTGCCAGGAGGGCTTTGTTGGCGGTCACCACATGCTTGCCGTTTTCAAGGGCCTTGAGGGTAAATTGTTTGGCAATGGTATCCCCCCCGACAAGTTCCACAACAATATCAATCTCTGGATCATTGATTAGGGTCATGGCATCGTTCACAAGAACAGTATCGCCCAACTCAACGCCCCGATCCGTGGAGGTATCAATATCAGCAATGGTTTTAAGGGTTAAAAAGGCCCCGATCCTGGCTTCCAGCAATTCTTTTTTTTGGACGAGCAAGGTTGCAACACCGGCCCCCACAACCCCATACCCTATAATTCCAATATTGATTGTTTTCATTACGCTAAATTCTCCGAAATATGTCTGATTTTAAATTTGCTTTTAAATCTATTTTTAAATTTGCATTGATACAATATAAACTGGTTCCTGTCAAAAAGCTTTTGACTTTTTGACCCAATATGTTTAGTATTATAGGGTTTTAGAAACTTAATAAATCTTAATAGATCTTATCCAAAGAATGTGATTTCAAAGGTGATTTCAAATGAACGATTCCTTGACATATGCGGATTCCGGCGTGGACATAGAACGAGCAAACCAGCTGGTTAATCGAATAAAATCAATTGCAAAATCCACACCCCGATCCGGTGTAATGGGAGAAATTGGTGGTTTTGGCGGTCTTTTTTCCCTAAATCTTTCCAATATTTCAAACCCGGTACTGGTCAGCGCCACCGACGGTGTGGGGACCAAACTTAAAATTGCATTGCAAATGGATAAACACGATACCATTGGCATTGACCTTGTGGCCATGTGTGTCAACGACATCATTGTCCAGGGCGCCAAACCTTTGTTTTTCCTGGATTATCTTTCCATGGGAGCCCTTGACACTGCAGTTGCGGAAAAAATCCTAATAGGGATTGCAGAAGGCTGTAATCAGGCCGGATGTGCCTTGATCGGTGGTGAAACCGCTGAAATGCCGGGGATGTACCAAACCGGAGAATATGATCTGGCCGGATTTTCTGTAGGGCTTGTGGACAATACTAAAATCATTGACGGTTCCTATATTCAGCCGGGCCATAAACTCATCGGCATTGCCTCAAGCGGTGTCCATTCCAATGGATTTTCCCTGGTTCGAAAAATATTTTTTGATAAATGCAAATACAATGTCAATACCCATATACCGGAGTTTGGCACCACCCTGGGTGAAGAGCTTTTAAAACCCACCATTATCTATGTATCCAGCATTTTGAGCATGCTCCGGAACCTGCCGATCCACGGACTGGTCCATATCACCGGCGGTGGAATTGATGAAAATATTATCCGGGTCATACCCGATTCGTGCAAGGCCGTTGTCCATAAAAATGCCTGGGAAATTCCGCCGGTATTCCAACTTCTGCAAAAAGAAGGCGGCGTATCAGACACGGAGATGCAACGGACCTTCAACAACGGAATCGGCATGGTGGTAGTGGTCCCTGAAAAATCAGTTGAAGAGACCATGGACCGGCTGGCAGCCTTGGGCGAAAAGGCCTATTTTATCGGTGAAATCACCGATAGAGAAAACAATGAGAAACAGACCCAATGGGTCTGATATTAAGCTAACCTTATATGATCATTCTTGGGATTGAATCCTCATGCGATGAAACCGCGGCAGCTCTGGTGCAAAATGGCACCATCATACTGTCCTCAATCATTGCCTCCCAAATGGATACCCATTGCAAATACGGTGGGGTTGTACCGGAACTGGCTTCCCGCATGCACGCAGAAGCCATTGTTCCTGTGGTCGATGAAGCCGTGAAAAAAGCCAGCATCAAACTTGCCGATATTGACGGGGTTGCAGCAACAAGGGGGCCCGGACTCGTTGGGGCCCTTTTGGTGGGATTTTCATTTGCCAAAGCCTTTGCCTGGGCCAGAAACCTCCCCCTGGCAGGGGTCAACCACCTTGAGGCCCACATTTATTCTTTGCTGTTAATGGAGACGCCCCCCAAATTTCCCTTCATTGCCCTGGTGGTTTCAGGCGGCCATACCAATATTTACCATGTCACCTCCCCCCACACATTTGAGCTCATGGGTCAGACACGGGATGATGCAGCCGGAGAAGCCTTTGACAAGGTTTCAAAAATGATGGGACTGGGATATCCCGGAGGCCCTATCATTGAAACCCTGGCCAAAACAATGGACCCAGGCGTTATTAAATTTCCCAGGAGCCTGCTGGATAAAAAGGGGTTTGACTTCAGTTTCAGCGGTTTAAAATCCTCTGTGGCACGGTATCTCCATGATCATAATATTGTAAATCATGAGGACAAAGCCCAGGTTGCCGCCTCTTTCCAGGCAGCCGTCATTGATGTATTGAGTATCAAACTTTTAAATGCTGCCAGGTTTAAAGGCTGCAAGCGCATTGGTATTTCCGGAGGGGTTTCCGCCAACCAGACCTTTGCCACAAAATTGTCACAAAGGGCTGCAAAAGAAGGCATTCAGGTCTTTGCCCCACCGGCAAGTCTCTGCGGTGATAATGCCGCCATGATTGCGGCCCGGGGGACGACCATGATTGAGCAAGGCCATACCTGCAACCTCGCCCATGACGTATTTTCCAGAACCCGCATTTAAACCTGCAGATATTTCTTTTTAACCCCCAGGATTCTGTTCATGGAGGCCTTTCCCAAGGCAAACAATTGCGGATTGCTCTCCAGAAGATGACAGATCTCCTCCCATGCAATCTCGATATTGGGACCCTTGTGACAGATCAGGGCAAGATCGACCCTGGCTGCCATCACCTGGCGGATACAGATTTTCATGTCATGCTGTATGGCCTTCATATCCAGGTCATCTGTCAAAACCAGGCCTTCATATCCCAATTGATCCCTTAACAGTTCCCCTGCAATATAAGGAGACAGGCTTGCCGGCCAGGTGTCATCTAATTGGGGATAAAAAATATGGGAAAGCATGATCCCTGAGACATCTGCATCCCTGGCAGCCTCAAAGGATTTCATGTCTGTTGACCGAAGGGTGTCAAGATTTATATCCAGCCGGGGTAAAAAAAAGTGGGAATCCTTTCTGGTCCTGCCGATGCCGGGGAAATGTTTTGCCACGGCCATGATTTTTTTATCCTGGAGGGTTTTGATCACACAGGTGCC
Organism: uncultured Desulfobacula sp.; assembly: GCA_964459195.1. Lineage (GTDB taxonomy): Bacteria > Desulfobacterota > Desulfobacteria > Desulfobacterales > Desulfobacteraceae > NBML01. The sequence goes on from CAYWNB010000160.1 coordinate 5,015, forward strand.
AAGTTTCGACACAACAACGGCATCCCCTTTAAAAACCCGTTCTCGCATGATGCTGTCCACCCCGTCAGGGGCCACATCCATCACTGGGGCCATGTTCATGTTGATGCCGGCTCCTGACAAATCCCGGGCTGTCATTTTTGCAAAATGCTCGGCATCAGCCCTTGTGTGGATATGGGGATTGCCGACAAACTCGGCAAATGGATGCTTTAATCTTGCCACCACCCCGCCCTCCTGGTCAATGGCAATAAAAAGGGGCGGCTGACCTGCTTCAGCGGCACAGGCCTGGGCATCTGAACAAAGCTGTGTGAGCTGGTCCGGCGACTCGATATTGGGTTTAAACAAAATAATACCCCCCGCCTTGAGCTCCCTGATGAGAAATTTTAGCTCCGGGTTCAAGGCGGTACCATCAAAACCCAGCATGAGTCGCTGACCAGCCATCCGTTTAATAACAGGGTCAATCATGGGGTCGAAAGATTTGCCAGTGCCGTTTCCAGTTTTTTTGTTACCTCCTGGGACAGACTACCGGCCTGTTCAAGGGATGCGGCGACTTCTATCAACCCGGCGTCTTTCGCCTTCCCGGCCCAGGACAAAAAATTATCCTTGTGGCTGTCATTGTGCGCAATCCAATGGGAAAACAAGGTATTCAGTTTCTGCTCCAGGGTCATTTCTTTGACCGGATCATGGGAATGATCATGGCTGTGGTTGTGGTCATGGGAGTGGTCATGCCCATGGGTGTGTGAATGTTCTTGACCAGTGGAATGGTCATGGGTGTTATCGTGTGTCATAAAAAGGCTCCATTCAGATATTGTTTCAGACTCAGCAGTTCCGGTGTATAGTGATAAACTGGTTGCCATTGTCTGAATGCATTAATTTCAATTCCATTAATCAATCCTATTTTTTAATTGATGATCTGTTGATACCCTTGTTCCACGAACTTTGGCAAGTTTTTTTTATGAATTTAATTGTCTAAGTATTGTAAAATAGCACAAGGATTGCTATTGAAACAGAAAATAAGAAAAAAATTTAAGAGGTAATATAAAAGATGAGAAAATTATGCACTAGCTTATGGATACTCACAATCCTTTTTCTATCTATTCCCACCCATTCCCAGGCAAAGACTGGCTACGTTTCCGATATGCTCATTTTAACCTTCAGGCAGGGTCCTGGAAACTCTTTTTCAGTATTACAAACCCTGAAAAGCAATACCCCTTTTACAATTTTAGAAGAAGACAAGGGCTATTTCAAAGTTGCACTCGCATCAGGAGAAACCGGGTGGGTTGACAAACAATTTGTAGTGTTTGAAACGCCTAAAACCAAAATCATTGAACAATTAAATCAAGAGAAAGCAGCCTTGGAGACCAAAGTTGAAACCCTTTCCAGCTCCCTTGACCAGCTCAAGGCCCAACTTGCGGTCCAGGGATCAGACCAGGGGGGAAAAACCGCTGCTCTTGAAACCGGTCTTAACGCGGCCGAGCATAAAAGCGGAGTCCTTTTGACCCAATTAAAGGAAAGCCAAATCAATTACAGTACCCTCCAGGCGCAATCTCAAAATGTTATAGAGGTGGTTGAAAAAAACAAGGTTCTTGAGGAAAAAAATATCACTCTCGCCAATAAACTTACTCAATTGGAAAAAGAGACCAGCCATATGTTCAGGGCTGGAATGATTAAATGGTTCCTGGCAGGGGTAGGCGTCCTTTTACTGGGATGGATTATCGGCCAGAGCGTTTCTTCAAAAAAAAAGAAAAGCGGCTCTCTTCTGGGTTAAGGACCGCCCTCCCCCTTTTTTATCCGTCAAAAAAAATGGAATGCAGGGCCTGGATTGTTCTGTCCAGACTTCGTTCCTGTACCAAAAAATACAATGCCGCATTGGATGTGCCAAAAGAAATCATCTCAATATTGA
>CAYWNB010000161.1:0-2193 GCA_964459195.1 uncultured Desulfobacula sp.
ACAGATGCGGTATTAAAAAAAATAAAGCCTGGCATGCATATTTTCATCGGTACAGGCACAGCAGAACCCCGAACCCTGGTAAATGCCATCATGACCGCCGAGGGGTACCACCTGGATGATCTGACCCTAATCCAATTGCTCAGTTTTGGAGATGCCATTTCCTTTAAGGCTCTGGAATCTAAACGCTACCGTCTTAGAACCTTTTTCTCGGGCTGGGTCTCGGCCGAAGCCATTACCGCAGGTCAGGTGGATATGATTCCCTCAAGATTTTCTGCCATCCCGGCTCTGATGAAGGAAGGCCAGGTCCCCATTGATGTGGCCTTTGTCCAGATCACCCCACCCAATGAGGCCGGGTTTTGCAGCCTGGGCGTTGGGGTGGATGTGGCAAGACGGGCCATGGCCCATGCCGATCTGGTTGTGGGAGAGGTCAATGACGCTATCCCCTTTACCCTGGGGGACACCTTTGTGGACATAAATGACTTTCACATGCTGGTGGAAGCCACGGTGCCACCCTTTTATTTCCCCAGGTACCCGGTGGAACCGGTCTTTGAACGAATTGCCGAAAATATCGCCTCGGTCATTGAGGACGGATCCTGCCTGGGCTTTACCTTTGGGCCCATTTTTGAAGCCCTTTCCAAATGCCTGTCCCGAAAACAAAACCTGGGCATCCACACGCCTTTTTTCACCGATGCCCTCATGGAACTTGTGAAAAGCGGAGCCGTCACCAACCGCCAAAAAGGGATGTTCCGGGGAAGATCCCTGACCGCCTATGCCCTGGGCAGCAAGGACCTCATGCAATGGCTGGATAAAAATCCCATGGTGGAATTCCAGAGCATTGACAAAGTGTTCAACCCCATGGAAATAGGACGGAACCGGCGGTTTGTCATGATTCTTCCGGTCCGCCGGGTGGATCTATCCGGCCGGGTGGCACTGCACAACAGCTCTGCCAGTGTTTCGGCAGGCCCGGGACAGATTGCCGACTTTCTCAACGGGGCTGAAATCTCCCCGGGGGGATATACCATTGTGGCCCTGCCCAGCCGAAACCGGGAAGGCATCCCCAATATCCGGCTCTTTCTGGATGATTCCCCGGATCTGCTGAGTCTGCCGGAATCCGTGGACCTTGTGGTCACGGAACAGGGGGTTGCCCATCTTAGGGGTCGGACCCTGAGGGAGCGGGCCCAGGCCCTCATAGAAATTGCCCATCCCGAAGACCGGCCCGGGTTGGTGGATGGCGGAAAAATGGAAAAACTGCTCTACCCGGATCAAATGTTTTTGGCGGACAGCGCCCATTTCTACCCGGCCGAGATTGCCATCCAGCACCGGTTCAAAAACGACCTCCATGTCCATTTCCGGGCCATTAAACCATCGGACGAAGACCAGATGCGCAGATTATTCTACCGATTTTCAGACAAGGCCATTTATTACCGATATTTTTCTCCCATTAAAACCATGCCCCACACAAAAATGCAGGCCTATGTCAATATAAACTACCAAGACATTCTCTCGGTGGTGGGTCAGGTGGGAGAACCCGGCCAGCGCACCATTATTGCCGAAGCCAGAATTGCCAAATACCCGGACAAACCCTTTATGGATGTTGCCTTTGTTGTGGATGAAGAATACCAGGGCCATGGCATTGCCACCTTTTTATACCAGATGCTGGCCCGGCTTGCCAAGGAACGGGGAGCCGTCACCATGACCGCAGATGTTCTCTCATCCAACCGGACCATGCTCAAGGTTTTTGAAAAAGGACTTTTCCCGGTAACGGCAAAACTCGAAGGAGGGGCCTATGCCCTGAGTATTGATCTAACCCGGACCAACCCCTAAAAAGGAGATGAATTAAGATGACCGAAAAAACACATTTGTATCTGCTTTGGACCAATGACAATAAAATGACCGCCGAAAAAATGGTCTTCATGTATACGGTGAATTCCCTGACACAGGGGTGGTGGGAAGAGGTAACCCTGATCATCTGGGGGGCCACGGCCAAACTGGCAGCAGAAGACATACAGATACAAAAGATGATTTTGGATGCCATTGAAAAAGGGGTCCATGTAACTGCCTGCAAAGCCTGTACAGACCAGTTGGAGGTGACGCCCATCATTGAGGCGTTGGGGGTCGAAGTCATTTACTGGGGAGTTCCCCTTACAGACCTCTTAAAAAATAATGAGACCCTGTTGACCATTTAATCTGAAC
>CAYWNB010000161.1:2293-4863 GCA_964459195.1 uncultured Desulfobacula sp.
TATTAGCATGTCCCTTGAATCATGGCTCTTATATTTGTCTTTTGTTTTCATTGCCACGGCCACACCCGGGCCAGCGGTATTTTTCATCATGACAAAATCCAGCCTCCATGGATGGAAAAAAGCCAGTTTTTCCGCCCTGGGGAATATTTGCGGCCTGTTTATCCTGGGGCTAATTGCCGTCACCGGACTTGGAGCCATTCTGAAGGCATCTGAACACCTATTCAATCTGGTCAAATACGCCGGAGCAGCCTACCTGATTTATCTGGGCCTCGTTCAATTTTTTCAACGACCACATCATAAAATTGGGCCTGATCCTTTGAAAAACAAAAGAAAAACACCTGAAATTTCTTCTAAAATATTTATTCAGGCCCTTGGGGTGGCCATCAGCAACCCCAAGGCCATTGTGTTCCTGACCGCCCTTTTTCCCCAGTTCATCCTTATTGACCAGGCATTGATTCCCCAATTCATGCGCCTGGTGATGACCCTCATGGCATTTTCATTCTCTTTTCTTATGTTCTATGCTTTTCTGGCTCACACAGCAAAAAACTGGCTGGCAGCCCCCGCCAGACAGAAATGGTTCAGCAGAGCCAGCGGGTCCGCATTTATCGGATTCGGGGTTCTCATGGCAGCATCCTCCAGGCAATAAGAATGCCATTAAATTGTATAAAACTTTAATTTTGGGATAGAAAAATACCCCTAAATCATTTTCAAACAAAGACTTGAGATAGTATAATGCAATTGATGGCTATTCCTCGTTGATATGAGCCACATATCGCCCCCGCCCCGCTTTTTTGGCCTCATACATGGCAAGATCCGCATTTTTTAACAAAGTGCGGGGGCCTTTTGTTGTCTGGTCCAGAAAACAGATCCCGATGGATGAATCAATAAAAACCATGGCAGATGTTAACTTAAACGGTTTTTTTATACTGAGCAATATTTTTTGAGCAATGGCGTATGCCTCTTTTTTATTCTGCATATCAGGTAAAAGAACAACAAACTCATCGCCGCCAAGACGAGCCGCAATACCAGAATCTTTGACAACCTCCGTTATGCGCAATGCAACCTGGCCTAAAAGAGCATCTCCTGCATCATGGCCATGGGTGTCGTTAACAGGCTTGAAGTTATCCAGATCAAGGAGAATCAATGCCAATTTTTTCCCCTTTTTTTGAGAAATCTCAAAGAGGGCCGCAAGTTTTTCATAAAAAAGCCCGCGATTGGGCAAGTGGGTCAATGGATCATGTTTTGCAGCATGAAGCTGACGGCTTGTTTTTTGAAGGTCATCGTTCAAAAACTCCAGATGGAGCTCCCGCCCCTCTTTCTGGATCATCAGCATGGCAATATTTTCAGCAAGCGCCCTGAGTTCTTCATCAATATCCCGGCGGACCGAGTATGCAAACAATTTTTGGCCGGTTTCCATCTGGGCCCCATAGGAATTTGCAGTGATGATATCGCGCACAATCTGGTTGAGTTCTTTTATATCAGACATTACACCCCAACTGACCGCAGCCGGCAGCAACGGATCGGCCCCGGCTCCAGCGCTTAATGACCATTATCCCCCTTGCCGACAAAAAATCGGCAAATTCATGCATCTGACCATCACTGGGACTCGCATAGTCAAATCCCTTGACAGGGTTATAGGCAATAAGGTTAAGCCGAACCGGCAACGGGTGAATAAAATCAGCCAGGAGATCTGCATGGACAGGGGAATCGTTGAGCCCTTTGATTAAAATATATTCAAACAAAAAGATCCCCCGTTTGGCCAGGGGAAAATCCGCCAGGCTCTTTTTTAAACGCGCCAGGGGAAAGGTTTTGTTCAGGGGCATGAGCCGCGAGCGAATCGTGTCATTGGGTGCATTGATGGAAATGGCCAGGCGAAGACCCGGCATGGCAAGTTTGCCCAATCGTTCAATGCCCGGAACCAGCCCCACTGTGGACACGGTCATATGGCGCAGGGCAATGTCAAAGCCCTGCTGCTCGTTCATGACCCGGATCGCGCCCATAAGGTTATCAAAATTATCCAGGGGCTCACCCATGCCCATGAACACAATATTTTTAATATCTTTTTTTAAGGTGTGCCGGGCATTGTAAACCTGGCCGGTAATCTCGGAAATACTTAAATTTCGTTTAAACCCCATGCGGCCGGTTTCACAAAATTTACACCCCATTTTGCACCCCACCTGACTGGAAACACAAAGCGTATTATGCCGGGTCATGGGAATGACCACCGATTCAATTTCAAGGCCATCTCCCAATCTTGTGATAAACTTTGTCAGTTCTCCTTCGTCAAAGGTTTTCACCACCTCCCCCGGATTGACAGATACCTTTCCCGCAAGAGCCCGAACAAACCGAGGGGAATCTAAAAATTCCGGGCTGAGGAGAAACGCTGTATTTCCCTGTTTAAAAATATCCCGAAAAAGGGCATGGGCATGGAATCGGCCCTTCCCATACTCCTTGTCAAAAGTCTGGATCAGCCGCTCCAATGTGAATTCTAAAATATCTATCATTATTTACCTTGTATTGTTCTCCAATTTAAGGCTATGAAATACCAGATATGATCTGATATTTCCATT
>CAYWNB010000161.1:4963-6907 GCA_964459195.1 uncultured Desulfobacula sp.
ATCATCCACCATGAAAATGGCCTCGTTGGCAGTATCGGTGATGGCCCGGTGAATTTTTTCTGTTTTTTCCAATTCTTTTTTATAGTCCACCACCGAATTCTTCATATCATAGAAGGTATCTGCCGTCCGCTGTATTTGGTTAAAGACCGTTTTTATCCTTGGAAGGGAGGAATACTCATTGTTTTTAATATGCCGGGCCTCCCGGTCCAGTTCTGAAATGGGCCGGATAAGCTGACCGGCCAGCATCAGACCGCCAATGGTGGCCAGCAGCGAAACCGCCAGGGTTAGCCTTCCTCTGATCTTGATGAATCCCGGTTGACATAGTAAAAATCTCCCCCGGGAGTAGCAAAATAGATGCCGGCAAACTGGGGATACAGCTCAAGCTGATCTATAAAATACAATTCCAGTTTTTCAATCTGATCCTTGTCCGCATTCACAACCTGGGATGAGATGAGTCGTTTGGTCAAATGGGCAGCTGGGTTCCCCAGACAAGAACGATACACCCAATAATCACGGCCCAGCGTATGGAAATTTTCACACTACCTCCTGATCCACAATTCGTTTCAGGCAAATTAGTACTTTAAGATGGAAATTGTCAAGCTGGTATTGGAAAAGGAAATATTTTGTTTGGGAAACCCGTAAATTTCTGGTATTAAAATTGGGGTATTAAGGTCATCTTGACAAGAAAAATCACTATAAGATATTTAAACCCTGTTTCCTTTGTAATTGTTTGAGGATGAAACCAACGATGAAACCAACTGAATACCGATTTGAAACAAAAGCCATCCACGACGGAATAAAAGACAAGGATTGGGAAGGCGCCACCCTGCCTCCCATTTTCCAATCCGCCGCCCATTACCACGAGAGTGCAGACAGTTTGAGCCAGACCTTTGCCGGCCAAAGCCAGGACCATATTTACATGCGCCTGAGCAACCCCACCAACCGGTTTTTGGAAGAAAAACTGGCCTCCCTTGAATCCGGGAAAGCTGCCGTGGTGACCTCCTCAGGGATGGCAGCCATCAACAACTCCTGCATGAGCCTGTTGCGTGCCGGGGATGAATTTGTTGCAAGCTCCTCCCTGTTCATGTCCACCTATGGTCTGTTTACCAATATTTACAAGCGCTACAATATCCAGGTCAAACTGGCGGATCCCCTTGATCCGGGAAAGATTGAGGCCGCCATCAACGAACGAACCCGGTTTGTTTATATTGAAACCATTACCAACCCGGGAATGGAAATTGCCGATATTCAACGCATTGCCGATATCGCCCACAAAAACGGGGTACCGCTTCTGGTGGACAACACCCTGGCATCTCCCTGGCTCTGCCGGCCCATTGAACTGGGAGCCGATATTATCCTCCACTCCACCACCAAATATTTTTCCGGCCATGGGGCTGCCCTTGGCGGTGTGGTGGTGGATGCGGGCAATTTTAACTGGGAATCAGAGCGGTTCAAGGATTTTGCCCCTTTTGTTGCCCAGAAAGGGGAGTTGGCATTTCTCCACCGCATGTGGAAGGAATACCACGTCAACTTTGGCACCACCCCGGCCCCCTTTCATTCCTTTCTCACCGCCATCGGTCTCACCACCATTGGGGTCCGCATGGAACGTCACATGGAAAATGCGGTTAAAACCGCCAATTTTCTGCAAAAACACCCCAAAGTAAGCTGGGTGAATTTTCCGGGATTTGAGGATCATCCCTGCCATGCCATGGCAAAGCAACAGTTTAATAACAAGGGTTTCGGCACCATGCTGACCTTTGGGTTAAAGGACCAGGAGGCCTGTTTTAAAATGATTGACAGCCTTTCCATGATCTTGAACATTGCCAATTTGGGAGATTGTAAAACCCTGATCATCCACCCCTATTCCTCCCAATACATTTCCTTTCCGGAAGAAATAAAAAACAAACTGGCAGATCCCTGCCTGCTGCGATTTTCCGTGGGAAT
>CAYWNB010000162.1:0-3230 GCA_964459195.1 uncultured Desulfobacula sp.
CTCAACCGCCTGGATTAAAACCATTCGATCCGCCGCATGTGAAGGCTGTTCCTCCAAAGATAGCTGTGGAGAAAATCACCATTCAAAAGAGATGACCCTAGAGCTCAAAAATACGCTAGGCGTTCAAACAGGAGACGAGGTTGTCATTGGGATTGAAACAAAACCCATGATTATTTTAAGTTTTCTTCTCTATGTATTTCCCATCCTTTTATTGATAACCGGTGCCGTCATCGGAGACCGTCTGGCACCGGTTTTTGGAATGAACAACTCCATTTGTGCCATGATCCTTGGCTTTTCATTTTTTGGCGCAGCCTTCCTTGTTATCCGCAAGACACAAGCCTCTCTTACCCAAAAAGAGGAATTCAAACCCTTCCTTGTTCGAAAAAAAAGACACCCAGATTCAGGGAACTGTCCGGTCTCATAAAATATATTTTTTCCTTGCCAAGATAGCTTCAATATAATATAAACGCTGCCAGTTGTGGGTTTGTCGCTTAACTCTAACCCTTAAATTGCGAGAAGAATTTATGGCATCACAACGAGACCTAAAAGTAGCGCTATTAATTATGATCGTTCTATTGATCACAGGAATTGTATGCTATGCATCTTTCACATCCCCTGCCCCGGATAATCCAGTACGTTTAATGTTTCAAAATAAAGCTGGTCAAGTTCTATTCACCCACCTTTCGCACACAGACGCCTATGGCTTGGAATGTCTGGACTGCCATCATAACATTGAAGATGATGATACTTACAACTGCAGCGAGTGCCATGAAGAAACCGGAGATGAAGACTTACCATCTATAGCTGATGCATTTCATGCACAGTGCAAGGGATGTCATGAAGAGTATGGCGCAGGTCCGGTAGAATGTAATTCGTGTCACAACCTTTAACCCGGATTATTACAAATTATTAGGCAAGGTTATGATCTAAGCTATTTACCAAACAAGGACTTATTATGATTAAACGATCTTTTTTTTCTTTAAACCAACCCAGGTTGTTCTATGATCTGGTGGAGCCGGATCTAAAAGAGCCGGAGTCAATCCCTTTACCGGCAAGTCTCTCTGTCTTGCTATCCGAAGAAATTGACAGCACAAAACAGGCCCTGATTAAAAAAGGAGATGCCGTCAAAAAGGGAGAGAAATTAAGACTCTATGATGACAGCACTGCCTACACGATATCTCCTGTTGCAGGGACCATAACCCTCTTTGACACCTATTCTGATGATTTCGGCAAGATTGCCACCTTTATTATTATCAAACCAGACCCAAAGCCTTCCGAGGCCGACACCATTAAGCTGGATACAATAGAGGATATCGGATTTGCCGACCAGTTTTTACGCAAGCTCCCGGGCGCACCTCCCTTTGAAATCCTTGCCAATGATCGCATAAAAATCAGCACCATTGTCATCACCTGTGCAGATACGGACCTTTTGGCCACCACCAACCAATTTGTAGGGCTGATGTACACGGATGAAATAAAAGCAGGCGCTAAAATCCTGAAAGCCATGACCCGGATTTCCAAGATTTGTATTACGATCCCGGAAGCGCTCAGAACCCGGGTGAATTTTGATTCCATCCAGGTAATAGAAACCGGTAATTCCTATCCATCCACCCTGCCAGCCATGATCATGAAGGATCATTTAAATATAGTTCTGCCAGCTGGCCAGACCCCTGAAGACATGGGGATCTGCTTTATCCGTGCCGAGGCCCTTGTCTCCCTTGCCCGGGTCTATAAAACCAAAGAGTCCGTATTTGATAAAATCTTGACCCTTATCGGCAAAGATGGCACCCGACACCGGGTTCGTGCCACAATCGGCACCCCTTTGAGTAAAATATTCAGCCGCTTCAATATCCATGTAAATGAACAAGATCGGATTATCATTGGTGGCCCCATGCGGGGATTTGCGACATTTACGGTCCACCATCCGGTACTTGCCGACATGGACACCGTCATTATTCAGGACAGGGACATCATTCCCCAATTATCAGATTACCCCTGCGTAAACTGCGGCAATTGTATCCGGATCTGTCCTGTTAATATTCCGGTGAACCTGCTGGTTCGCTATCTGGAAGCGAATCAGTATGAAGAAGCGGCCGACAGGTTTGATCTTGAGTCCTGCATTGAATGCGGACTGTGTGCCTATGTCTGTACGGCGCGTATTCCTTTGTATCAATACATCCGGCTTGGGAAACATGAGCTGCTGACCCTTCGAGCAGACGCATAAAAATGGAGACTATCAATGACAACCAATAAACTAACCGTCTCCCATGCTCCCTTCTGGCATGACGGAGACTCTCTCTTTAAAATGAACCTGAATATCCTTCTGGCCCTGCTTCCGGCAGCCATTTTTGGAATTATTCAGTTTGGTGCCCCGGCCCTGGGCGTGGTGGCGTTATCAATTTCCACGGCCATGCTCTGGGAACTGGTTATGAACCTGATGGCAAAAAAACCGCTCACCGTGGGAGATCTGGATTCGGCCGTCATCGGTATGATTTTCGGCATCATGTTGCCGGCAACCTCTCCCTTTTGGCTGGTGGTGGTGGGAACCTTTGTCGCTGTGGTCATCGGAAAGATGATTTTTGGCGGTATCGGTGCCAACCCCTTTAACCCGGCCCTCATCGGCATGTCCTTTCTCATGCTCTCCTGGCGAGTGATGTTTGATTTTGATGCGGCCTATGTGAATTACGATTTTGGCTTCACTGCCCTGGCCCCCCTGGCCGCCCTGAAATTCCAGGGAGCCGCCGCTATTGCCAATCTTTTCCCCATAGGGGACCTGATCATGGGCAAACAGGTGGGCGCCATCGGCTCCACCTTTGGGTTGGGAATTATCCTCGGCGGCATCTACCTGATACTGAGAGGATATATTCGCTGGGAAATTTCAATTTCCTTTATTCTGGGCATCATTGTAACCGCCTTTTGCTTCAACATGGCAAATCCTCAAGTTTATGGCGGCCCTGTCATTCATCTTTTCTCCGGCTATACCCTGTTGGGTGCTTTTTTTCTGGCCACTGAAAACTCATCTTCCCCGGTCAACAAAATTCCCATGTTCATCTATGGATTTTCTGCTGCCGCAATGATCATTCTCATGCGCAACATCGGCATATATGAGGACGGCACTGTATTGGCCATCCTGTTGCTGAACCTTGTAAGCCCCCTGGTTGATAACATTAGGCCCAAGGCTTTGGGAAAGGCAGGTAACAATGCGTGAAATGATGAATATGATCCTTGTG
>CAYWNB010000162.1:3330-6840 GCA_964459195.1 uncultured Desulfobacula sp.
AAATAGACGCCATGTCCGGCGCCACGGTTACCTCAAAGGGCGTCAGCATTGCAGCAATTCAGGCAAAAGAACTCTACCAGCGGCTGAAACCTGAAATTATGAAACAGATAAAATAAGCCTTAGATATTCAGGAGATATGAATTATGGCACAATCCTTGGCAAAAGAATTTACAAAAGGACTCTGGGCTGAGATACCACCTTTCCGGCTGGTTCTGGGACTCTGTCCGGTCCTGGCCGTCACAAAATCCGTTGAAAACGGTATTGGAATGGGGGTTGCAACCACCTTTGTTCTTATTTTTTCAAACCTCTTAGTTTCCCTTCTTCGCAACATCATACCGTCAAAGGTCAGAATTGCCTGCTATGTCGTCATCATTGCCACCTTTGTAACCATTGTGGAATTGTTGATGCAGGCATATACCTATGAGCTATTCCTGAAACTGGGTATTTTCATCCCCCTGATCGTGGTGAACTGTATCGTATTGGGAAGGGCGGAAGCATTTGCCAGTAAAAACAGCCCCATGCTTTCCGTTGCAGACGGATTGGGAATAGGAATGGGCTTCACCCTTTCCCTTGCTTCCCTTGGGGCTGTCAGGGAACTTCTAGGAAACGGTACCCTCACCATCTGGGGCGGCACCCCTGTTTTTGAAATGGGCGCCAATTTTCTTCCCTTCCAGTTCATGATCGAAGCCCCCGGCGCATTTGTGGGCCTGGGACTCATGCTCTGCTTAATGAACCTCATCGGTAAAAAATAATAAGGAGATAAACATGGGTGATCTATTCGTCCTGGCAATCAGCTGTATTTTTATCAATAATATTCTCCTTGCCCAGTTTCTTGGCAACTGCCCATTCCTGGGGACATCCAAAAAAATGGAAACCGCCGTGGGAATGGCAATGGCCGTTATCTTTGTTCTGGTAATGGCAGGTCTAATTACCTGGATTGTGGATGTATACCTGTTAAAAGCGTTGAATGTTGAATATTTACGGACCGTTTCCTTTATCCTGGTCATTGCATCCCTGGTTCAGTTTGTGGAAATGTTCCTGAAAAAAAGCATCCCCGGCCTCTATGCGGGATTAGGGATTTTTCTTCCCCTGATTACCACTAATTGTGCGGTCATGGGGGTTTGCCTGATCAATATCAAAGAGGACTATACCTTTCTCCAAACAGCCGTATCCTCCTTTGCCTATGCCGTTGGGTTTGGCCTGGCGCTTATCTTGTTTGCAGGGGTAAGAGAACGGATCAATATTGCCCGGGTACCCAAATGTCTGCAGGATACTTCCATCGGCCTTGTAACCGCAGGAATAATTGCGCTTACTTTCATGTCATTTAAGGGAATGGTTTAAAACGTATTGGAATATTTTCTCCCCCCAAAGGGTCATAGGGGAGAATGCTCTAACTAAATCAAGGTGATAATATGATTCCAGCTTTATTGTTCATGCTCGGTATCGGTGCCGTCTGCGGTATTGTACTGAGTCTTTCCTCCAAGGTCTTTTATGTGTATGAAGACCCCAGGATTTCACAGGTCGAAAACAACCTGGCCGGTGCCAATTGCGGCGGGTGCGGTTATACTGGATGCTCTGCAGCGGCAGAAGCCATTGTGAACGGCAAGGAACTGCCTAGTCTCTGCGTTATCAACAATAAGGAAGGCGTGGAAGGCGTTTCCAGAATCATGGGAGTGGATGCAGGATCTGCAGAAAGCCCCATGTCCTACAATCTGTGTGAAGGCGGCTTTCGGGCCGAGGACAAATACCATTACATGGGGGTTTCTTCGTGTAAGGCCATGGCCGTTATTTTCGGCGGCAAACGGCTCTGTACCGTGGGCTGCATCGGGCTTGGCGACTGTGTCAAGGCCTGTCAGTTCGGCGCGCTTCACATGGGGCACGAAGGGCATCCCGTTGTGGATGAGGACAAATGTGTTGGCTGCGGGGCCTGTCAGAAGGCCTGTCCCAAGGATATTATCGAAGTCAAAACCCTTTCTGAAAAACTCATGAAGTTTAACCAGCAACATGATCCCCTGGCACCCTGTTCCCAAACCTGCCCGGCAGAGATCAATATCCCCAGGTACATCAACCAGATCAAGCAAGGCAAATACAAAGAAGCTGTTCAGACTATTCGCATGAGAAACCCCTTGCCCCTTGCCTGTGGCAGGGTCTGCCCCCACCCCTGCGAAGATCAATGCCGCAGAGGCGTTGAAGACGAACCTGTCTCCATCAACCAGCTCAAACGCTTTGCATCAGACTATGAAATGAATACGGGCAGCAGGATTCCCATCACCTGCGCCCCGGATACCGGCAAAAAAATTGCTGTCATAGGCGGTGGCCCTTCCGGGCTCTCCTGTGCCTTCTTTTTACGCCGCATCGGACACCAGGTAAACATTTTTGAAGCCATGCCCAAACTGGGCGGCATGCTCCGGTATGGGATTCCCGAATACCGGCTCCCCAAACGAGTATTAGACTGGGAAATCCAGGGAATTCTGGACTTAGGAATCAAACATTTTCCCTATCTAAAATTTGGAGTGGACTTTGGCCTGGGGTCTCTCATGGCCGCGGGGTATCAAGCGGTTTTCTTAGGGGTTGGTGCCTGGGAAGATTATTCCCTGGGTATTGAAGGCGAAGATCTGGATGGTTGCTTTACCGGTATTAATTTCTTACAGAGAATCTCCGGGGGTGAGAAAATCAAGCTGGGCAGAACCGCGGCGGTTGTCGGCGGTGGCAACACGGCAGTTGACTGTGCCAGAACCCTTTTAAGGCTCGGGCTTGATAAAGTCTACATGGTTTACAGGCGGACCCGAAAAGAAATGCCGGCCAATGAGGTGGAGATTGTGGCCTCGGAAGAAGAAGGCATTGATTTTGTATTCCTAGCAGCCCCCACCCGGGTAGTTGCAGATGAAAACGGAAAATGCAGCCAGCTCGAATACCTGCAAATGAAGCTGGGAGAACCCGATGCATCCGGCCGCCGCCGTCCCGAACCCGTTGAAGGTTCTGAAACCCTGCTGGATGTGGACATGGTTATCTCAGCCATTGGCCAGTCCCCGGAAGCCACCTTTAAAAAACAAGATCCCCATGCCCGGATGAAGGAACTGGAATTAACCCGGTGGAATACCATTGACAATGATCCGGCCACCCTCCAATCCTCCATCCCCTATATCTTTACGGCAGGAGATGCTGCCACAGGCCCCTCTCTTGTAGTGAGTGCCATCGGCGGTGGACGAAGGGCTGCAAGATCCATTGACCTTTTCCTGAAAGGGGAGCCGGTGGAACCTGTCAAGGATTCACTCCAGCAAAAACGGATCCATGAATCCATTTTTACCCATGTGGATGGAATCAAACACATTAAACGGGCAAAGATGCCGGAACTCCCTGTGTCAGAACGACTGGATTCCATGGTGGAAGTGGACCTTGTTCTTCCAGAGGAGGTTGCCCTCAAGGAAGCAGCACGCTGTCTTAATTGCTGCAGAATCTGTTATAATCCGGATTCTGATTTCCCCATATCTAAATAAAACAACCGCACAA
>CAYWNB010000163.1:0-6809 GCA_964459195.1 uncultured Desulfobacula sp.
CGCCTTTTTTAAGCATGCTAGCCAATTGAGCCTCAAGGCTTTGAAGAGATGGAACTTGGTTTTTTGCCCTGGCATAGACAATGGCAAGGGGTTCCGGCCGGTGGGTGAGGCAGGTGGCAATATCGGCCTGTTCCGGGGTGAATATATGTTGCAGAATTCTGATTTCCGCACCAGAACTTGTGGCGGGAAATCCCACAGGCTGTTTGTCCAGGTGGCGTTGCAGTTTGCGATAGGGACTATCCGGATGATTTTTTTGGAGTTGCAATTTTTTAATGACATCCATGGGGGTTTTATTCATCATCCTTGGTTGATAGGAGATTTTGCCATGGGCGTCAACTGGAAAAAGCGTTTTTACACTTGATTTGGAAACTTTTTCTTTGCTTTTAGTTTCACATTATTTATGTAATGCCAGGGCAGAAATGATTTATTTTGTTTGTGGAGATATTATGAAAAAAATATTAATTTGGATATCGGCAAGTTTGACAATCATGTTCCTGATGGGCGGGCTTCTTGTTAACCATTGGGTTGATACCGGTCATGGCCGGTTAAACGCCAAAGTTGCCATTGCCTTAAACCTCATGCGGTTCTCTGAAAACAAGGTCAGGCTTTCTGTTGCGGAGAGCCGGCGTGCGTTGACCCAAAAAGCAAAAAGATTTTCCAGTGACCCGGTCCCGTTAAAAAATGTTTTAGATCAGACCATCCCAGGACCCCTTTCTGCCATTCCGGTTCGAATTTATATTCCCTCGGAGGACAAAGATCTTCCTGTTGTCATCTTTTACCATGGGGGTGGATGGGTACGGGGGAGTTTGGAGTCCCATGATACGCTGTGTCGCTATCTGGCAAAGGCTTCCCATGCTGCTGTTGTTTCTGTAGATTACAGACTTGCCCCGGAAAATCCCTTTCCGGCAGGGCTGGAGGATGCCTATGTCACCCTGGTATGGGTCGCTAAAAATGCAACCGCCTTTGGGGGAGATCCAAAGAAAATAGCAGTGATGGGGGACAGTGCCGGGGGAAACCTTGCTGCTGCTGTCGCTTTAATGGCCAGGGACAGAAAGGGACCGGCGATAACACGACAGGTATTGGTTTATCCGGCAACAGATCTACTCAACCTGAATACGGATTCATACACCCATTTTGGAAAGGGGTTTATGTTGACCAAAAAGGATATTGAATGGTTTAGGAGCCTCTATCTTCCCGATAAGGCGAGTTGGACAAATCCCCATGCCTCCCCCCTGCTGGCAAAAGATCACAGCAACCTTCCGCCTGCAACCATTATAACCGCTGAAATGGATCCCCTAAGAGACGATGGGAAGTTATACGCAGACAAGCTCAAAAAGGCAGGTGTTTTGACAAACTACCACTGCTATAGGGGCATGATCCACGCTTTTGTCAGTGCAGATAAGGTGTTAAGCCAAGCCCGCAAAGCATTGGATGAAATTGCAACTGATTTGAAAACATCCTTTGGAACCGGCACATGAGTTTGGTAAGAAGGTGCCCGGGATCAATCAGTCACCTTCACATCTATTTTTCACATGTGTTTTTTTATCGGATCTGCTGGGTGGTTTCAACGGTCATGGTGATGGCTCCCCAGTCAGATTCAAGTTTGCCAAAAAGAAAATAGGGTTTTCCATAGTCCAGGGTGTGGCAGAATTTTTCATAGGCTCTGGGGAAAAATACGGTTTCCAAAATACCGGTTTCATCCTCAAAGGTGAGAAATTTCATGGGGTCTCCCTTTTTGGTTTTGACCACTTTCCCCGTAATCAGCCATCCTGCAAATCCTACCTTTTGGTTGATATGCCGGGGAAGATCCCTTGCTTTTAAGGTTCTTGCTCTTTTGATGGGGTGGGAGAACAATTGAATGGGGTGGCAGGCACACAGGAACCCCAGCACAGAGAATTCCTGTCTTAAAAGATCCTTCGGGTGATCTGGGGGAAGTTGCGGGATGGAAACGGGTTCCCCGTGATTCATTGGGAGTGCGTCAAAGAGGCTGGGCTCTTTTTTGGGTCTGTTCTTTTTTTTTTGCCATGCGGCAAATGCCCACAAGAGGCCGCTTCTGGTGGTGTTTTTTTTGAACCTGTCCAGGCAGCCGCTGTGGACAAGCGCTCGGATCTCATCCTCCCGGGGGGTAACCCGGTGGAAGAAATCTTCAAGCGCAAGGAAAGGGGATATTTTTCGTTCCCTTACCATGCACGCCATGGTGGCTGTTGACAGATGTTTAAGGGACATGAACCCGACCCTGAGTTGGGAGCCCTTGCCCTCCCATTTGATCTGGCTTTCAAGGATGTCCGGCGGCAGGATGCTGACCCCCATGCGCCGGGCTTCGGATACATAGGCAAAGGGGGTGTAAAATCCTCCCTGGTTGCTGATGACGGCTGCCATGAATTCGGCCGGATAATGGGTCTTTAAATAGGCGGCCTGGAAGGAAACCCGGGCATAGGAGGCGGAGTGGGGCTTGCAAAAAGAGTATCCGGAAAAGCTGATGATCATCTCCCAGATTTTCTGGATATCGGTTCGTCTGACGCCTTTTTGACCAGCCCCTTCCTCAAAGCGGGTATGATAATCCCCAAGGGCCAGGGTCTTGTCTTTTTTTGATATGATTTTTCTTAAACCGTCTGCCTGGGCATGGGTGAATCCTGCTAGATGAACGGCCACTTTTGACACATCTTCCTGGAAGACCATGATGCCAAAGGTTTCTTTCAAGAGATCTTCCATGAGCGGGTGGATGGGGTCCCATTCTCCCGTGTGGAGTCGTTTGAGATAGGCACTGATAAATTCGTTGGCTGCCGGCCGGATAATGCTGGTGTGAATAACCACATGGGAAAAGTCACCCACCTTTGATTTTTTCTGGAGCAGGCGCATGGCAGGGCTTTCAATATAAAAACAGCCCATGGTGTTTCCTCGGGCCACCTGTTGTTGGGTCTTTGGGTCATCTTCCGGGTCGTCTCGAGAAAAATCAGTGAACGCTTCCTGGACGGATTCAATGGTTTTAATGCAGTCCCGGATGACCCCCAGGCTTCTGTTGCCCAGAAGGTCGATTTTGACGAGACCGGCTGCTTCTGTGCCCTCCTTGTCCCATTGGATCAGGGGGATGCCCTTGGGGGCGGTTTCTATTGGCACATAGGTGTCAATGGGATCCGGGGTGATGACAACCCCACCGGGGTGTACCGACAGGTAACGGGGGGTGCCGATGATGGCCTGGGCCTGGGCCATGATTGCAGGCCAGGGGTGGGGAAAATCAAGGAATCGAAATTTCGGGTTTTTTTGAATTCGGGCCAGGAGATCCTCTTCTGCTTCATTGAACTGCCAGAACCAGGGCAGCCGGCTTGCGACTTTTTGTATCTCCTGATCCGTCAGCCCATGGACCTTTGCCACCTCCCGGACTGCCATGCGGGGTTGAAAGAGGATGTGGCTCGACACCATGGCCGCATGACCCTTGAATTCCGCCAGGACCCAGTTTAAAATACCCTCCCGCTCATCCCAGGCAAAATCAACGTCAATATCCGGCGGGTCCTGGCGGCCCGGGTTTAAAAACCGTTCAAAATAGAGATTGAATTTTACGGGACAGACGTTGGTGATCCCCAGGCAATAGGCCACAATGGAAGCGGCTCCGGATCCCCGGCCGCAGATCCTGGAGGCCCGTTGTACAATCTGCTGAACCACCAGAAAGTATCCGCAAAAGTTTTTCTGTGAAATAATCGATAGTTCATGCTCGATGCGGGTGATCACCTCGCCCGGAAGGGGTTGGCCATAACGGGTTAAAGCGCCAGCAAAGGTTTTTTCCCGCAGCAGGATACAGGCGTCCTGGGCCGTTTTTCCCCTGAACAACGGCATGACCGTTCCAAAATCAGGGCCCCTGAAGGTGAGTTTTTCCGCCAGCATCCAGGTGTTCTCTATTGCCTGGGGAAGGAGTTGAAACCGTTTACGATAATGGTCAGCAGATGCCAAAAAAGCTGAGGCAGGTGCCATGTCAGACACACCAAGGCGGCTGAGGCAGGTGTTTTTGTCAATGGCCCTGAGCATGGCATGGGTGTGTATCTCTCGGGGATTCAGGAAAAAATTGCCCGGGGTGGCCACAAGGGGGATGTTCAGTCGCCTGGCCGTCCGGCACAGGGGATGACTTAAGGAGAGAGGGTGCCTGGGAAGCGCTGCGGCCAGGTCCAGGCCTTGGTTCTGCCAGGCGGTTAGAAGGGCCGGGGATTGGGTGAGAACCACCAAACCGCTGCCAAGGGGGGGCAGGCAATGGGCCAGGGAAAAGTTTTTAGTGTGGCGCTGGGTCAGCAATCGGGTGAGGTTCTGGTACCCTTCCTTGTCTTTAACCAGGCAGATGGCCCTTTCGGCAAGATTCGGGTCGGTGACCTCGGCTCCGATGATTGGCGTAATATCAAACTCTTTGCAAGAGGCAATAAAAGACCACATGCCGTAGAGATTGTCTGTGTCTGTCAGGGCCAGTTTTGCGTAGCCCAGCAGCTTTGCCTGTCGGCAAAGTTGTTTCACCGGAGCCGTTCCCCACATCAGGGAGTAATGGGACCGGAGGGTTAAGGGGATCATACTGCTAATCGGTCTGGGCGGATGAATTTGCCAGGGTTCGCCCGGTGCAGACGGCATGGGTGCCGAATTTGCTTCGAATTTTGTCCACTACCCTGAAAATTTTTTCCTGTTGGTCCGCCTTGGGGGTTTCTGGAAACAAGGTGGTCTGGGTTTGGCGTCTGATTGATTTGTTGCTGGTCAGGCGGATATGGCGGATGCGGATTCTCCGGCGCCATGTCCTGAATAATAGGGGAGTGGCCTTGCTGAACATGACCATTTCATTGGCTGTCGGGGGGGTGAGTTTTCCCGTGATTCCCTGCTGACGCCCGTCGGAATAGGAGAGGGTCAAGGAGAGCTGGCTTGAGACCCTGTTCTGCCTGCGCAGGGTGCAGCACAGGGTCTCCACCAGAAGGTAGAGCGCTTTTTTTAATGGGTCGGCATCATTGGTGTCATCGGCAAATTCATGGTCTCCATGGAGGGGTACATCCTTTCCTGAGGTTTGGGTGACCGGGGTGGTGTCTATGCCCCGGACAAGGCTATGGATGAGTTTGGCCCTGTGGTTAAAGGGGACAACAAGCTGTGCAAGGCTCAATCTTCGTATCTGGGAGATATACGAGAGGTTGAAGGTTCTTAGCTGGAGGATTTCTGTTTTGGACAGGCCCGGGAGCAGGGTGATGGGAAGCGGTTCAAGAAAGGCTCGTTCTTGCCCCGGTCCCACAATATATTCGCCCCTGGGTTTGACCATCCGGGTGGCCACCTTTGCCACCAGTTTATTGGTGGCCACTGACCAGATGGGGTCCAGACTTAACTTTTTTTTCATCTCTCGTTTAAGCTTTAAGGCCACATCCCTTGGCGGTCCAAAAAGCCTGTGGGTTCCGGTGACATCCAGAAAGAGATGGCCGTCCCAATGGCCCGATTCAATGGCCGGGGTATAGGCAAGGCTTGTTTTGAAAATCTCTTGCATAACCTGTTCATATCGGTTGAACCGCGGGGGGATAATTTTAATTTTCCGGTTGATTTGTCTAACCCGGGCGAGGGGCATGCCTTTCCGGATGCCTTCCGAGTAGGCTTGGTCGTTCATGTCGTAGACCACGGCCCGGGCAGCTCCCGTGGGAGCTATGATAATGGGATACCCTTTAAGTGAAGGCATGAGATTGATTTCTACGGCCGCTGCAAAATCAGCAATGTTCAGGTGGATGATGGAACGTTCCATGGGGGATTATTCCTGACCGGAATCCATGGATTGGGGGGTGCGAATGATGCCGATAACCTTCCCCTGGATCAGTACTTCATCAAATTGGTAAGTCTGGGGCGAAAAGTTCGGATTCTCCGGGCGAAGCTCGATATACCCAGGATGGAGAAAAAAACGCTTGACCGTGGCTTCTTCGTTGTGGATCAAGGCCACGACGATTTCCCTGTCATGGGCATATTGCCGGGGGCGGCAGATGGCGATATCCTGGTCCAGGATGCCGGCAGCTTTCATGGAATGGCCCTGGATTTTGAGGGCAAACAGATCTTGGCCCGGGTATAGGGCGGCATCCACCAGGATGCTGCCCTCCCATTCCTGGTGGGCATAGATGGGCAGGCCGGCGGTGATGTTTCCGATGATGGGAATCTGTTTTTGACGAAAACTTATATCCATATCCTCTGCGGGATCAAAAATATGAAGGGTCCGGCTGTACCGTCCTTGACGACGAATATAGCGTTTGTCTTCAAGCGTTTTCAATGTCTGGGCCACGGCAGCATGGCTGATATCAAGGTCTGCGGCCGCTGTCCTGAGGCTGGGGGCCATACCGTTTGCTGCGAGTGCCTGTTTCAGGTAATCAAAAAGCTTTTGTTGTTTTTCTGTAAGCGGTGGTCTCATTATTGCGAACCTGTTCCTAATTATTGGGTCTCCTGTTTGTTTTTGTCAGTGTGACAAATTCTGATACCAATGTCAATACCAATGTAAATGTTATGTAAAGGTAGATCTTGAACAAATGAAAAAAATAGATTTAAAATGGTTAAACCATTACAACTTTGTATCCTCTTGCCTGGTCGGGCTCTTTGCGATTCTATTGGGTAAGATTGACTTTTTTGTTGTTGACAATAAAAATTTTATGGGCTACGTAAAAATACGAATAGGCTATGGAAGCGCTTCTTAAGCGGTACGGCAGGGTTTAAAATTTTAATGGATTGATCTTTCCTATGGCACAACTAGAACTAAAAAATATCAGCGTAAGGTTTGGTGGACTCCTGGCATTGTCCGATTTGAGCTTTACCATCGGCAAAGGTCGGATCGT
>CAYWNB010000164.1:0-6806 GCA_964459195.1 uncultured Desulfobacula sp.
GAAGAATCTGCCCTACTTCGTTTCTGGAAATCAGGTGTTTGCTGATGTTTTTATGGTGTATGTCACCGAGACCACCTAAATATATAAGGTGCTGTGCATGTTCATCTGCAGCCGCCTGAATCATATTTTTTGCGCCGAGACGATCAGCATATCGGTATTTCCCTTGTTGAGAAACCATTGAATGGACAAGATAATAAATTGTCCCACACCCGTTTACAGCCTTTCTCAAGGAATCAACTTCCAGGATATCTCCCCTCACCAGTTCAACATTAGGATCTTGTCCCCAGGGCCGGTCAGCCATTTTTGCGGTGGAACGGCCCATGGCCCTTACCCGGTAACCTGATGCCAATAAAAGTGGAATCAACCGACCGGCAACATACCCCGTTGCACCGGTTACCAAAACTGGCTTTTGATTTTTACTATTCATCCCGGTTCCTTTTTAATCTGACATCGGTAAAAAAACAGTGGTTAAAAATGACGCTGGAGACTAAAAATAATTCCTCAACTTGAGCTCAAACGGGTGCGGCTTCAAATATGTCTGAACGTTCAGCCAGGGCTGGTCATATTTCATGACATAATGATTTATAAGGGTAATCGGCACAATCAATGGGACGTAACCTGATCTATATTGATCAATAATTGACAATAATTCTTGTTTTTCATCGCTGGTCAAATTCTTTTTAAAATACCCCATTATGTGTTGGATGACGTTGATATTCTTTTTTAATGTAGTTTGAAGAGCCAATGCCTTTAAAAATAACGCCTCATAAGCGTCAAATAATTGTTCTAAATCACAGCTTTTTCCCTGGGCAACAAGCCTTCCCATCTTTCTGTATATGTCCGTGTTGTGTGAAAGTATCAGCAACTTGTTTTGGGTATGAAATTCTACAAGACCTCCCAATGTTTTATTTTGATCGAGAAGTTTTCTCCAGCGCTGCAGCGAAAAGATATTTTCAATAAAATTCTCTCTTAATTTCGGATCATTCAGCCGGCCGGCCTCTTCAACCGGTATTCTCGGAAAAGCCGTTGTAAACGCTTTTGCAAAAAGCCCGGTACCATTTCTGCTGACTATGCCGTCATCTCCGTAGACTCTGATCCGGTAAAGCCCGTTACTGGGAGATTTGCTTCTAAAGATAAAACCACACAGATCTTTTTTGCCCAATTCCTTTAAACGACTTTCAATCCAGGTCGTCATTTGCTCAGTTTTATCCACAGCGGTTTTCTGGGTCACTAATCTTGGATTCTCAGAGTCCCCCACCAGTCTTAATGCCTCTCTTGGCGTTGACATGCCGCACTCTACTTCCGGGCAGACCGGTACGTATTCCGCAAATAGCCCAAGGGTTTGTGTAAGAAAACGATCATGGCTGTGACCCCCATCGTATCGAACGTTATTTCCCAGCAGGCAAGAACTGACACCTATTTTAATTGGTTTGAGCATGTCATCCCCCATATAATAAACAATTTCATTGACATATCATAACTCAGTATATAGTTTTTTTATATAATTAACAGCATATTCTGGCAACAAAACAGGCCTGCTTGGACAAGAATAATTTTGTACCATTTTACAGATAAGGACAAAGCATGGACGATAATATGAAACATTCACTGAAACAAATCACGACTTTGTTTGACTCACAAATGCTTGCAGTTCTTTCAACCCAAAGTCGAGATCAACCTTATGCAAGCCTGGTTGCTTTTGCCGCAGATGACAATCTTGAACAACTATTTTTTTTAACTCCCAACACAACCCGCAAATATGAGAATCTAATAGATAGCCCCAAAGTTGCTATATTGGTTAATAACAGTGTGAATCAAGCGGATGACATTTATAATGCCATTTCTGTAACCGGTATCGGAACTGCAGCAGTTGTAGAGACATCTGACAAAACACAACTTTTAAATATGTACTTAAAGAAACACCCTCACCTTAAAGGTTTTTCGAAAGCCCCGACAACCGCTTTTATCTGCGTAGCAATGAAGCGGTATTTTATGGTTAACCAGTTTCAAAATGTAGTTGAAATCCAGGTGAAATCATGAAACCGCTCCTTAAAATAGAAGACTTTATAAATAACGGAATTGACCAAGTCGGAGGAAAGGCCTTCTGCCTGGCCAAGATCCATGAACTTGGATTAACCGTTCCCAAAACCGTTTGTATCCCTTGTCGGATATACGAAAACTATCTCAAACATACACGGATTAAAGACACAATTCTTCTTGAGATCAACAGGAAGCCGTTCAAACATATGCGGTGGGAAGAAATCTGGGACATATCCCTTCGGATCCGAAACTTATTTTTGACCACACCGATTCCACAGAACATCCAAAAAGACCTTTTCTCTTTAATTGTTGAATCCTCTGGTAATAATCCGGTTGCCGTAAGATCCTCGGCTCCTGGTGAAGATAATGCGGCAAGCTCTTTTGCGGGCCTCCATGATTCTTTCCTGAACATTATCGGAGCCAATAATATTATCAAACATATCAAGCTGGTATGGGCTTCACTCTATTCTGACGCTGCGCTTTTATATCGAAAAGAGTTAGGTCTTGATATTCATACCAGCCAAATGGCGGTTGTTATTCAGGAATTGATACCCTCCGACAGGTCCGGTATATTCTTTGGTATGAATCCATCCAATTCAAACGAATCGGTCATAGAATCAGTCTATGGCTTAAACCAGGCACTTGTCGATGGTGATGTTGATCCGGATCGATGGATTTTAAGCCAAGCTTCAGGCAAAATATTAAGCCATATCGAACCTGTTCGAAAACAATATGCATATCCCAATACAGAAGGTGTTGGTTTCGCTGATTTATCCGAGGAAAAGAATCAGACACCCCCTTTGGATGATCAGGAAGTTTTCCAAATATGGGAAACAGGTAGAAAAATGGAAGCACTTTTCGGCAGACCCCAGGATATGGAATGGACGTTTTGTAACGATCAGTTGATTATCCTTCAGTCAAGGCCGATTACGAGTGTTGGTTTTAAAGAATCCGATGATAAAAGAACCTGGTATTTAACATTGCATAGAAGTTACGAAAATTTAAAAAAACTATACATTAAAATTGAACAACATTTGATTCCCCAGATGATTGCCGAAGCAAAGCGTCTGGGACAGACAAATTTTCAAACGATGACGGCAGAACTACTCTGCCAGGAAATAGAAAAAAGACAAACGCTATATGATCATTGGGTAAAGGTTTACTGGGCTGATTTTATACCCTTTGCCCATGGTATTCGATTGTTCGGGCAGATTTACAACGATGCTGTCACACCTGATGATCCCTATGAGTTTATGGCCCTTCTTGAAAATACCGGCCTTAAAAGCATGGACAGAAATCGTTTGCTTGAACGACTTGCCCAAATGATCCGTAGTAATATGGATCTAAAAAATATGCTGGAAGATGACATGATCCCAGAAATGGATCATCCATTCAGGATCCTGCTGGACAAATTTGTCGAAGAGTTTGGTGACCTTGCCTGCACCACCGGCAGCGGTAACGAATGTCAGTATGGGGACAATGGTATTATCAGACTTTTGATCGAATTTGCCAAGCAACCGCCAAAACAAAAACACACGGATGGACCTGACATTAAACTGCTCAAAGAAAACTATATGAACAGCTTCCCCGCCCAAAAGGAAAAATTTGCAGCAGATGTGCTTCATTTGGGACGGGAAAGTTATCGGCTGCGGGACGACGACAATATTCATCTGGGCAGAATAGAAGCCCGATTAATTGAATCGGTTTCAGAAGGCCAGTCTCGGCTGTCAGACCCCTTAATATCCACTGATGAACAAAAAATGCTCGCCCAAATTCCAGCGCTCAGTATGGTGTCTGATGATGTATCGAGATCGCTTGAACCGGCCTTATCTGATAAGACGTCCAAAAGATGGTTCAAATCCCGTCAGATCGTAGGGCATCCAGCAGGACCGGGTATCGCAACAGGGAAAGCAAGACTCGTTAAAAACCCTCAGGACCTGCTGGATTTTAAACAGGGAGATGTCCTTGTCTGTTCGGGAGTGGATCTGAATATGACATTTGTAATACCGCTGGCATCAGCCGTAGTGGAAGAACGTGGGGGAACGCTCATTCATGGTGCCATCATTGCCAGGGAATATGGATTACCCTGTATTACAGGCGCTTCCCAGGCCATGCAGCTTATTGAGGATGGAGAGCAGATAACGATTGACGGATATCTTGGCATTATTACATGCAAAACAGACGAACTGTGAGTCTTATTCTCAAGGGAAACAAAATGATTCGCACCCTTAAAGTATATGGTGTTGCATTATCTGTATTTCTTGTCGTTGATCTGGTATGGATCGGCTTTATTGCCCGAACCTTTTATCAGGATCAACTGGGCTTTATCCTGGCATCTTCCCCCAATTGGATAGCAGCCATCATTTTCTACCTTATGTTCGTTGCCGGTCTGTTATTTTTTGTTGTCATACCCGGGTTGAAAAACAATGGTTTAAAAGAGAGCCTTTTTCGAGCAGCCTTATTTGGTATCCTTACCTACGGAACCTATGATTTAACAAACCTTGCACTCATTGAAGGCTGGCCGGTTTTGGTCACTGTTGTGGACATAATCTGGGGAATGGTATTGAGCGTAATTGTATGCCTGGTCAGTGTGAAGCTCGGCAGGTATTTTGATTAGCCGTCAATTTAATTATCACCAAGCCCCGTGCACCCATGACAAACATGAGTGGTCCAAAACTGCCAGGGTGGACACGGGGGTTAATTGGTGTTTTATACAAAATTTAATATCATGCTGTCATTAGCAGTATACTGTTTAAAAGGTAAATTCGCGTTTTTTGCAATATATTCGGGTACGGCAAATCCTTTGGCGTACTCAGCGTAATTGACAAATGTACGGCCATCAATACGCACCTTCATTCCAGGCTGGGGAGCTTTCAACGCCACCACCACTTCCCGATTCAGGTATTTCTTGTGAAGGGCGTTGAAACCCAACTCAAATGCAGCCTTGCCGATGTCCACGTTAAGATAATTCCGTGCACCTGTCATTGCTTTATCGCGGTATGTCACATTTATATGTTCAAGAACTTTCATCAATTGTTCGTTCATTTTTTCACCTCTCGTTACGGTTAAAGCTGAACCATGAATTTAAGATTAAGCAGTTTTTTCTAAAATCCAAGGGTTGAAATTTAAAATACCTGTCTTAAATTTTGAGTTATTCCACATTGATTTCTAAGCTGATGAAAAGGCAGGTAATCGTTTGAATGATGCGAATAAGAATCTAACCAAGTTGTCCTGGGCCAAAAGGAGTTTTATATGAAAACACTTTCCAAAAGTGCTCTGGTCGATTTGTTTCTTGATATCACCTGGAAAAAAGATGGTATCCAACACTCGGAACGGTATTTTGTTGATCATCTCAATTGCTGGCGGGATATTTTCCCGGGCAGCCCCCTTGAAGCCCTCTTTGACCACAACATTGGTCGTCCTATAACGCTTCAGGTAAATCCCGGGGATATCGTTCCAAAACATCGTGAGGACAAAATTCTTCGTTTGTCCAGGTCCGGATTAAATTCTGATTTGACTGAGAACTGTATTGGCTTCGGGAGATTCTATCCCCAAGGCATTATTTCCGGATGTACAAGTATATTCAAAGGTAACATAAACCCATTTCGGTGTATTAGCGAAGACCAACACTCGATAACAGCCAATCTGAATCATCCTATGGCCGGAATCCCCTTCGAGCTGACAATGAGCGTTCAAGAGCAATCAAACAAATCAGATGAGCGCGGTGGCAGTTGTACGGACTGGATTGATCTTGCCTTGTCAGGCCCTGGGATGCAGACCCGACATAATTTTCAGTCAACAGATTTTCTTTCTGAAGCGTCCTTTCATAGAAATGACCCAGGGCCTGATTCTGATTTTTATACAAAGGACAGATTTGTTCACCATATTGATGATCAGGCCAGACAAAACCTGGCAGCCATGTACCAAACATTTGTTCAGCCTGAAGAAAACGTTTTGGATCTTATGGCCGGATGGGAGTCCCATATTCCCGATACCCTGGACCCTCTTTCCCTGCACGGTATTGGGCTTAATGCAAACGAGCTGATCAATAACCCAAAACTGACAGGACATACCGTACAGGATCTGAACACCAATCCATCTCTGGCCTTTAATGACAATACCTTTGATAGTGTTGTTTGCTCTTTGTCCGTTGAATACCTGACGGATCCTATAACCATATTCAAGGAGGTGGCACGCGTTTTAAAACCCGGAGGTAACTTTATCGTGTCGTTTTCAAACCGGTGGTTCCCTGAAAAAAACATAAGGATCTGGGAAGATCTTCATGATTTTGAACGGTTGGGACTAGTAACGGAGTACTTTCTCAAATCTGACCGGTATAAAGAAATTTCAACGATCTCATCACGGGGATATCCCAGACCATACGACGATGGTCACTTTCCTCAGCTCCTGTTATCAGATCCTCTTTATGCCGTGATCGGTTGCACCAGGAAATAATAAAATCAATAGGGTTCAAATGGCCTGAATTTTTTGATTACGATGCATTTGAACCCTATTCGTATTTATTTTTGAATATTTTAATATTTCTGACTGTCTAATGTTCGTATATTAATTAACAATTTCAGCTGAATCATGCTTTTGTGACAGATGTGTCAGGGTCGCATCCTTTTTTTCCCAAAACCCATTTAAGCAAACCTGAAAACTGGATTTGAATTCTGAATCCATGAAATAGTCACCCAGGATTTCGTCGGTAATTGATTGCCGTTAACGTTTCGTAGGCCTTTTCAGGTGTTTCACTCCACTCAAGA
>CAYWNB010000165.1:0-6785 GCA_964459195.1 uncultured Desulfobacula sp.
GGTGGTATGCTGGGTAATGCCCATGGCATATAACAATGCGGCAGGAGAATTTGTGGCATACAGTTCTGCCATTTGTTCAATATCTCGTTTGGAAACCCCCGTAATCTTTGAAACCTTTGCCGGTGTATATGTTTCAATGGTTCGTTTAAAGACGTCAAAGTCTTCGCATCGATCGTGAATGTAGCGTTCAGAATGCCAGTTGTTTTTAATAATCACATGCATCATCCCGTTTAACAGGGCAACATCAGAACCCAGGTTATGATGAACACAAAGATCGGCAAGCCTGGCAAGCTGAATGTTTCTGGGGTCCGCAATAATTAACTTCGCACCATTTTCCTTGGCCTTTATAATGCGGCTGGCAATCAAGGGATGACAGGCGGTTGTGTTGGATCCAATTACAAAAATTACTTTCGAATCGTTTTCAAATTCAGCTATGGAGTTTGTCATGGCACCACTTCCGAATGCAGCGGCAAGACCTGCCACTGTGGAAGAGTGTCAAAGACGGGCGCAATGATCTACATTATTGGTTCCAATGACGGCCCGTGTAAATTTCTGGGCCAGATAGTTTTCTTCGTTGGTGATTTTAGCAGAGACAAGAACCCCTATGGAATCGGGGCCGAACTCCTGTTTGATCGTTTGAAATTTTTTGGCACTATAATCAATGGCTTCATCCCATGTTGCCTTTTGAAATTTACCCTTCTCTTTAATCAATGGTGTTTTTAACCGCATGAAACTATTGATATATTCATGGAGATTCCAGCCTTTTATGCACAGCTTCCCCTGATTTACCGGGTAGGATTTAAGGGGCAGGGTGGAATTTATTTTTCCATCAATCACTTCGAAAAGAACGCCGCAGCCTGTTCCACAATATGAGCAGACCGAGGGTACAAATTTGCAGTCCATTATTTTTTTCCTTATAGTTTAGTATCCATTGGTTGGGGTTCCAGTACCACTTTATCTCCGATGATGTTAAAAGGAGATTTTTCCATACCCGCCCCCGGGCTGTAATCGAAAATAGTGGATACAATTTTATTGACCTCCCTGTAAAGAAGGCGTAAGGGGATGTGAGACGGGCAGGCATCTTCACATAATCCGCAGTCTATACATCTTCCTGCCATATGAGTTGCCCTGACAAGGTGAAAAATAGGGATATCAACCGGCAGTATTCCTGGCTCGACAAGACTGGGATGTTCAAGGCTGCATTCCGTACAAAAACATACGGGACATATATTTCTGCACCCGTAGCATTTGATGCATTTGCCAAATTCATACATCCACCTGGAAAAACGCTCGGTGTTATCATAGGAATCCATGAGCGTCTCAGCATCCATATTAAAATCAATCCCATGTTCTCGTTTATAGGCTCCGCTTTGTTTTGGTTCAAGATAAGAGCAGTCACCATGGGGTTTGAGCGGTGACGGGCAGCAATTGACATTCACCGTTTCAATGTTTTCCGGGTCTAACTGGTTCCAGACGTAAAGAAGATTCAATGCTCTCTGGTTGCAATCTCTTGCGATGATTCCGATTTTAATATCCGGGTGTTTTTCGGTCAGGTGAGTTGCTATTTTTTCAAGAGAGTAACGGTTTTCACCAACCTGAAGTTGTGATAGCTCATCCAAATTGTCCCGTGTAAAACTGTGGGGGATCAAATGGCCATCCAAGTCCTTATATCCTAAAAAAATATCAACCTTGTTCTGTGTAATGAGTTGCTCGACCTGATGGGTGATCGTCATATCTTTACCCCTCCTTTAACAAGCTCGTCGATGGTTCCGAGTTTCAAGGGGTTGGGGCCCAGTACTCTTATTTTATCCGTAAAATCGGTAACAACCTGTACATATTTTTGTGCTTCCGCCGAAGAGATCCATTCAAGATGGAGGCGCCCTTCAAGCCCCATAAATTTTAAAAGTTCCTGAAGAAAGGTGATTCTTTTGATGGTCATATGATTACCAGACTGGTAATGACAATCGCCAATGTGTCACCCTCCTACCAAAACTCCATCCGCTTTGCTCTGCAATGCCCTTAGGATATGGTGGGGGGATACGGATGCCGAGCACATGACCCGGATCGGCAGGATATTGGGGGGATACTGAAGCCGCGAGACACCGGCCAAATCTGCAGCCCCATAGGTGCACCAATTACACATAAAGGCAATTATTGTGGGTTCGAATATATCTGTTTTCAAGAGGAATCTCCTTTTATTATTTAGGCGCTCATCGCACTTTTAATTTGTGCGTACAGCTGTTCATTGTTAAAACCATCAAGGGTCAGGGCTTCAGAAGGGCATGTGGCAGCACAGGCACCGCATCCCTTGCAAAGAGCGCTGTTTATAAGGGCGACATTTTTTTTAACATCCATTACAATGGCCCCGTATGGGCAGACCGCAACGCAGGCCTGGCAACCTGAACAAAGCTTGGGATTTACTTTTGATACGATACCGCCGATACTGATCGACTCTTTTGACAGGGTTGTTATGGCCCTCGATGCCGCCGCTTTTGCCTGGCCAATGCTTTCATCAATGGGTTTTGGATAATGGGCCATTCCGCACATAAAAAGTCCATCGGTGGCAAAATCCACAGGCCTCAATTTCTGGTGGGCTTCCAAAAGCCACCCATCACTGTCACAGGCAACCTTGAATGCCTGGGTGAGGTCTGTCTGGTCCTGGGCTTCTATTCTCGCCGCAAGACAGAGAATGTCCGCATCAACCGACAGCCGCCTTCCTAAAATAGGATCTTCAAATTCGACACAAACAGATTCCTCATTGGGCGTGACAACCGGTTTTTTATCGAGATCATACCGGACGAAGAGAATGCCAAGGTCTCTGGCCTCTTTATAAAGAAGTTCCCTTTTTCCATAGGTCCTGATATCCCGGTATAAAATAAAAATGTTTGCCTCGGGATTTATTTTTTTTATTTCAATGGCGCTGTGTATGGAATGGGTGCAGCAGACTTTTGAGCAATAAGGATGGGCCGCATCTCTTGATCCCACACATTGGATGAAAACAAAATTATCAGCCTTTTTAATCTGGGGATCCTCTCTTTTAAGAACCGCATCAAGGTCAAGATGGGTCATAACACAAGCATGCTTTCCATAAAGATATTCATCGGGTTTGGACTCTTTTGCGCCCACGGCAAGAATGGCAATACCATGGGAAATTTGTCGTTCAGACTCACCGGATGCAATGATTGTTCTAAAATTTCCCACAAAGCCATCCACCTGTTTTACGGTGGAACCTATAAACAGATCGATCCGTTCATTTTTTTCAACTTCTCGTATCAGCTGTTTTACATAGGACCCGATATCTTCATCCCGATATGTTTTGTTCAGCCGTCTTGCAATTCCCCCCAGGTTTTGATCTTTTTCCACAAGGCAGACAGAAAATCCCTGGCGTGCAAGGGAAAGCGCAGCGGTCATTCCGGCAATACCGCCCCCCACCACAAGACCTGACTGGGTAACCGGCAATTGGCTTTCGTACAGGGAGGTTAACAAAAAACTTTTGGCAACGGCCATTCGCACAAGATCTTTGGCTTTTTCTGTGGCCTCTTCCGGTTGCTTTGCATGTACCCATGAATCATGGTTTCGAATATTTGCCATTTCAAAGAGGTGTCTGTTCAGACCGGCATTGATAAGAGTCTCTTTGAACAGACCCTCATGGGTTTTAGGAGAACAGGCAGCAACCACCACCTTGTTGAGTCCGTTTTCCTCGATCACCTGGGCCATTTTATCCTGGGTGTCCTGGGAACAGGTAAAAAGGTTTTCTTCACAATAGGTGACCCCGGGAAGTGTTCTTGCATATTCGACAACTTTTGGAACATCAATGACCCCGCCGATATTTGTTCCACAGTTGCAGACAAAGACCCCAATCTTGGGAAACTCTCTGGTCGTGTCACGCTCCTGGGGAATGGCGATTTTTTTTGTTCGTGTGTGTCTGGCAAGGGCAATATTCTCAGTTGCCGCAGCAGCAGCAGAACTTGCTTCCATTACCGACTGGGGGATATCCTTGGGCCCTGTTAAAACACCGCAGGCATATATTCCCGGTGATGAGGTCGAGACCGGGTTGAAGCTGTCCGTTTCAATAAAATTGTGACGGTCTAGTTTGATGTCCATGATGTTTGCAAGGTCAATGGAAGACTTGCCTATTACCAGCCCCGTTGACAGAACAACGATATCAAACACTTCATCTTCCATCTGGCCGGATTCCGTTACATACCTCAGGGATATACCTCTTTTATCTAAAGGAATAGCCGTGTGGACCTTGGATCGTATGAAGCGCACCCCTTTTTCCTGGGCGGTTTCCACATATTTGTCAAAATCTTTTCCCTGGGTTCTCATGTCCATATAAAAGATGGCACAGTCTAAGGGCTCTTTGCTGTGATCCTTTGACATGATGGACTGTTTTACGGCGTACATACAGCAGACCGAGGAGCAATAACCATTATCGCATTTGTTTTCATCCCGGGACCCCACACATTGCAGCCAGGCAATTTTTTTGGGGTGCCGTGTATGTTTTTTGTCCGATGGTAAACACAGCTGGCCGCCAAATGGGCCGGTGGCGGACAATATCCGTTCAAACCCCATTGAGGTGACGATGTCAGGATGCTGGTTAAACCCAAAGTTATCCATTTTAGAAGGGTCAAAGGAATTAAACCCGGTTGAAAGGATGATGGAGCCCACATGAAGCGTGAGCGCTTTTTGGGTGTCCTCAAAATTTATGGCATCTGCCGGGCATAAATCTTTACAAAGTCCGCATTTTTTTTTGTTTAAATAGATACATTGGGTATCATCAATGGCATATTTTAATGGTACGGCCTGGGGATAGGGGACATAAATCGCTTTTCTCTTTCCAAGGCCCTCATTATATTCATCTTCAA
Source organism: uncultured Desulfobacula sp. (assembly GCA_964459195.1). GTDB lineage: Bacteria > Desulfobacterota > Desulfobacteria > Desulfobacterales > Desulfobacteraceae > NBML01. Next base: position 4,869 of record CAYWNB010000165.1, read on the forward strand.
CTCGCTTGGGGCATTTTTCTGCACAAAGACCGCAGGCCAGACATTTGTCTGTATCTATATAGCGGGGATGCAGTATAAGGGAAATTTCAAAATCACCCTCGGACCCTGAAACAGCTGAAATTTCTGTAAGTGTTAGCAGTTCAATGTTTGAGTGCCGGCCGACCTCGACCAGTTTAGGAGAAATAATTCACATGGCACAATCATTGGTCGGAAATGTCTTGTCCAGCTGGGCCATTTTCCCCCCAATGGCAGGAGATCGTTCAACCAGGTAAACATAAAATCCTGAGTTAGCAAGGTCCAAGGAAGCCTGTATCCCTGAAATACCGCCTCCGACAACCATTATAGCCCCCTGAAGGCCCGGTCGAAGACCTGTTTGAAGGTCAGTTTGGTTTATACTTTGTGTTTTCATTTAATTACTCCATGGTTTAATAGATGCAATTTTTTATATAATAGATTATTTTTTGGAAGTTTTTTGAATCCCATTGGCAATGGCAATGGCAATATCGTCTTCACTAAACGGTTTTGATATATAGTCATTGGCCCCCAGTTTCATGGCCGTGACAGCATTTTGAACGGTTGAATATCCTGTGATAACAATGATATAAATTTCAGGCTTGATTTTTTTGACCGTTTCTAAAATCTTCATGCCGTCCATGTCTTTGAGTTTCATGTCAAGAAGCAGCACATCGTAGGGATTGTTTAAAACACGTTCAAGTCCGGCAACCCCTGATAAAGAATGGTCACACAGATATCCCATTTCTCCTAAAATTATTTCACAGCCTTTGCAGATTATATTTTCATCATCAATAATCAGTACTTTTTTTTGTGTCATTGATCAGCCCTTCGTGGTAATTTTATTTGCTTTGTTCATTATCGGCAGGTTTATGGTAATCAAAGTCCCGGTGGCTTTTTCACTCAGTATGTTTACCGTGCCCTTATGATTTTTAATAATACCATAGCTGACGGCTAGCCCAAGCCCTGTTCCATGTGCCTTGGTCGTATAAAATGGCTCAAATATTTTTTTTAACTTGCCCTGGGGTATGCCATGTCCATTGTCCTGGATTTCTATCAGGACAGATTTTTCTTGCTCGTTCATTTTGGATCGTATACCAATCCTTCCTTTTTCATTAACGGCATGGATTGCATTCAACAGCATGTTGATCATTACTTGTTCGATTTGGTTGTCATCCAATTGAAAATTTATAATGTCCGGATCAAGGTTCTTTTTTATCTGGATTCGTTTAATGAAAAACTCATTTTCCATCAAGGCAAGCGCTTTTTCGATTATGGTGTTAATATTTGCTTCCACTTTTTCAGGTTTTTTTTCTCTGGAAAACTCAAGCAATCCCTGAATAATCGTCTTACACCGTTGTGTTTCCTCCATGATAATCTTAAGCCCCTCTTTAAACGGCCCGTCTTCTGAGGCTTTCTTAAACAGGTTTGAACTGTAAAGCAGGATTCCGGTAAGCGGGTTATTTATTTCATGGGCAATACCTGCGGCCATTCGTCCCAGGGAGGACAGCCGGTCAACTTTTGTGGCAAGTTGGTTATACCGCAAGGTGTAGAATTTTATTCGGTCATTGTGGTCGATTGCACAGGCACACTGCTCGGTCACAGCCGCCATGAAATCCAGCTCATCATCGGAAAAAGTTTTTTTCTCGTTAAAATAGGCTCTGATAAATCCAAAGACCCTGTTATCAATTACCAAGGGCACATCCAGCATCATCCGGATGCCGATATCCCATGCTTCTTGCGGGTACTTTACTCTATATGCGTTCATGATATCGGTAATAATTTGGATGCTATGGTTTTTATCGGGCCAGGGGATAAACCTTTTTCCTGTCAAAGGCTCCAGGGCAATATATTTTTCATCTATTCCATAGGATGCACGAATATGAAAATAGTCGGTGTTTTTAT
>CAYWNB010000166.1:0-1531 GCA_964459195.1 uncultured Desulfobacula sp.
TCCTTTGCCAAAACCAAACCATTGTTCGGCAATGGCAAGGTTGTTTGAACTGTTTTCAATATAGGTGGGGATATTAATTTTTTTTTGAAAAAGATCTCTGAAGTTGATGTTTTCCCACCCATAGTTGGGAAGAAACCAGATGATACCCGATTCTGAATCAACAAGTCCGGGGATGCCGATGCCGATGCCAGAGATTTGGTCCTTTGAAAAACTGGCTTCCCACATGCATTCCTGGACCGCCTGTACCATTATGTCCACGATGTCGTTTGCGCTATAATAGGCAGAATCCAGCTTGATGGAATGGAATGCCTTTATCTGTGCCTGGAAATTGGTGATGGCCACATCAATTTTTTCGATGGCCATGTTAATCCCGATCTCATAGGCCCCATCCGGTGAAATGGCCAAAAGGATGGGGGGTCTTCCCCCCTCATGAGCCCCGGGTTCTGTTTCCTCAATCAGCCCTTCTGAGATAAGATCCGCTGTAATCCCGGTGATGGAGGCCTGGCTCAATCCAATTGATTTGGCAATATCTATTCTGGAAATGAGTTCGGCCACGCGAATGGTGGTGAGAATATTATATCTATTGTAGGCACGTACAAAACTTGTGGTTGATTTTTTCATATGGGCTTTTTTGTTTTCAACGGCTAAAATTTTAATTTTTGTTTCCAGCAGCAATTTATAACAAATTAAAATCCTTTCGGTTAATTGTCAACTTAATTTAGTTATTGAATTTAATATGGGTTTTGTTCAATCGTTTTTTTATCCATCAGATTGTTTAGGCTAAATTGCCAGGGTGTTGATACTATTATATAATACATATCAGCTTGTTATGGAAGAATATTTTTGAATTTTTGTAAGGGAGCCCTTTTATTGAAAAAAGAAAAAAAAGATTGACATCATTTTTTTGACTGATGTATTGTCTTATTTGTTCATTAATTTAGTTCTTGAATAAATAAAGCTATTACTCTTTTACCAATATATTAAGAGAGGTCAATATGATTGAGAGCAGTCAGACAAAGAAAACCGGGTCATCTTTGACCTATGGTATGGTGGGGGGAGGAGACGGTGCCTTTATCGGAGATGTCCACAGACGAGCAATTTCCTTTGACGGACGCGCCAAAATTGCTTCCGGGTGTTTCTCCCAGGACCCTGAGAACACTTTAAAAACGGGACTTGGACTGGGTATCGGGCCTGAAAGGCTATACCCCGGCTATCGGGAGATGGCCGAAGAAGAGGGTAAACGAGAAAATAAAATTGATTTTGTGGTCATTGTGACCCCTAATTTTACCCATTTCGACATTGCCAAAATTTTTCTTGAAAATCATATCAATGTGGTCTGTGACAAGCCCTTAACTGTTACATCTGCCCAGGCAATTGTGTTAAAGGAGCTGGCCGATAAAAATGGGGTCTTTCTTTGCGTGACCTATACCTATACCGGCTATCCCATTGTCAAGCATGTACGGCAGATGATCTTGAACAATGATCTGGGGGAGATTCGATTTGTCAATGCCGAGTATCCCCAGGACTGGTT
>CAYWNB010000166.1:1631-3784 GCA_964459195.1 uncultured Desulfobacula sp.
GGCTTTCGGGTCAGAATTTTCGGGTCAAAGGCCTCCATTGAATGGGCCCAGGAAAACCCCAATTATATGAAAATTTCCTATATAGATAAGCCCACCCAGACCCTGTCCAGGGGAAGAGATGTGCTTTACCCTGGGGCAGAAGAGTTCTCAAGAATTCCTGCCGGCCATCCAGAAGGATATTTTGAAGCCTTTGCCAATGTTTACAAGTCGTTTATTTCCTGTTTGGCAGCCAAAAAACAAGGGGATGATCCCCTGCCGGTGGATTTGGATTTCCCCCGGGCAGACCAGGGGGTGTCAGGGGTACGCTTTATCGAAAAATGTGTGGAAAGTTCAAACAACAATTCCGAATGGGTTAATATTGTATAGGAGGGAAACCATGGCAAGACCAATTACGCTGTTTACCGGACAATGGGCAGATCTTAGCTTTGAAGATATCTGTAAAAAAGCATCATCATGGGGATATGAAGGACTTGAGATTGCCTGCTGGGGGGATCATATGGATCCTGTCAAGGCATCCAAAGATATGGAGTATGTCGATGAACGGCTTGCCATACTCAAAAAATATGATCTTAAATGCTTTGCCTTGGGGGCCCATCTTTCCGGCCAATGCGTGGGGGATGACTGGGATGAGAGGGTGGATGCCTTTGTGCCCGACCACATAAAAGGCAAGCCTGCGGAAATTAAAAAATGGGCTGCCAATGAAATGATCTGCACGGCACGTGCTGCAAAGCACATGGGATGCTACGTGGTCACCGGTTTCTTAGGGTCCCCCATCTGGAAATATCTCTATTCTTTTCCCCCCACAACAGACGAGATGATTGAGGACGGTTATCAAAAGATTGTAAATCTCTGGACCCCTATCTTTGATGAATTTGACCGCTGCGGTATCAAATTTGCCCTGGAAGTTCATCCCACGGAGATTGCCTATGATTATTACTCCACCTGCAAACTGTTTGAGGTGTTTGACAATCGCCCGACCCTGGGACTTAATTTTGATCCCAGTCATCTGATCTGGCAGGGAATGGAACCCCATCTGTTTATCAGTGATTTCCCCGATAAGATTTATCATGTTCACATGAAGGATGCTGCCGTCACCCTGGATGGAAGAACCGGTATTATCGGATCACATCTTCCCTTTGGTGACCTTCGACGGGGATGGAATTTCAGATCACTGGGCCATGGGGATGTCAATTTTGAGGAAATTATTCGCCACTTGAATGCCATCAACTATTCCGGACCCTTGTCCGTTGAATGGGAAGACAACGGCATGGAAAGGGAAGCGGGCGCAGCCGAATCCGCAGATTTTGTAAGGGCCATTAATTTTTCACCCTCTGATATCTCCTTTGACGGAGATATGAAAAAATAATGCCCCTGAAAAAACAAAAGACCGGGGCACTGGAATAGACAATGGAAAATCAGGTAACATCTTTGTTGTCCGTCCAGCATATTTCCAAGGAATTTTCAGGGGTGAGGGTCCTCAATGATATCAACATGGAGATTCAGGCCGGTGAAGTCTTTGGAATATTAGGAGAAAATGGGGCGGGAAAATCAACCCTCCTCAAGATTATCTGCGGTATTTATACCGCCACCAAGGGCAAGCTCAACTTTAAGGGAAAGGATGTGAACATCCAGACGCCCATGGAAGCCAAAAAGCTTGGGATCAGTATGATTCCCCAGGAATTTAATCTGATTTCCACCCTTACTGTTTTCGAAAATATTTTTTTGGGGTCTGAAATTAAACGAGGCCTGCTTTTAAACAAGCGGGAGATGAGAAAAAAGACAGGATTGCTGCTGGATGAATTAAAGACCCAGCTTTCCCCTGATGCCCTGATCGAAAACCTGAGTGTGGCGGAAAAGCAGATGGTTGAAATTGCCAAGGCCCTGGTCCATGAGTCGGACATATTGATCATGGATGAACCCACCACGGTATTGACCCAGCTTGAGGTTGAAATTCTCTTTGATCTGATCCGACGGCTTAAGGAAAAAAATGTCACCATATTGTTCATTTCCCATAAGCTCAATGAAGTGAAAAGAGTTTGCGACCGCATCCTTGTGCTCAGGGACGGAGACCAGATCTGTATCAATGAGGTCAAGGATGTGGATGAACAGGACATGGCCAAAAAAATGGTGGGAAGGGATCTGAATCAGGTGTT
>CAYWNB010000166.1:3884-6739 GCA_964459195.1 uncultured Desulfobacula sp.
AAAGGGAAAGGGTTGTTGATGAATTTTGGCATACCCGAAAATATTTCTTTGATTTCCCTGTCAAAATACAGCCATTGGTTCATCGACAAAAAACGTGAAAAACAAAGTGCAGAAAAATTTATAGATAAATTCAATATCAAGGCGGCCTCCCTGGGCGCCGAGCTTGAGTATTTAAGCGGAGGAAATCAGCAAAAGGTCTATCTTTCCAAATGGATGGATACGGAACCTTTTGTTCTGATTTTAGATGAACCTACAAGGGGAGTGGATGTCAATGCAAAAAAAGAGATCTATCATTTTATCCATTCCTTAATTTCCCAGGGGGTGTCCTGCATCTTAATTTCTTCGGAACTCGAGGAGATTATTGGGCTTTGCACCCGGGTTCTGGTGATGCGGGAGGGAAAGATTGCCGGTGAAATGGAAGGCAGCCGTATTAATGAACAAGAAATCATGTTTTGTGCCGCCGGTGTAAAATGAAGTATGGAAAATTTAATACCCGGTTTAATGTGACAGGGTTTAATAGATAGGGTTTAATGAGATAGGGGATTATGGGAACCAAAAACATGGGGTTTGAAAAGTTAAAGCGGATTGATTTCTCCAAATATGCACCGTTATTTGCTTTGGTGGTGCTGATTGTGCTGTCGGCTGTGGCCAGTGAACATTTTCTTAAGTTCAGGAATATTACCAATATTTTAAGGCAGGTCTCCTATACTGGCACCATCGCTTTGGGCATGACCTTTGTGATAGTTGCCGGCGGTATTGATTTGTCTGTGGGGTCCATGGTGGCCTTTGTGGGGGTTCTGGCCATTTACCTGATGAATTATCTGGGCGGCGGCCTTCTGGCAGTTTCTGTGGCCGTGCTGGCGGCCCTGGTTATCGGCTCCCTGTGCGGGGCCTTTAACGGTTTTATTGTCACCAAGGGGAAAATTACCTCTTTTATCGCAACCCTGGGGACCATGTCCATTTTTCGTTCCCTCACCCTTTACATCAGTGAAGCAGGGGAGGTGATCGCACAAAATGACCTGTATCCGGAGATTGGCGGGGGGTATTTCATGAACATCCCCTATCCGGTGTTGATTTTTCTGGGGCTGGCTGCTTTTTTTCATATTCTTTTGAACAACACCGCTTTTGGACGGCATGTCTGTGCTGTGGGGGCCAACCAGCAGGTGGCTGTCTATTCTGCCATCAAGGTCCGCTGGATCACCTTTATGACCTTCGTGATTACCGGGTTTTCCGTTGGTATGACGGCTGTATTGCTTTCTTCGCGCTTAAATTCCATCAGCCCGGGGGATGCGGGAATTTTCTATGAACTGGATGCCATTGCAGCCGTGGTCATCGGGGGAACTCCTTTGGCCGGTGGCAAGGGAACCATCTGGGGAACGGTCATCGGCGCCGTTATCCTGGGGATCATCAATAATATGTTGAACATGCTGGGGGTCTCTCCCTATCTCCAGGGAACGGTAAAGGGGTTTGTGATTCTCATTGCCGTCCTGGCCCAATATAAGAATAATTAGAGTGTGATAATCAAGTGGAACCACAGGAATTTTCCTGATAATTTTTAATAACCAAACAACTTTAAAAAGGGGCAGTTATGAAAAAAATGGCTACAAAATTGTTGATTGCTTTAATCACGGGCGTATTTCTTTTTTCAGGAACCATTGTTCTGGCAGCAGACAAAATCAAGGTGGGGGTCTCTGTGCCCTCGGCAGATCACGGCTGGACAGCAGGTCTCCTGTGGTGGGCCAAAAAAGCGGTAAAGGACATCGAAGCCACGGATAAGGACGTAACCTTTTATGTGGTGGCGGCCAGTTCCGGAAGCAAACAGGTGGGGGATGTGGAAGATCTAATGGTCAAGGGCATCGATGCACTTGTTATTTTGCCCCACAACCCGGCAACCCTTCAAAAGGTGGTGGAAGAAGCCTATGCCTCCGGCATCTATACGGTTGTGGTTGACAGGGAATTGCCAAAATCCGCCCAGCACCTTTTCATTGCAGGGGATAACCCGGGACTGGGCATGGTGGGAGCCCAATGGCTTGCCAAGGAAATGGGCGGAAAAGGAAACGTGGTTGTCTTAGAAGGAATGTCCATTCCCATTAACAAACAGCGGGTAGACGCTTTTAATGACGTAATGAAAGGTTTTTCCGGCATTAAAATCCTTGATTCACAGCCAGCTGACTGGTCCACTCAAAAGGCATTACGGCTCATGGAAAATTATCTCCAGAAACACGCCCATATCGATGCAGTCTGGTGTCAGGATGATGATATGCTCAAGGGGGTTATGCAGGCCATTAAAGAATCGGGGCGTACCGAAATTAAAACGGTTCTGGGCGGCGCCGGTTCCAAGGACATTATTAAGATGATCATGGAAGATGATCCTATTGTAAGGGCCACTGTTACCTATAATCCTTCAATGGTGGCATCTGGTATTGTATTTGGTGTTGCAGGCGCCAGGGGGGAAACCGTTGGGGGTCTCTACCATGCACCTTCCCGGGTTATTCTTGCTGCAGATCTTGTTGTGAAAAAGAATGCCAAAGCCTTTTATTTCCCTGAGTCTGCTTACTAACCAAGTGCCGGCAGGGTAAAAGAGTTGGCCTGACAAGGTCATGATCCCTGCCGGGATTCAATTGTGACGGCTATTTTGTTTATCTCCTTCCCGGGTCATTGGGGAGGAGATTTTAATTTGACCGGATTATCAGAGCAGGGCTGCACCCAGCACGCCGGCCGAATCCCCCACTATTTGCCGTGTCCTGTATTTGTTTAAACCTGGAACTCCACTATCCGGGAAGCAACCGGATCCGTATAAGTAATTTTTATTTCATAGGTTTTTACATTAATACGAGCCGTTGCAATATGTTTTT
>CAYWNB010000167.1:0-6643 GCA_964459195.1 uncultured Desulfobacula sp.
TTCTTTTCTCACTGACCAATTTTCAAAGATCAAAAATTCTCCCGAAGATTTAGTTTGTCTCTCTCCGACAGAACTCGATAATACTATAGGAAGTTTCAATTATTGTCAAACACTTTCTTAACAAAATTCAAATAAATGTTTATTTCAGTACAAGACCTGCTGGAAGCCTTTCTCCGAATTGAACACTTTTTTCCGTTAACGCCATTTTGGTCTTTTCGACTACCTTTATTATAAGTGTCGCATTGGCCCCGGTCTTTTCCATCCATTCAACGATTTCGGCAGTGATATCAGAATCCACATCCCGGGTCCTGTCCCCGGTCTTTTTCACAATTTCTGCCACAAGGCTCTGGGCAGGGTCTTCTCTCTTCCATTTTTGTTTCATAATCCTGTGAACCCAACGCGTGACTTCCGATGGCGGCACCACCCTGTCAGCAGAGCCGTATAACAACTCTCTAGCCCCCAACCGCCCCAGGGTCCAGAACAAGCGATCCTGTTTTTTCCCGGGTTTAAGCTGGGGAAAAAGGGCCTTGACCAACACCACCTTGTCTTTGACGAGCAGCCGTTCCATATTCCCGGCAGCCATCCACAGCTCTATCAACTCCTGGGGAGCGAGTCTGCCCTTGTTTGTTTTTGCCATGGTTAAAAATGAGGCGGTGTCCTGGTAAAACTGTCTTTGCTGTCCTGCGTTTAAGCCGCCGGCAATCCGTCTGATAAAAATCCACCATTCAAGCCGGTTCTGGACAACTTTTGCCGATTGCAAACCTGACAGATAAATCTTCCATAATTTTCTAGCCCTTTCTGTATCAAAGGCATCCCCAAACCCGGGACGCATGCAAAACCCTGTCAAATTCAACCATCTTGCTTCGTGATCTTCAGAAAGTGTCCTTGAGCCTTCAATGGCAATGAGCCGATCCGCCAACCGCCGCAAAAAAGACAAGGGCCAGTTGGCTTTTCGCTGCTCAACCATTCCTTCAATCTGTTTGACAAGCCCTTTCAAATCATTTTCTGCCGGGGATTTACGGATAAAAGCCTGTTCAACCGTGTCACACACCCTGTCAATCAGATCATCATCATAAACTGCGGTTTCAGCAGATTCAATTCCCTGTCCTGAATCTCTAAGCTGAAATTGTAATTTCCATCGATGGTCGCTTACGGCTGATTGGCAATACATGGCAAGGGTTCCCATCTCAGTATACTCTGCCCCCATTGTTACGGGAATCCCCTTCTTTTCTCCATTTTTACCAAACCGTATAATTGTCTTAATGGGTGCCATGGCACTCAGAGAAGTGTCAATGGGGATAACACTGCCGGCCCTGTCCCCGGACCTGTAACTTGAACTGTAGACATCAAAACTGACAGGTTGATTGGCCCTGACCTCATAGGCCATCTCCGGAAGATCGATCACAGACCCTTCGTCCAAACCTCTTTCGACAATGCAGACGGCTTTAGGATCATTCCCGGCTTCCAAAGTAACACCAATATAGTAACTTCGCGGGCTTCCGCTTCCCACCCGGACCCCAACCCCCTGTTTCACAAGACCGTAATAGGATGCCCCCACGCCAACGGCGAGCTCCGGTCTATCATTCTCGAGGATATAGGGCTTTTTCAAATCGGATGTCCTAAACCATCTTCGAATCGCCTCCTTGATGCGTGACTGAACAAGGGCCGGCTTTAGGGTCCCCCCATTAAACAGAATAAAATCCGGCATGGGTGACTCTTTTGCGAGACTTTCCTTTACACTCGCCCGGTGTTTTTCCAAAAACCGGACAATATGTTTGGTCACAGAAGATTCCCGTTCAAAGGGAAGACCAAAATCGGCTATTTCTTTGCCCATATCCCTGTCATTTAAATCAGCCGTGTCCACATCGGGGAAAAACTGCCCCCTCAAAACCGTTTCCACATCCCCCCGGGTCAAATCCGCTGAAAGGGTTCCTGAGATAAGCGCCCTTCCCTCCCCCTTCAGGGTAATCCTGACGGCCCGCTCCCCATTGCCAAGAATCTTTTCCTTAGCGTCCCGGCACCTGTGGCACAGGGTTTTCCATTTGTCCGAGCTCAAACTCGCCTTGGATCCAAACTTTGATTCAACAATCTTGGCCAGGGTCAGGTCTATATTATCCCCCCCCAGTATTAAATGGTCACCAACCGCCAGGCGCTCAAACCGCGGAGACCCTTTAGTGGCAGTTACCGTAATCAAACTAAAATCAGTTGTACCGCCGCCAACGTCACAAACCAGAATCAGGTCATCCTCTCGTATAGTTTGCTGCCAGTCCGCTTCGTGGCGAATCAACCAGCTGTAAAACGCTGCCAGGGGTTCTTCAAGCAAGGTTACGGAGGAACCAAACCCGGCAACCCGGATTGCCTCCATGGTCAAATCCCTGGCCTCTTCATTAAAAGAAGCCGGCACCGTGATCACAACAAACTGATTTTCCAGGAATTGATCTTCATCTTTCACAAAATGATTCCAGGCACTGCGGATATGGGTCAGATATTCTGCAGTGGCTGTCACAGGAGAAATCTTTTCAACCCCCTCAGACCCCCAGGGCAAAATCCTTGATTTACGATCCACCCCGGGATTGCACAACCAGCTTTTGGCGGAAGAAACCAGCCGGGACGGTATTTTAGATCCATGATCCCTGGCAAAGGTCCCGGCAAACAAGTCTTCCCTCTTTTTCCAGGGGTGTTTTAATACTTCCTTTGAAATATCATATGTTCCTGGAATATATAAAAAAGAGGGCAGAACCGGAATTTTAGTAAATTCACCATGTCCGGTCAACTGGGGCACATTAAACACCTTGATCAGCTTATCCTTGTCCGGTGCATCTTTGCCCTTTTTGGCAATCTCTTTCAATGCAAACGCATCCACATAGGACACAGCGCAATTAGTGGTGCCTAGATCAATCCCAATGACATATTGTTTATCCTTAAAATCCAAACCAGCTCCTGAATAATGTTAGAACCTCTTTACGTATTATGGTATTTCAATCTCAGCAGGTGTCATGATGTCAGGATTCTGAATATCAGACAGCCTGGGCACATCTTTTTTACCCGCTTTCCAGCCTCGATGCTTTAAAATCCCCTGAAACGGAGGCTCGCCTGAAACATTCCCCACAAGGGTTATGGCATCAATATCAAATCCGGGTTCAATGGTAACGGACTCTCCTTCCTCGGACTCAATAACCGGTTTCGGGTCAATATATTTTTTGATGGCCTTTTTGCAATCTTCCTGGATACTTCTGACAGCAGCACCAATCTGATCATCCTCATACAAACTCAAGTCTTCATCAAAAAAATCAAGAAGCCGGCCATCCCGTTGAAGAACAGACAAAGAGTGAAGAAACAATCGTCTTTTGCGCTCCTGCTCAATTTTCTGATCCAAAAAGTCCCGCTTTTTAGGTTTGCTTTCGCCTCCCTTATTGGGGGATGCACCCGTTAGTTTGAAAATCGATGACAGTGAAAAAGCTAAAACCAGCCACAAAACCCACCCAAACAGGAAAAAGACACCCATAACTGCCGGAAGTGTCCATAGATAGAACTTATCCAAAACAAGGGTCAGCAAGGCGACTCCCTCTGGAATCTTCTGGACAAGTCCTTTTTGTCCTTCCTCGGATGAAAAGGTTAATAACAGCCAGTTGCTCCCAAAATAAATACTTGCACTGACACCAGCAGCAAGTAAGATCATGATCAATGTAATAACCCAGAAAGACTTTTTCCGATATATCTTTGAAATTTCCAATGTAGCCTCTTTCTTTGTTAAAATGAAAAATACCATGCTGTCATTTACAACATGGTATTCAATAATAATACAAAATTCGGTTATATCAAACAACGGTTTTTTGAATCAGGAATCAGGGATTTAATAGCTAACTCAATACCGCTATTCCTTCTTAACGATTATTCTATCCTTATTGGCATCAAAAACCTTCTGCCCCACGCCCTTCACCTTCATAATATCTTCCGGTACTTCAAAGGGCTGGATTTTTCGATATTCGATAATCCGGTCCGCAATTTTGTCCCCCACATGCTTAAGCGTCACAAGCTGCGCTTTATCATCCGTATTTATATTGACCTTCCCCGTACTTGCCACCGCCGGGATAAGATATAGCATGACCAATAAACCAATGAAAATAATTGATACGAATCTTTTGTTCTTTTTCATAATTATTTCTCCATATACTCATTAAAATTTATGTTATCCCTGACTCCGGATTGCCTAATTGCAAAAATCTATTTCCCAAATAAACAAGGTTTTCAAAAAATGGAGTGGTTCACAATTGGATTTTTCAGAATGAGCAATGATTAAAAATAGAATCAATTCGTAATTTGTAATCAATTTTTATGAAAAATGCAACCGTGGGGAACCTTTTTTTTTATTTTTTTTTGAGAGAGTGCAAACTCCGACCCCCATCAACCGGATGCCCGTCTTTCCCAGAGTTATATTTTATATGCCAAGGACGGCAGCAAGTGCCTTGCGGGCATGGGATTCACCATGGACAAGGTGTATCTCTTTGGGCGGTGCAGACATTGATTTTACCCATTTTATCAACATGGCCTGGTCCGCATGGGCAGAATATCCGGAGAGGTTGTGGATCCCGGCTCTGCAGGGCACCTTTTTTTCAATGATCCGTCTGCCCGGGGTTCCCTTTGCCTGATATCCCACAAAGAAAACGTCATTTTTGGAGTCGTTCAAGCCATGCTTAAAATGATCCACAATGCGGCCACCTGTGCACATACCGCTGCCGGCAATGATAACGGCAGGCCCTGATAATTTCAGCAGTTTCTTATGGTCCCCAAACCGATCCACCGAATAGAGGCCTTTAAAATCAATGGGATCATCGCCTCGGGCTTTTAGCGCCCTGGCCTCCCTGTCCCAGCATTCATCCAAACGTGCATATATTTTTGTAATTTTAAGCCCCAGGGGAGAATCGATAAAAACAGGGACGTTCATCCCGATTCGGTCCAGCTCATATATCAGTTCCTGGGTGCGCCCCAAGGAAAATGCCGGAATATAGACGATGCCGCCATCAGCCAGCGCTCTGGCGAGACAGTTTTTCAATACCTCAATTCTCTCGTTTCGGCTTTCATGGTTTCGATCCCCATAGGTGGATTCCATAATCAGCAGATCGCAGGCATCGGGGATATCTGGATCAGGCAGAATCGGGGTATCTGTGCAGCCAAGATCTCCCGAAAAAAGAACCCGATAGGCATCTTTTTGGTATTCCAAGGAAATTTCAAACCAGACAAAACAAGACCCAAGAATATGACCGGCATTGCCAAGTTTGAACTGAACACCTTTTTTGAGAGAAAAAACTTCCCCATATTCAAATCCCCAGGAAAGGTCATCAATTCTTTGTTCAATTGCCCGGATCTCTCGTTTGCTTTTCTGTGTAAATGATAAAGAATCCCTGAGCATGGGAATCAGAAGTGCCTTTGTTCCATGGGTGCAAATTATCTCACCGTCAAAGCCAGCCTCAATGAGATCAGGCACCCTTCCGATATGATCAATGTGGGCATGGGTGAGAAACAAATATTGAATATGTTCAGGTGCCACAGGGAAAGCGCCAAAGGGCAGTTCCGGATCTTTGCCCTGGGACTTTCCGCAATCCACAAGGATATTCACCGCACTGCCGCGGGACCCAGGTATCTGCATCAGGTGACAGGAACCGGTGACACAATTTTTTGCACCGAGATGATCAATTTTTATGGGTGTGCCTTCTTGCATAAAAACCTCCTTTTATATCATCAGACAACCATTATAAATTTTTCTTCTGCCTTTGCTGAATTTAGCAGAATAATCGATCCTGCTCAGACCAAAGCTTTATTTTCAAATAGGACGAATAAATACGAGGGATAACTATCACAATGCTAACTCTAAGTTGAAGCGCCATTCCAGATCGACGTAGAAACGGCGGTATGTTCGGTTTCAAACGGCTTGTTAACCTGCTATAATTTCATTAAGACCTTTAATCACCAATTCAAGTTCATTGATATTAGCTTTACCTATCTTTTTGCTTAAGCGTTTGATTGACAATGTCCTTATTTGGCTAATTTTTGCCCAAGATTTTTTGGGGAGTTTTGTGCCACTCAGTTCAAGTGTTAATGGAAATCCGGCTTTTTGAGGCTGACTTGTAATTGCAGTGGCTATGACTGTTCCTGAGTGCTTATTAAAAACATCATGACTTAGAATTAAAACCGGCCTTAGACCTGCCTGCTCATTCCCTATTGTTGGATTTAGATTTGCCCAAAAAATATCTCCTCTCAATATTCTGGCCATTCTTCTATCTCCGAAAACAGTCCTTCATCAGCAAGGGCTTGTTCAAAATCAGGATTCAATTTTAAACATTCAATTTCAAGTCGATTATTCTCAAGTTTATTTAATTTTTCTTTTATTGCTTCTTGTATAGCTTTGCTACGATTTGAAAAAATTTGAGATTTAACCAGAAGATCGAGCCTAATCAAAATATCTTTTTCAATTGTAATTGCAATTTTTGCTGTTGCCATAATGCCACCTCCTGAGTATGATGATATGTCATACTTACATTTAATACAAGAACCTTTTTTAATGTTTAGGATAATCGACTTTAGCCTTGTTGGTCAGGCCGCTTGGAGAATTCTGACGTTAAAGAAATTTTTGCCATGATAAATA
>CAYWNB010000168.1:0-1132 GCA_964459195.1 uncultured Desulfobacula sp.
GAATCTGAAACCCAGAGATGTTCTGATCTTGTTTCCGGTCTTTTGAAATTTTCAAGGGAAACAAAACTGGAACAAACCCAGATTAATGTGGCCCATTTGATTCAACACAGCCTTTTACTGTGCAATCATAAGCTTGAATTGAGTAATATTGTATTGAAACAAGGATGTGATCCTGACCTTCCCCAGGTGAGTGGAGATTTTAATCAACTTGAACAATGTCTCATTAATTTGATTTTTAATGCCATTGACGCCATTGACGCCATTGAGACTGGGGCTGTTCCTGGTACAAGAGGCGCCGGTGGGGGCATCCTGAAAATCCGGGCAGGATTAGTGGAAGAAAACCTTGTTTGTATCACGATTAAAGATAATGGAAAGGGTATTTCTAAAGAAGATCAACCGTTTATTTTCGAACCGTTTTTTACCACAAAAGAACAGGGGCATGGGGTAGGACTCGGGCTGTCGACGACCTATGGAATTATTGAACGACATAAAGGAACGATTGTTGTGGAAAGTATGCCCAATGTGGGGTCTCAATTTATCATTAAACTTCCCCCTGGAAAAGCAGTTTAGAAAAAAATGAACAGTTGAGAATAATATAAACTAGATCGGAGGTATCCATGTCCGGAAAGTTTGCACCTGGAAAGTTTGTTGATTTAAAATTTCAATCCCCTAGAATTGGGTTTTATATTTGTCATTGCGGGTTGAATATTGCCGCCAAGGTAGATGTTGAATCTGTCAGGGATTATGTGGCACCCCTTGAAGGAATACAGGTCTCAAGGGACTATAAATTTATGTGCTCGGAACCTGGCCAGGCAATGATTGAAAGGGATATCCGGGAACTGAATTTAAACCGTATCGTGGTAGCTTCCTGTTCCCCGAGACTACACGGCAAAACATTCATGGAAACCTGCCGGCGGGCAGGTCTCAATCCCTATTACTTTCAAATGTGTTCTGTGAGGGAACAGGTTTCCTGGGTCACCGAGGATCCAGATCTTGCCACACAAAAAGCAAAACATTTGGTAAAGGCCGCCATTGATCGGGTCCAATTTCATCATCATCTTGAAACAAAGACATCCCAGGTTCATCCGGATGTGGTGATCATTGGCGGTGGCATTGCCGGCATGCAGGCAGC